>CAYPXN010000046.1:0-38550 GCA_964414715.1 uncultured Pseudomonadota bacterium | reverse complement strand
GTATAATCAGCAAACAAACCATCCAACGAAAGATCCGGGTATCTATTCACATACTGAAAATTTTATAAAAACACCACGAGCGAACAAGAATTGCTCATAATCTCTCCCTCCGAAATTAAAAGTTGAAAAACCCCTATTGTTGTGAGTAAAAAAAACTTGAGACAGAACGTACTCAAGTCAGAAATAGAAAGATATCACTGCCTGCAAAGCCCTAAAACTCTGCATTCTAGGGCTTATAATAAAATTATACTCTCGAGTATAAACTACTGCAAGGTCTGTTTTTCATTTTGTAGAAGAGTATAGCGGATAACGGCCTTGATTAACTTGCTGCGATTGGCATTTCCCAGAAGCGTTTTTAAGTCGTAATAAACGGTAGGATCGTTTACCAAGCCCCCAATGGTTCCTTCACCTTTTTCGATGCGCTGAGTCACTTGATTCAAATTATCACTGGTCTTCTTCATGTTACCCACCGTTACGGCGATGTTTTTGGCCAACTGAGGATCAGACTTGTCATAGATGAGAGCATGCAAAAAGCCTTTGCCATGTTGTACTTCATTAATAACCGCATGAGTACTTCGACTCATTGCAGCAACCTCTCCAATAATATCTTCCCCTTTGTAGTCATAAATCAGGGCATGCAAAAGACTCTTCTTTTCTTTCACATCTTTCAGCACCGAATTGAGAGACTTGCTCACATCTTTGAGGTTTTCAATCAACTCTCCTCCATCATCTGCCAGTGAGTCGATGGAAAAAGCCTTTCCGGTTTTAAGAGTGTCCCCGTTTTTTATTTCAGGGGAATCAGGAGTCCCTATTTTTAACAAAATCACCTTATCTCCCAACAGACCCTGGGTGACAATGGCCGCCTGACTATCTTCGCGAATACGATCCTGGTAGCGAGCCATGATTTTCATATCCACTTCCACTTCTTTGACATCAAGTGATTTTGGAAAACGGATATCAGAAACGGTCCCCACATTCACCCCAGCCAAAAAAACTGAAGCTCCCTGCCTGAGTCCGCTAATGTCTTTAAAGCGAGCGCTTAAAACAATATTTCTTTCAAAAAGACTTTGCTTACCTTCCAACATGAATATGACAACCATGGTCAAAATAATTCCCAGGCTTACAAAAATTCCCACTCTTACTTGTGAACCTGTTTTTTTATCCATAATTATTGTCCTATTTGACCTTCTATAAACTGTCTTACGATCTTGTTCGATGAATTTTTTACTTCGTCCTTACTTCCTACATATTCAATTTTCTTGTCATAAATAAGAGCCAAACGGTCACTCACACGAAAAGCACTGGCCATATCATGCGTCACCACAATCGAAGTCACTTTAAATCTTTTCTGCAAGGACACAATCAAATCATCAATACGATTTGTATTGGTCGGATCTAGCCCCGTTGTAGGTTCGTCATAGAGCACCACTTCTGCATCCGTCGCGATGGCTCTCGCCAAGCCAATTCTCTTTTTCATCCCCCCCGACAAATCGGACGGCATCATCTCTTCAATACCGGGCAAACCCACTACCGCGAGTTTTTCCCGAACGACCTGAGAAATCTTATCCTCGCTATAATCAAAGTGTTCCCGCAAGGGATAGGCAATATTCTCTTTCACGGTCAAAGAATCGAAAAGGGCAGCGCCTTGAAACAACATACCCACCCTTTTACGCACCGCGAGCAACTGTTCGTTATTCATCTGGCAAACATCTTTGCCATCAAAAAAAATCTGTCCCTGGTCTACTCTCATCAAGCCCAACAAAAGCTTGAGCATAACGCTTTTTCCGGTTCCCGACCCCCCGATAATCGTAATCGTTTCACCCTTAAATATATCGAGATTCAAGCCTCGATATACTTCGTTTTCCCCGAATTTTTTCCAAACATCCACAAATCGAATAAAAGGCTGCATGAAAACCTTCAGAAAAATAAAAAAAGTTTCGTCAAAAAGAAATCGGACACAAACACACAAATCGAACCATAAACCACGGAAAGGGTTGTTGCCCTCCCTACCCCTTCGGTTCCTCCACGCGTATTCAAACCCTGGTAACAAGCAATAACACCGATCAAAAAACCAAAGAAAAAAGTTTTTGCAATTCCACTGCTAAAATCCATCATGCGGACGGTACTGGTAATCTGGTCGAGATAAAAACGAGGACTCACTCCCGTTTCTACAACAGTAATAATCATCCCCCCAAAAATTCCCACAAAGTCCGCGACAATGGTCAAGATAGGTGTGGAAATCATCGTGGCAAGAACACGGGGCACTACCAACTTTTGAATCGGATTTGCCCCCATGGCTTCAATTGCCAATACCTGCTCGGTCACGTTCATGGAACCCAACTCGGCGGTAATACCCGCTCCCACCCTTGCCGCAATCATAACGGCCGTAAGAACAGGACCCAATTCACGGGTAATCGCAATACCAACAATCTGCCCTGTATAATTCTGCAAACCAAAACGCTGCAGTCCCACAATAAACTGTACTGCCAAAACCATCCCCGTAAAAACAGCGATAAGATTCGTGAGGGAGGCTGATTTAATTCCCACCATTTCAAACTGATTAATGGTCTCACGCCAATTGAACTTGTCCCAAAAAAAGAAGAAACCGTTTGATGGATAAGATGACAAACCCCACCCATATAACTCATGACAAAAATGAAAGTCTCTCCAATATTTCCTAAAAAAAGCGTCATCAGATATCTCCCGTATAGCGAAATCCTTCGAAGAAGCTTTCAAAATCCTGGGTTGCAGAAGTGTAAAAAGACGGTTTTGAAATGAGGACAAAATCAAAAAGACAATTATCTTTTTTAATCACCACAGAATCTACCACCATCGGAATTCCATCGACAGTTCCTTCTGCCACACTCCGCAAAGCACCTCTCCCATCAAGAGTCATGGGTGTTTCACTTCTGGTTTTGGGTTTTGAAAGACTGGCATGCAGATGATTTGTCAAAACTCGCAAGGAAGCGTCATCAAAAGACTGATCACAAAAAGCATCTGTTTCGATGCTGCTTTGATAAGCATCATTATAAAACACAAGTACCTTGTAATTTCCCACTCGTCCCCTTCTCCAGGAAGTGGGCAAGGGACCCACCGCGTAAGAACCTTTGTCGGTTTTTACAAAACCGGGCGAATAGCCACGAACTTTTCCAGGATTACTTGCCCCTTTCAAAAAACAACCGACACAAAACAAAAGTAGAAAAATGGAAAAAATTTTTATTTTATTCAAACAGTCTCTCCCCTGACAAACCCCATACTTTTAAGTGAAGCTATGGAAACATAAGGTAAAAATTAAATCAAGTAAACGCTGATAGACATTTGACTTTCTTTCCAAAGCTCCCTAAATCAGAAGCATGTCTTCAAGTACGGAAAACTACCTCAAAATCAAATCCAAAATCGAAAAATCACTTCTGAAAGCAGGAAGACAAAGCGGCGATGCTCAAATTTTAGTGGTAAGCAAGGAGAGAAGTCCGGAACAAATCCTCGAACTCCAACAACAAGGAACTTCTTGCTTCGGTGAAAATTACGTTCAGGAATGGCGCGAAAAGAAAGACTTACTAAAAAAAAACAATATTCACTGGCACTTTATAGGAAGGCTTCAGAGCAATAAATTAAAATACCTCGTGGGACAAATCGAACTTTATCATTCTCTCGACCGCTGGGATCTCGCCCTCAAGATGAATGACATCTCTAAAAAAAATAGTCTGATATCGCAGGTACTCATAGAAGTAGATTTGGCTCATGAAGAAAATAAAACGGGAGTTTCAGAAGAAGAACTGACGGACTTTGTTCAAAAAATGAACACACTCTCCCATCTTCAACTGAAGGGATTTATGCTTTTTCCACCCCCCAGTGAAGACCCCGAAAATTCAAGACCTTACTATCGTCGTCTTCGCGAAATTCTTTTTGAGTTTAACCAAAAAAATGTTTATAAAGAAAAACTCAGGGAACTTTCGATGGGGATGTCGAACGATTATTGCGTAGCCGCCGAAGAAGGCGCTACCTGGTTAAGAATTGGAAGGGCGCTATGGCTATAAAAATCGGTTTTTTGGGTTCGGGAAATATGGCGAAAGCGCTCATGCAAGGACTTTTAAAAAACAAGACAAAAGCTTCTTCAATCTTTGCCTTTGATGTCGATTCCAAAAAATTAAAAAATCTCAAATCACAACTTAAAATTAACACCTGCTCAAAAGCAGAAGAACTGCTTGAAAAATCAAACATTGTAATTCTTGCTACCAAACCCCAAGATTTAAAAGCAGCACTCCAAAACCTGAAAAGTCATTTCACAAAACAAATCGTCATTTCCATTGCAGCAGGCGTTGACCTGGCCACCTTATCCAAACAACTGCCTACTTCCTGCAAGCTTTTAAGAAGCATGCCCAACAACCCTGCTCTCATTGGAGAAGGAATCACTGCACTGTTTAGTAAAAACAGGCTCAGTTCTCAGGAAAAGAAAGTGGTAGAATCCGTTTTTACAGGTTCTGGAGAAGTGTTATGGGTGGACAATGAAGATCAGCTGGATGCGGTCACAGGACTTTCGGGTTCTGGCCCAGCTTACGTTTATCAATTTGTCAAAGCCCTCACTCAAGGCGGAGTCAAACAAGGACTAGCTCACAAAACCGCTTACATCTTGGCACTCAAAACCCTCCTTGGCGCAGCACTCACCTTACAAAAAACGGGACAAAGCCCTGAAGTGTTAATTCCTCTCGTCACTTCCAAAAAAGGAACCACCCTAGAAGGCTTGAATGTTCTTAGAAAAAGAAAATTTGACCAAACTCTTATCGAAACAGTCGCAGCCGCCACCCGGCGGGCTCGAGAAATCAAAAAAGAATTAAAGGATTAAAGCACCATGCACACTCTCGGATATCTTGTTATTTCTCTGGCGAAAGTCATTCAACTCATCGTCAACATCTATACTTTTATCATCGCGGGCGTGGTAATCATCTCTTGGGTAGGCGCGGATCCCTACAATCCGATCGTCCGTTTTCTCCGTCAATCCACCGAACCTGTTTTCAGACAAGTTCGCAGACTACTCCCCCAGGCACTTTTTAGAACAGGCCTCGACTTCACACCCATGATTGTCTTGATTATTCTGATCCTGATTGAAAATGTGCTGGTGAATCTACTTTATGAAGGGGCACAGTCCCTCTTAAGCAAGTAATCTTTCCACAATTCAGCCTATTGATGACTCTTCTCCTCTGGTGACTCCACGCCTCAAATTTCGATTGCATTCATCTATATATATGAATAAAATTATAAGATACCTTAACTAAGGCGAAAACTATGCCAATTTCACGATATCGTTGTAAAAAATGCGGGAAGGAATTCCAAGTCTTCCAAAAAATCACCGATGAACCCCTCAAAAAATGCAGTTTTTGCGAGGGAAAGGTAGACCTTATTCCCACTCCCCTTTTTCAAAACACTCCTTCTTTTTCTTTAGCATTTATAGATAAAGAAGAAGAAAAACCAAAGGAAATCAAACAGGTATCCAAGAATTCAAAGAGCGAAAATAAAAGCAAAACGAATACTAAAAAAACAAAAAACGTTCAAAAAGCGAACAAGAAAAAAGCTCCGGCGAAAAAGAGAAAAAAATAAGGCTTCTACGCTGTCATGGTAGATCGACTCGACAAACTTCGTCCCCAGGAATCCTGGAAAATCCAGGAAACGGGCTCTTCTAAGAAAGATAAAAGAAACCAATCAGACGAAGAAAAACAGCAGAACGCAAAATCCAGTTTTGAAGAAAAAGTAGATTATAGCAAATTGATATCGAGAGAAAAAACGGGCGGATCCCATTTGTTTACCCGGGACATAAAACATATTTCTCTCAAACATTCTCCTTCAGAGGCTGAAGAAGAAAAAAATTATTCTGGAATAAAGGTAGAAACAAACAAAGCCTCCACGAACAAATTTTATAGAAATAAAACCGAACTCGTACTTTTGATAACCGCAGCATGTTTAGTCCTAATCCTGATGCTACTCATAATAAGGCTTTTTATTCTGATTTAAAAATTTATGAATGATTTTCAACCCAAACCTTTTGGAAAATATTTTTTAATTGAAAAGCTCGCCACAGGCGGAATGGCAGAAATTTATAAAGCCAAAACCTTCGGTGTGGACGGCTTTGAGAAACTGCTCGCAATCAAAAGAATTCTTCCCCACTGTTCTTCGGACAAAGAATTCATCACCATGCTGATCGACGAAGCAAAACTTTCCGTGCTTCTGTCTCATACCAACATTGCTCAGGTTTTTGATTTGGGAAAGGTCGGTGACGACTATTTTATCTCCATGGAGTTTGTGGATGGAATCAATCTTCGCGAACTCATGAATCGCTGCAAAGAAGTAGATGAGCCCTTTCCCGAAGACATTGCTGTCTATATCATCAGCGAAGTCTGCAAAGGCCTCGACTATGCCCATTCCAAAAAGGACATGGATGGAAATCCTCTCAACATCGTTCATCGTGATATTTCTCCCCAAAACATTTTGATCAGTTTTGAAGGTGAAGCCAAAGTCGTGGATTTCGGGATTGCCAAAGCTGCCATGAACATGTCGCACACCATGGCGGGAATTCTCAAAGGCAAGATCACTTATATGAGCCCCGAACAAGCTTTGGGAAAACCGGTCGATTATAAAACGGATATTTTTTCTGTGGGACTCATGCTCTATGAACTCCTCACCGGCCAAAAACTTTTCACGGGAGAAACCCAGTTCGAAGTTCTGAAAAAAATCCGCTCTACAAGAATTACAGAAAACAATCTTCCCGATACCATTGCTCCCAAAATGAAAACCATTTTGGCAAAAGCCTTGGCCTATAACACCAAGGATCGCTTCGAAAATGCGGGAGACATGCAGCTCGAGCTTACAAAATATCTCTACTCCACTTATCTTGATTTTTCTCCTCGCAAGTTGGCGAACTTCATGAAGCGTTTGTTCGAAAATGAAATTCAAAGCAAAAAGAACAAACGAAAAAGTGATTCTGAAATCGATGCACAAACACGCTCTTTTCTTTTGGATAATGAGCAACAACAAAACATCGTTCATCGCAGCGACAACGAAAAAACTAAAATCGATCAGGCCGGTCAACCCACCAAAACTTTCATGGATAGCTTTTTAACGGGTGAGGCCACTTCGGAACACACGGGAACCCAGGCAGCTCCCGTCGAGTTTACCAACAGCAAAGCAAAAATATCCATGCCCGGCGTGGGACCCGGAGAAGTAGTTACCGGACAAATGAAGTCTCCCAAATCCTGGAACTGGCTTTATGCGCTCATCTTGATTGCTGTTCTGGGAGCCGGAGGATACTTCGGATACAAAAAATATCTTCGTCCCACCCAAGGGGAAAAAATTGGAAGCATTACCATCAACTCTGTACCCATTGGCGCAAAAATTTTCTTAAATGAAAAGGACACCGGCCTGAGTACTCCTGCCACTGTCCAAAGTGTTGAATTAAACATCAGCCAAAAAGTTACGCTCAAAAAAGATCATTTCCGAGAGTGGAGTCGTCTGGTCACCCTCATTTCTCCACAAACTTTGAACGTCGATGCAAATCTTGAGGCGATTCCCCTGGGAACCATCTCCGTCACTACCCATCCTGAAGGGGCTAAAATTTTCATCGATGGAAAGGAAATCTCGGCTCCTTCTCCTACCCAAGTTTCAGATCTTGAGCTCAACAAAACCTACACTATCCGGCTTGAAAAACAGGATTACCAACCTGCTGAAGATCGCGTCACTGTTTATTCAATTGAGCCCATCAAATATGAAAAGAAATTGGAAGAAATCCGCTATGGCAGTGTTGAAGTTTCAAGCTCTCCTCCGGGAGCAAAAATCTACGTCAACAATCAGGATAGCGGACTCGTAACACCTAATAAAGTTACCAAACTGGAAGTCGGCAAAAGTTTCACCATACGACTGGCAAAAGATAAATATCGTGATGTTTCTTCTACGGTCACCATCACTTCGGAAAAACCCATTACCTTCTCAGAAAAGATGCTGAGCGAAGAAGAAATCAAGAAAAAGGAAGAAGAAGATAAGAAGAAACAACTGGAAAAACAAAAAGCCGATGAGGAAAAGAAAAAACTCGAAGAACAGAAAAAGCAGCTAGAAGACCAGAAAAAAAATACAACCCAGCAAAATACAGAAGAACAGAAAAAATTACTTGAAGAACAATAGAAAAAAGAAGAAGAGGCTAAAAAATTAGAGCAAACAAACAAAACCAATGCTGCCGAAGAAGCAAAAAAGAAGGCAGAAGAAGAAGCCAAGAAAAAAGCCGCTGAGGAAAAAGGGAACGCAGGAAGCGGACCGGCTTTTGTTTCGATTGCCTCCAACCCACCGGGTGCAGATGTATTCATCAATGGTGAAAGAAAAGGTTCTACTCCCGGAAAATTCCAGGTAAATGCAGGATCTGCCGAGGTAGTCATCTCCAAAACAGGAGCAGGACGAGTTACAAAAGTCGTCTCCCTCAAAGCCGGCGAAACAAAATCTTTAGGGACGATTGATTTGGGAGCTGAATTTGGATCTCTCAGAGTCGAATCCAACCCTCCTGGCGCAAGTGTTATCATTGATGGTCAATCCACTGGAAGAAAAACCCCTTTAATCATCAAGGGAGTACGACGCGGCAAAGAACATTCTGTAAAACTGGAATTGGATGGTTATCAATCTTGGAGCAGCTCTTTCAGTATGGATGACGATTCAAAAGCATTTAATGTAAACCTTAAACAAAAATAGAAGCAAACCCATGCAAGACAACAATGAAGTAAATTACAAAGACCCCAAGGATTCTACACAGCTCCTCCCTGTCGACGAATTGAAAGATGTTATTTCCTTTCGTAAATGTCTGTTAAAGGTAATCTTGGGCCCCGATAAAGATAAAAAAATAGATCTGGGAAGAAAAACAATCCGTATCGGTAAAAAAGAAGACAATGATTTCGTTCTCACTGATGGGACTATTTCCCGTTATCATTTAAGTATTGAGCAATCTGCAGACAGTTTCCTTCTGAAAGATCTTGCATCCACCAACGGAACCTTCATCAATAACCTTAAAGTAAAGGAAGCTTACCTTTCTCCAGGTGATGTAATCTCCTTGGGAAATACACAAATCGAATTTCAGGCCTTCGATGAGAAAGTCCAGATTGAACCTTCCAGCAAAACGGCTTTTGGTGAAATGGTGGGGAAATCTCGCAAGATGAGACAAATTTTCGGAATTTGTGAAAAAATTGCTCCTTCTCTGGCTACGGTAATCATCGAAGGTGAAACGGGAACGGGTAAAGAACTCGTCGCCCGCGCCATTCACCAACACTCTCTCAGAAAAGACAAACCCTTTGTGGTATTTGATTGTTCGGCGGTAGCCCCCAATTTGATTGAATCAGAATTATTCGGACACGAAAAAGGTTCTTTTACAGGTGCTCTCAAAGACCGAAAAGGTGCTTTTGAAGCGGCAAACGGAGGTACTATTTTCCTGGATGAAATTGGGGAACTCACACTTGATTTGCAGCCCAAACTTTTGAGAGCCCTTGAACAACGAGAAATTCGCCGCGTAGGATCCAATGACCCCATTCGCCTGGATGTGAGAGTTGTTTGTGCCACAAACCGCTCCCTCAAAGATGAAGCGGAAGCCGGACGTTTCCGACAAGATTTGTACTATCGTTTGTCTGTAGTTAAAATCAATCTCCCTGCCCTGCGCGAACGCCCTGAAGACATACCGATGATTCTTGAAAAATTTCTTTCGGATGGAAAATTCAATCGCATGCCAGACGGATCTTTAAAAGTGACCCGAGTGGAAGATGATGCGCTTAAAATGCTTCAACGCTATCAATGGCCCGGAAATGTTCGCGAACTTTCAAATGTAATTGAGCGTTCTGTATCTATGGTAGATGGCCACAGCATTCGTGCTTCTGATCTCAACTATGTATTTCAGGAAATCGAACAAAACGTCGAGCCTACAGAAAGAGTCGTGGTGGATTCGTCTATCCCTTTCAAAGAAGCCAAGCAACGGATTGTTGAAAGTTTTGAAAAAGATTATCTTGAGGAACTTCTCAAACGAAATAACTTCAATGTATCCAAAGCCTCCCGTGAAGCCCAGATCGACCGCAAACACTTACGTAATCTTCTCAAAAAATATGAAATTTCCGGAGACGATGAAGAGGACGATGTCTCTTAATTTTTCTTGGGCGCCAAGACATTTTGCTTCTCAGCACTGGGTTTCTGCAATTGCAGATTTCGCTTAATTGCGATGACAAGAGAACGGGCACGGTTGGAATAATTATTTCTTCCGCTGGGATCTTTCAAAATGGCTGCCCTAAAATCTTCTGCCGCTTTTCTGAAATTTTTATGAATCAAATAAATCTCCCCACGATTCACCATACTCGCAACATCCTCAGGGTTGTAACGTAGCGCTTCTGTGTATTCAAAAACCGCTTCAACATATTTTTTCAGCTTCTGATACACGCTTCCCAAGGCAGCATGATAGTAAAAATTGTGGGGATCCAATTTTACCAAGCACTCAAAAAGCTCCCTTGCTTCCTGAACACGCCCATAAGTCAGCTTTAAATGCCCTGCTTCTGCAAGCTGAAACAATTCCTTTTGAGGAATTCCTGTCAGTTCTGAATAGGTGATTTGTTGGGAAAAAAATTTATAGAGAAGCTCAATGACGTACTTCTTCCTTTGAGGAGTTGGATCATATAACTTGCTTTGAGCCTTTTCCTCAGCGGTCGTTTCTCTAATTCTGTTAAATTCGTCACTCAAGTCTTAATTCTGCCAGTTCAAATCTGAAAAATCCACTAATTACTACTGTTTCATATTTCGAATAATCGCACTGTTGGTTTGGAAGAAAACATCCAAGATTGATTTGATATATTCTTTTCTTTCATTATTCGCTTTTTGTGCCATCGAAATATTATCCAACCATTGTCTTTCACTCTGCTGCATGTCTCCCAATTTTTGTTGAAGAATATATAGTTTTTTTGCATCCGCAGGCTTGGAAGGATCCAGACCGGCCAGTTCAGCAAGAATGGCCTGTTTCGCTCCTCGAATTTGTTGAATATTCGACATGGCTGTCCCCGCCATACTTCGATACCAATTTTCGGATCCAAACAAACTTTCAAAAGATCCATAATAAGGATCTCCGGGACTAAAATTTGCATTCAGATAAGATTCTTCTCCCTGAGTCCAATCCGGTATTTGAGCTTGAGAACCCATCGGAGGATTTTGGAATCCTCCCGATCCGGGCGGAGGAGGTGGAGGGGGCGGTGCGAAACCTCCCTGTGATCCTGCAGGACCACCCAAATTCATTCTCATGTTAGAACGTAGAGAAGCTCCTCCCAAACCTTGAGCAGAAACATTACCAGCAGGTGCTGATCCCGACATTTCCTGACTTGAAAAATCTGCCCAATCATCTTCCGACGATTGGCCTTGTTGACCAGAATTTTGTTGTTGCTGTTGTCCTTGTCCTCTTCCCTGTTCAGACTGAGGAGCTTCGGCATGCATAAAATATTCTTCCTTATGCATTTGTTGTGCATCGGCAGAAAGGCCAAATAAATGCTTTAACGCTTCAGCTTGTTCCGGCTTAAGCAAACCGGTCTTTACTGCCAAGTTCAGTTTTTCTGGAGACAAAAAATTTTCCGGCAAACGTTTTTGATAAACTGTTTCTTTTGAAGTATCTCTCAGCATGAATTCTTCCAACTTAGGTTCAGTTCTTTGAGCCTGAAGAGACTTGATATCAGATTCCTGCATTCGCGAGCACAAATTACTGAGAGACTCACTCATTGCCCGGAAATAATTCAGAACCTCTGGACCCAATAGCTTTGCTAGCTGTTCTGGAGAACCCAAACCTTGTTTTGAAAGAACCTTATCAATGAGCTTTTGGTCAACCTTGAGCTGACCTGCAGTCTCACCTGCTCCCCGCACTTGGGGATTTATATTTGGCATATTGGTATCAATTGGACGGGCCATAAAAAAACTCCCTACATCATCTGGGATTCTTGAATCACTTTACTCTTCAGAAATCGGGCGCGATTGGCCCAAGGATCCGTGGCTTGAGGATCCAATGCAATCGCTTTCTCAAAATCCTGCAAAGGCTCATCGATATAACCGCATCGGTAGTAAATTTCTCCTCGATTTACATAGCAGGCAATATTTTTGGGATCCATTTCCAAAGCAACCGTATACTCTGCAAGTGCATCCGCCAATTTATCCATTCGTTGATAGATCGCTCCCAGTATGGAATGATAATAAACCCGTTTATGATCCAATACTGACAAACCTTTAAAAATGATTTCGGATTCTTTGAGTTTTCCTCTCTGAAACTGCATGTAACCAAACTCTGCCATCTGGAAAAGAACTTGGGGAGGAAAACCTTGAAGCTCGGCCCATGTAATTTCACCTTCAATAAAACGTTCAACCAGTTTTCCCACTTTTTCAGCTTCTTCCGGCTTAATATTCTCCATCGTGGTAACAAACTGGTTGAGCCATTCTGTATTTTTTTTCCAGAGTTCGGGATTTTTAGCCTTTTCTTCTTCCTCTTTTGCACGCTCTTTTTCAAGCTGCTCAGGGCTTAGTCCTTTATCCGGATCAAAAGGCTCTCGGGTAGGCATTACTTCCTCCATTTTCCTCAATAATATAGAGATGTTATGCTATCATCCCTCTGGAAAGGCCGCAACCTTTTTCATCGGCTATTGCCTGTACATTCGGAAATTTTACTATCAAAGAGCAAAACAAGCACTTCATAAAAAAGGCGGCCTCCCATTGAGCCGCCTTTTCTTTTTCACACAAAAAACAATTACGCACGGAAACTTTGAATAACGGTACGTGTTGTTCTCGCTTCCGCTTCTTTCATTCCCGAATATGCTTCCCACATTTCGTTGATATTTCGGCGGCCTTCTGAGAGCAAATCGGTTAACTGACGTTCTGTATTTTGCAATTCACTCATCAATTGAGTGGTCACTGAAACCCACTGAGTATACTTGGCTTGTTTATTTTGATCGTTCGCTGCACCTTGAGGATTATTGGTATTATTATGTGCAGTAGGAGGTGGCTTACGGGCCATTGCCATTAACACCTTAGACTTAGATTCACGAACTTTATTCAATTGTGTCACTAAAAGACGATTGAATACCCGATTCTGACGTTCCGACTCAAAAGTCATTGCACGCACGGCACCCACAACGTCTCCCATCATGATCATGAACATGATCATGTTCATTTTCATCTTCATTTGATGTTCTGCTTGGCGGACTTGACGGCGTTGAGCATAAACATCTTCTCTCATTTGACCACCCACCAAAGTATCCCACATAAATTGGTTTTGGTTCATTCCACCGTAACCATAATCTCCACCATACATTCCAGAACCCGGTCCTCCAAAATTCATTCGAGTACTCATGGGATCAGAGCCCATCATACCACCTGCCATATTTCCTCTAAGACCAGAGCTGTTGGCACCTGAAAAATTTCCACCCTGATTCGTTCCCCACGTATCTTCATACCCCCCACTCATGAATTCGTCTTCAGAAGGTCCACTCATATAACCTGTCTGACTCATTCCATGCATCCCTCCAGACTCTCCTCCAAATGGATCATAACCATAACCCCAATAAGGAGATTCTCCCTCCGTCATGTAAGCAGAATCAGGATTTTGAGGAGGAGCTCCAATTTGATCTGGATTGACATTCTGTTGAGTAGGCTGACTACTATTACTTCTTATCGAATTATTGTTCTGATTATTTTGACTTTCATTGGCCGGACTATTGTGATGATGATTCTGAATTTTTGTAGTCATAATGAAGACCTTTCTTGATACTCTTTAAATTTATCGGTCTTTTTAAAGGCTTAAGTTGCTTGTCGAAAGCCTAAATTTCGGTCTTTTTCCCTAAAAATATACTCTATTTTAACTTGTTAATTTTAATACAGAAATTGGCTTTCCGCAAGAGGCCTTGGGAAATTCTTAGACTCGACTTTTTAATGAAAAAAACTGGTAATCTGATGAAATGTTTTAATCATACCTTCAAACCAAATTTTCGTCTGAAAAATCATCAAAGGAATGGCTAAATAAACTAATAAAACCCCTACAAATCCCTTAATATTGAAGCTCATTTCAAATACGTTGATCATAGGAGCAATACGATTCGTAACTCCCAGCACCAAATCTGCAACAAAGATAGAAATGAGAACAGGTGCTGAAAGTTGTAAACAGATGATAAGAGTGTCTGCCGAAAGCTTAATCATCAAATCCATCATGGGTGTTATTCCCTGACCTATCGTGGGATAGGTCATCAGAGGAACCTTCTGAAAACTTTCTACCAATGCCCCCAGAAAAAAACGATGCCCTCCAATGACTAAAAATATTGCGATGACTAATTGATACATAAACAAACCAAACACTGAAGCCTGAGAACCCAATGCCGGATTAAATATTCTTGCGTTAGCCACATAGCGTTGGTTGTCGATCATATTTCCGGCGGATTGGATGCCATAAAAAATCATCTGATTCACCAAACCCATCAAAAGCCCAAACATCGCCTCTTTTAAAAAAAGAACCACTAACAACACCGGCTCTCTCGGAACTGTCGCACGATCAATTGCTGGAGCAACAAGAGGATAAACAAACAGGGTGAAAGCAAAAACCATGGCCAATCGGATTGTTCCGGGAACAGGTTTCCCCCCTAAATAAGGAGTCAAATTCACTGCAACCAAAAAACGAGTAGCAATCAAGCCTCCCGCAATAAACGGAAAGGTAAGATCTAAATCAATGTAAGGAGCTAAACTTTGAGGGACTGCAGGCACATTGAATCCTGTATTTTATTTAATATATTTTGGAAACTGATCGAGGATATTTTGTGTAAAACCAATCAACTGCACCATGCACCAAGGACCTGTCAGGGCCAAAACCATCATCACCACAATTAACTTGGGCACAAAGGTGAGGGTCTGTTCCTGAACTTGGGTGGTTGCTTGAATCAGGGAAATCACCAAACCTACGACCATGGCAACCCCTACTGCGGGTGCTGACAATATCAAAACAAGATAAAGTCCCTGCTTTGTTATAGCGATAAGGTAGTTTTCCATAATTATTAAGTATACCCTAAAACGAGACCCTTTGCGATTTTTTTAAATATACCCAAACACCAAACCCTTTGCGATCAAATACCAGCCATCTACCAGTACGAATAATAACAATTTAAACGGAAGAGAAACCGTGACCGGAGATAGTTGAAACATACCCAAAGACAGCAAAACGTTTGCCACCACCATATCAATGACGAGAAAAGGAAGAAAAATAATAAAACCAATCTGAAAAGCTCGCGACAACTCACTCACTACAAAAGCAGGAATAAGTATCAAAAAATCATTATCTTTCACCTGATCACGATCTTCCGGTTTCCTCATTTTCTTTGCAAGATTGTAAAACAGGCTTCTATCTTTTTCATTCGCAAACTTAGTCAGAAAAGCTCGAATCGGCTCTTCACCCTTTTTAGCTCCTTCCATCACAATATTGATGGATGCTTGAGAAAAGAAACCTTCTGTGGAAGTTTGATCAATCAAACTCTGACTATTTTTATAAACTTCCAAACCAATGGGAGCCATAATGTAAATCGTCAAAATAATAGATAAACCCGTAATCACCTGGTTTGGAGGAATTTGCTGTGTTCCCAAGGCATTTCTCACCAAAGCCAAAACCACTGTTATCTTGATGAAAGATGTCATCATGATCAACAAAATGGGAACCAAAGCAAGAACAGACAAAGCAAATAATATAACCAGAGGCTTGGATAGTTGTTGATCGTTCTTGCCCTGAGCCCACAACTCTGTTCCCCAACAGAGCATCGGCAACATGGCTACAAAGACAAGAGCCCAGATACGCAGAAATTTAGTTTTATTTTTTTTGAGAATCTTCACTCAACAGATCCTTCTCACTGAGTTCCATTAAGGCATTCAAAGAATTTTCACTGGAACCTAAAAGTAAAAATCGAGACCCGACCTTTAAAATATACAAACTCTTTCTTGGCTCTAATGCAAAACGCTCAAGCAATTCAATTTGAGAACTAGATCCCTGCTTTAAATAAGATGCTTTTGGGATGACATATTTAATCACAGCAAAAGCTATCACACAAACAAAAGCTAAAATCAAAATCACCTTGATAAACATCCAGGTAAAATCGACCGACCCTTCCAAAGCAGGAATACTTTGAGGAAGAGTTTCTGCAATATTTTCAGTTAAAAGTAGAGCTAACAAAGATGACCCCACCCTCACTAATCAAAAATTTTTAGAACCCGAACCCCTAAACGTCCTTCAATCTCAACCAATTCCCCTTTTGCTACCAATTTTCCATTAGCAACCAAATCAATCGCCTCATTAGGTAAACGATTTAATTCAATCACCTGTCCCATCTTCATCGATACAATTTCCTTCACCGTCACATTCTTCTTTCCTAATACCGCAACAATCTGCACAGGAATATCTGAAGTAAGATTCACCACTTTTTTATCCACACTCTGGGTCTTTATAGATCCCATATCTGGACTGGATGGCGCAGAATATTGAGAAGGCTGTTTGGGAGGAGGCATATCTCCCGGAGCAGGATCATAGTTTTGCGACAAATCATCCGCAAATGGATCCGCACCTGCATCAAAACCAGAAATATCAAATTCATCGGGTTGCTTCGCCATTATTCTCCTCCATAATAATCTAATATCTTAACCAAGGAAGGTGAGTCTGTAGAAATTACCTGTGCTAAAAATCCACCTTCACGCCCTTCACCAATTCTCAAAATAACATTCCCCTGCAATTGTCCTCCCGAAAGATGACAAGAAGATTGATCAAATAGAATCACATCGTCTTTTTCAAGCTGGTTCTTTTCTGACAAACTCAAACTCACAGATGCAACTTCCGCCCACAATTGCGTTCTCACATAGGCCATTTTTTCAAATCGAGCTTGAGCATATTGATATTCAGGACTCATTTGAGATACATTTCTAAAATCTCTTTTCAAAAATCCTGCCTCAATGAGAGGATGTGGAAGAACCACCACTACAAAACCCAAAGTAGAACCCACTTGAATTCTGAAATTCAAACGAACAACGGGCGCATCTTCCCCCGTTACACTTGAAAGATCTTTCTGAGACTTCAGTATCTGTTCTAATCGAAAAAGAATCGGCTGATCAGAACCTGATATTTGTGCAACAAAGGACAATGCTTTTAACACAAGATATTGAAAAACTCCTTCTTCAATAGAAGTTGGACTTTTCAATTCAGTAGGAGCCTCACCCCCTCCACCCAAAACTCGATCTACCAAAGAATGGGCAAGCACAGCATCAAACCACACATACGCTTTTTGACTCACAGGTTGCATTCCTAGAGCTGCCACCCAAGCGACTGGAGGCACCGACGAGGCAAACTGTGAAAGCATAGACTCTTCAAATTTTTCCAATTCAATGTTTACAGATTGATTAAACTGCTTCTCCAAAAATTCTTCGAGGCTTTTCTTCAGCCCAACTTCTGACGAAAAAGGCAAATAGCTTAACAAGGCGTTTTCGACTTCCAGATCACGTCTAGTTAGTTTTTTCAGTCCCTTAAAAACAAAGGGTTTTACCGATTTTTCTGTATGGTCTTCAAATTCCATATATTTTGTATCTTAACGAAATCAATCCAACCTGGCTAACAATTAATTTGAACTTTCAACATCTGAATCAAGATTGTATTTTTACAAAATCGACCACATGTCCTTTACCTTGCAAGGCTTGCCGAATATCATTTGTGCTTGCCTCATACACTCGTCGCATATCTGAATGATGTGTTACGAAAGTAACTTGTAGCTTCCCGCTACTTAAAGCAACCCTAAGAGAAAGCCCTTTAAAAATTTTATCCGACAAATCGAGATGAATTTCCTTATCAAGATTTTTATTTAAACCCACCCGGATATATTGGACAATATTATCCAAAACTTGGGGAGGAATTTTCTGAAGGTTTTGTACATTTTGGAGTAAAGATGCCGACTGTACGGATTGGATTTGCTGATTTTGAAACGCTGTAGGTGCAAGTAAGTCGCTTCTTAGTTGAGCGCCTTGTCCCTTTTGCCTTCCCCCAAATTGTCCGGAAGAATCTCCTTTCGAATCAGAAAAAGAACCGCCACCACTGCCTTGTCCACCACTATTTGATTTCCCCAAAATTTTATCTTTAATTCCACCCTCTTTTTGAGCTTTCCCAGAATTTTTTTCTTCGGAACTTTTTAATTTTTTATCTTCATCCTTGTCTTTTTTAGCATCGGACTTGTCACGGTTGCGCCCTTTATCATCCGAGGAAAGAATATCTTTTATCTTAGAGTCAAACTTAGCCTCTTCTGCTTGAGTTTTCTGGGTAGCAATTCTAGATTTTTCTAAAGCTTGATCAAACAAACTTTGAAAATCTCGGGTCTGCTTATAACCCGCCTGTTGAGCTGCCTGATTTCCCGAAACACTCTCTTTCTGACGAAGATTTTGACGGTTTCGGTCATCTCGATTTGCTTGCTCAGCAGCGTTTGGTTTTTGATCATCAATTCTCATACAACCTCAATTATGCTCCTCGCTTGATTTGATGAATCACATTCCCCAACTCATTCAGTTCCTTTTGCTCTTTCATACTCAAAATTTTATGAAGTTTTTTCAACCAAAGTTCTTTATGTTTCTGCATAGACTTCAAATCTTTACATGCCTCAATATAATTCCTTCTTGCTTTAACCAAAGCTTCTTAAGCTTCTTTTATTTTTTCATGCTGACGTTCGATTTCTTTTTCTTTTTGAGTTAAATCATCCTGTAATTTTTCCAAGTAATTCAGATGTATTCCTGAATCAAAAATCCTTGTTTCCCAAACAGATACCTGCCGACTCATTTCCAAACGCGCATTTTTCTTTTTCTGAATAATATCCTCTTTTTCTTTTTCTAATGTTTTCAAATGCTCCTTTTCTTCTTTGAGTTTTTTTATTGCCTGACCAAGTTCAATTTCCGTCTGTTTTTTATATCTTTCTTTCACCACCAACAGGGGTTCTAATCGGTATTTTTCCTTTTTTTTAGCCAATCAAAACTCCTGCAACTTCTATACAAAAATAGATTTCAACTGTTCAACGGATTCATAGAACTCAACTTTATCTTGCACATTCTGCTGGAGGAAACTGTTCACTTCCTCTATTTTTTCAATGGCATAATCGACTTTCGGATCCGAACCTTGTTCATAAGCACCAATCAAAATCAGATCCCTTTCCTTTTCGTAATTTGCCACTACCTCTTTCAATTTACGGGATGCTTCCAAATGTTCCGGATCGACAATATTAGACATTACACGACTCACACTTTCAGAAACGTTAATGGCAGGATAATGCCCCCGGTTGGCCAGTTCACGAGACAACACAATATGACCATCGAGAATAGAACGGACTTCATCGGCCACTGGCTCAGTCATGTCATCCCCTTCCACCAAAACGGTATAGAATGCGGTAATAGAACCTTTATCTGAATTTCCTGCGCGTTCCAAAAGTTTGGGCAAGGTTGAAAAAACAGAGGGAGTAAAACCTTGTCTAGCTGGAGGTTCTCCAACAGCCAAACCGATTTCACGCAAAGCTCTTGCAAAACGCGTCACAGAATCCATCATCAATAAAACTTTTCGCCCCTGATCTCTGAAATACTCTGCAATCGCGGTTGCCACATAGGCGGCCTTAGCTCTCACCAAGGAAGGTTGATCGGAAGTCGCCACCACCACCACAGAACGCGAAAGACCTTCTTCTCCCAAATCATGTTCCAAAAAATCTCTCACTTCACGACCACGTTCACCTACAAGGCAAATCACATTCACTTCTGCTTCCGTATTTCGGGCAATCATACCGATCGTCGTACTTTTCCCCACACCTGCTGCAGCAAACAATCCAATTCTTTGTCCTTCACCACAAGTCAGAAGCGCATCAACTGATTTAATTCCTACAGAAATTGGTTGTAAAATTCTTTGTCTTTGCAAAGGATCAGGAGGAGGAGCCATGACTGGATATTCTTCAGTAAGATTTAAAGGCCCTCTCATATCAACATCAATAGGATCTCCCAAACCATCTAACACTCTCCCCAACAAATTATCCCCCACCCTCACCATCAGACAACTACCCGTAGGAATCACATCATTACCAGGACCGATCCCTTCCAACTCACCCAAAGGCATCAATAAAACATCCTTATCTTTAAAGCCTACCACCTCCGCTTTAATGGGTATTTTTTTATAAGAAGACTCAATGTAACAAAGCTCTCCAACCCTCACTCCAGGAATCACCGCTTTCACCACCAATCCTGTCAACTCGGTCACACGCCCTTTGATTCGATAAGTAGATAAAGAATTTACAATCCGAAGATAAGGCGACAAATCCACCTTAGGAATTACATCCTCATTAAGCTCTTCAACTTCAAAATGTTGTGTCTGTTTTAATGACATAAAACTATAGGCCCAAAGCTTTCTTTATCGCATTCAGCTGGGTATCAAGTTGTGCATCGATAGCGCCTATCTCAGATTCCACAACGCAACCTCCCACCTTCACAGAATCGTCTTCTTTAAAAGAAAGAGTCCTTCCATGCTCTACTTTCGCCAACAGTTCTTTTTCCTGAGTTTTTATTTTTTCATAATCTACGGGATTTAATCGGACTAAAATCTTGCTGCCAATGGCTTCATCCAAGGCTTGCTTCACAATTGCTAAAATCGCCATATCGTTTTCTTTAATTTGTTGACCCAAAATTTTTTCGGCGATTGAAAAAGATAATTTCACAACCTGAGGCTCAATATCTGCGAACATTCTTTCCCGAAGAGAATACATTTGGTTTAGATAATCTAATGCTCTTGCCAATCCTTCCTGATAACCGCGCTGATCACCTTCTTGACGTGACCTTTCCATTTCTTCATTTACCTGGTTCAAAATTTCACGTGCATCAGCCTTGATTTTCTTTGCTTCCTCTCTTGCTTCTTCTAAAATTCCACGTGCTTTTCCTTGAGCATCCAAAACATCTTTAGAAATTACCCCTGAAGGTTCCGAAACTTCAAAAAACCTCCCTCGTTCTTCAAAATCTACCTTCGTTTTCAAATCGACTTTTTGCTTATATTCACTACTTTTAACAATTTTTCCCATTTGTAGAATAAACTCCTCTATTGCAGGCCGGTTATTGCCAACAAGAAATTATACTGAAAAAAACCATTAATGACAATAAGTTAAGATAATTAAGTGAATTTTAGGAATGGCTGGGAAACTCATGAAAACGCGCCAGAATTCGCTTTTTTGCACCTTCCATGAGTCGGGGTTTAAAATTTTGGATACTTTCCTCAACATACCTCTTCAACAAATAACCATATTTAGGAGGTAGCTTAAACTGCAAAGCTCTTACGAAATTGCTTTGTTCAGGAGAAATCGCACGAGCAAAAAATGCCATCCCTACTTCCAAGAACAAAGCTTCTGGATCAATACGATCAATAGGTAAATCTATAATAAGAATTTGAGCCTCGCTCAATTCTTTCTTGGATACTTTTTCTAAACTTTTTATAGATGCCTGAAGTTGCTTCGCATCCTTGATAGTCAGTCGATTCAACATTGCTTTCAAAGCAACTTTATCCAAACCTTTGAATGCTCTCGCCAACTGTTCCACTCCCAAATCTCTAAAAAAAGCGAGGAGGACATCTGTTTTGATAAAATAGAGATCTTGAATACTAATTTCAGAATTCTTTTTAGGTAGCTTAAAAGTAGCAAAATGACTTTCAAAGCGATCTCTTATCATACTCAACAAGTCATCAGGAACATTTTTGGATTCATTTAATTTAGGTAGTTTGTTTTTTAAATCTTCACCTATATTCTCGAGAATAAAAGTTACCTTATCTCCCGGCAAATACCGAAGTATCAAACCAACTGTCTTTGGACTTTCATCCTTTAACATTTCCAAAAACCACCCTGGATGAATTTCATTTAGGAGATGAACCTTTTGAGAATGCATGAATTGTTTTAAATCTTTGATAATTTTTCTCTTACGTTCTTCTTTGGGTAAAGACAAAAGCGTTCGAGTGGATTCAACTAAATTTTTTTCAAAATGAGATGGTAAAAAACGAAACAATTCAAATGCGTTCTCTTCCTCTCCCAGAGTCGCAACATATACCAAAGCTTTCTGAGCATCTTCCAAATTAGCGAAACTATTCACCATAGTAACTAATAATAACCCAAAATCATAAAAACCAGAAATAAAAAACCCCTCTTGAATGAGGGGTTTTTTACTTACAATACAATTAACAAATTTATCCAATTTGCATGTTAATAGGAGTTTGGATGGTTCTGTTCACTTGTTCCAAACCTTTTGAAAACAATTCTAATTCTAAAGACAAATGCTGAACTCCAATTTGCATGGCAGTAAGTTCTTGAGGTCTAAAACTTCGTCCCGAGCTAATTAATTCTTTCAAATTTTCAAACTGTAACTGATCTTTGTTAATTTCCTGCAACATATCTACCACTTGGTTGCTACCTGGTGTTTTTTGGACTTCACTTACTTTAGAGACTTCAACATGTACGGAACTCGCATCTACAGCATTGAAATTATTTGCATTGGTACCAAAAGTATTATCTACCAAACCCATCAATTTTGAAGTCATATCATCTGAACTTGTTTGGGCATCCAATACTTGTTGAAAAGGGGAATTTCCACTTGTTGGAGAGCTTGAACCTGAAGAAGATGAAACCGTTTTTTCTACTGCGTTTTTGCTTAACTGACTTAAAATGGGATCCATAAATCGATCCTTTCTTTCAACTTATTGTCTCACCGCCTGGTGAGCTACTTTCATTTGCATATTACTAATCTTTTTAAACAACATTTCGAGAGCTCGAGCATGCAATCTTGATGTCCATGATTTTGAGAGTTTTAGTTTATCCCCAGCTTCTTCTAATGTTTTATTCTGAAAATAATACATTTTAATTAACTTACGCTCTTTTTCAGGAAGCTCTTCGATTGCTTGCCTCATGTATTCTTTAATTTTTTGAAACTCAGCTTTTCTTTCAATATCGTTCGCTTTTTTATCTTCAATATCGATAGTTTCTTCACCTGCATCGATAGAAATAATATAGATAGAAGCTAAGGAATTTACAGTATCATAGATTTCACTCATTTCCTCATCGGGGCTCATTTTTGTACGAAGTGAGCGATCAGACATTGTTTGAAGATATTCGTTAGAAGCTTGTTCAAACTTTATTTTTGCATAGAGAGATCGAGGAATCCAACCTGTCTTACGAAGGCCATCGTAAATAGCGCCCTTAATTCTGTAATAAGAAAATGTTTTAAAATCGACATTGTATTTAGGATCGTATCTTTTGGCAGCTTCCAACAAACCTAAGCGAGCATTACAAATAATTTCTTCAATATCTGCATCATTTGATAATGTTTGGATCACTTTATTAGCAATGGAAGTAGCATAAGGAAGATACTGCTCAATCAGAGCATCACGTTGTGCATTTTCATCTTTAATCAATGCACTTTTTTGTGTGCTCATCGCTGCCATTTTTGCTTTCTTTTCAACCATCTGTGCGGCGGTTTGGCTCATGTCTCCTCCCGTGTCAAGGTTAAAGGTACTATGATTTTAATCCCTTTACTCAAACTCCGTTAGAAACCATGCAGCAAACATGCCATTTACAGCATTAAACTCTCAAAATTTTTCAAAGAACAAGCTGTTGAAATTACTACAATATTTCAGCATTCAATCACTTTTACTTATTTACGCCTTCTGTTTGTTGAGGTATTCATACCTCAACTTTAATTTTTTACAGGGTCTCAGGTCACCCTTCAAGCTATACGAGTAGGAATCTTGTAATGTGAAGACGCCATCGCTTCTGCAACACTGTCAATCATAGCAGCTCTCACACCTGCTTCAAGACCAGAATAAGGATGAGCTGGATTTGAAATAATTTTATCAGCAATAAGCTTAAAGGCTTCAACTCTTTGACTGTGAGGTACTTCACCTGTTTGTAAAACTCTACTCAAACCTGTAAAAGAAACTTTAGGATCACTCGCTAAAGTTCTTCCCAAAGCCTCCTGAAAACTCTTTCCGGTACTTCGACTAGTTTTATCAGAAGATAATGTTGTTGTGTTAACAGTTGGTCTTGTTGTAATTCTCGCCCCTCCAGCCATATTTATTTCTCCTTAACAACTGCAAATAATTACTTTTAAAATCCTGTAGAAGCACCCAACGAACCTGAGTTTACAGAATCCAGAGCCGCTGCACCTTTGTTATTTAAAGTATTCATAATATTGCTTTCCATTCCTCTTGCAAATGGAGCAACTTCCACCGTTGAGACACCACCATTCATTACAGGAACAGAAGCTTGACTATATCCCGGAGTCCAAAAACCTGCACCGCTTAATGCGGTGGATTGAGCATCCAAAGCTGCGCTATACTCACGCTTCGCTTGCATTTTCTGCATGGCATTTTCAGAAAGCCGTTGAATTCCATAAGCAGCGCTTGATCCCACCATCCCCAAAGGACCAAAAAACGGAAGGACCGCTCCTGCCATACGACCAAAAAAGCTTCCCACTTTAGCAAGGGCCATTTTAAACTTTTCACCAAAGGTAGGCTTATCTAATAAATTACCACCCACAACTTGTCGATATTCAGACCTTAAGACATCTGGCATGACGGGGGAAAAACCTGTTGTATCAATTGAAGACATAAACACCTCTTCTCAAGGAAGTTTATCGGTTTTTCAAACTGCCAAAGTTTCGTAAAAGTACTAAAAACACTAAAAAAGAAGCTCAGTTAATACCACTACTTAGGAAGTGTATTTCCACCAGCTGCAATCTGAGGAGGATTTACATCTTTTAAATCATTACCTGGAAGCAAATGAGTAGATGACATTGCAACATTCCCTCCTCCGTGAGAAAGCTGTTTTCTTAAATTTGTAAGCTTAAAAAGAGTAAAAACCAAAGCAACCGAAACACCCACGAGCAATATCAAAATACTGAGAGCATAAATCTTAAAGGTATCTTTTGAAGATACATCCATCTTTAATCCAGCTATAGCCACCCACTTTAAATTTGTTCCAGACTTTAAAACATCCTCAGGACTTTGCATGTATGTAACGACAACAGAAACATCTCTAGGATCAAGGTTTTCAACCGTATTTGAAATAAAACGTTGCACTTTGGGCTCTGTCAAATCGAGTCCTTCAGGAGTTTTCTTTACCTTTAACACCGCTGAAGCTGTTGGACGTTTAGAGGGTTGTGTTTCCGATGCGAACTCACTCACTTCTGGAATATTCAAAACAACATCGGCCTCAATCACTCCAGGAATTTTTTCAAGAGAGTTAATAATTTCCCCTTTGAGAGCTAATACTTTCCTACATTTTTCCTCATCGGGCGTAGGAATAAGACCTT
Source organism: uncultured Pseudomonadota bacterium (assembly GCA_964414715.1). GTDB lineage: Bacteria > UBA10199 > UBA10199 > JADFYH01 > JADFYH01 > CAYPXN01. The sequence goes on along the minus strand of CAYPXN010000046.1, from coordinate 13,167 downwards.
TTTCCTTACAAATTCCTGAAAATCCTAATTCTTTTTTACGAGGCAAATTATTTTCAACCAGGATTTTATGTGCGGCTGAAGCATCTTTCGAAGGCACCTCGATGCTCCAAGTAACTTGCTGAGACTTTACTTCCTTTACCTTCTGTGCATCTATTCCTTTGTCCTGCAAAGCCACCAAAATCTCATTAGCCTCATTCTCGGTCAAATCATGATAGATCGACATCTTTGAGCAGGCTGCAAAAAGTAAAAACAAAATCACAAAATATTTTTTAAATTGAATTTTCATGCCTTCTTCAAATCTATTTTTTTGACGCCTTACTCTCTTTCATTTGAGGATCAAAACCTTTCTGGATCAATTCCAATAGTGACCTGGCAAAATCACCTGATTTCCCGAGAGGATCCATCTTGGATGCTTCTTCTAAAACTGTTTTAGCCTCAGATTTTTTATTATTAAAAAACAAGGCTTCGCCCAAATAAGCTTTTGCAAAGGCACTGGATGGAACCAAATCTAAAGCTTTTTTATAAATTTTAATTGCTTCATCAAACTTTGTCTCAACAAATGAAACATTACCCAAAGCTACCAAAGGAACATCGCTTTCAGGAGCTAAAATACAAACCCCCTCAAATACTTCCTTTGCCTCTTTAAAACGCTGCATTGCTAAGTATAAATAACCTGCTTCCAACATCAAGCGTAGGTCTTCTGTTGGTATTTCTATCATTTCAAAAGCCTCCCTTTGAAATACGGATCCTAATAAAATACCTGATCATGAAAAAAAAGGGTAGCAATATTATTGCTACCCTTTTCAATTTTAAGAGTAATTTCCTACAATTAGCTTCTAAAGTTACGGATCGCATTTGAACGAGCGTCATGATCCGCTTTAAAGATGTTAGAAATTGACTGCATTTGTTGACTCAAGTTTTGAACTTTCGTCTGCATCATCAAAAAAACCATGTTGTTGTTAAACATCGCATCAATATTTCCCTGCATCGCATCGGCTCCCCCTAGGCCGCCCATACCGCCTCCCATAGCACCCATTCCACCCATAGCACCACCACCCATGCCACCTAAACCGCTAGGAGGAGCCGGAGGAGGACCTAACATGTTGGAGCGTAACCCTAAACCACCCCCCATTCCCCCTGCACCATAAGCACCTGAACCACCCCCCCCCCACGGCACCCGATATTGCAGCAGCCACTACATTTCTTCCAAATCCAGCACCACTCCCTAAAATACCCGCTCCGGTACTGGCCATAGGGCTAATCAGATTGTTGTAGAGAGAAGAAAAAAGACTTTCAGTGGGACTATATCCTCTATTCCCAGAACTCACGTATTCCCGTGTTGCCGATGGGTCTATGGGAGAAAAACTTGAATCAAAATTATAATCAGCCATGTTAAGATCTCCTACTTAAGTCCTTTTACGAAGGATTTTGCCCCTTCTAGGGTTTTTATCGTAAATCCAAGACTTGAAAGTTGTGTTAGGATTCTCACTTTTTTTGGCTTTCTTGCTGCTTCATCGCTTCTTGCATTTGATATTTAAGTTTTAACAACTCTTTCAACAAATCCATTACAAGCTCATAAGCTCTCATTGCCTTCTTAGCTTGTTTTGCCTTTCCAAGGCCTGCCTTTTGCCGCGCCACTTTTTCAAGCTCTCCATAAGCCGAAGCAAAACTTTTATTAATAGGATCAAACTCCTCAGTGTCAATCAGCCTTTCAATACGAGGATACCCTACTATCGCGTTTGATTCTGAGTTTTTAGGATTATTTGAATGGGCTGCCACAGATTTGCCTTTCTTTAAGAATTGAAAATCAATAGAGAAATTTTAACTTTTCAAAAGAGTTACGTCAAGAAAAGGGAACTTATTGCGGTAAAGGATCTAACTTTACCACCACAGGTTTAAAACTAGAAACCACAAGCTGGAAGCGACTTTCAAAGTGCTTATATCCCTCTTTCTCAATATTCACCCTATAAGATCCAAGAGATAAATCCGACAAAACAATAGGGGTAACTTGAGAAATTTCTTGTCCATTCAAGGTCACCTTTGCACCGGGAGGATCAGTACTTACCAAGATCACTGACTTCAAAGGAGAAACTTTATGGAACAAAGTCTCGGCATCAGATTTAATTTTCTCATCTTTTTCATTAATCATCACATCAATTAGACGAGAGATGGCTACATCTTTTTTTCCACTCTGAAAACTTGCATCCGCAATACCAATATCAGCCAAGCCTTTATACGACTCATTTGATTTTGCTTTTTCAAAATACCCAATCGCTACATCAAAGGCGCCTGTTTTCACATAGGCATTTCCTAACAAAACCTGAACTTGAGCAATCTCCTGAGGAGAAGGATTATGCTTCAAAGCTTCTGCCAATTGATCGGTTGCTTGCTGATATTGACCTTGATTAATCAACTCACGCCCTTTGTTGATATAGCTGCCCGCTTCCGAAGTTTTTAAAGAAATTTCCGTATTAAACGGAGTATTCATGGTCATCGAAAGCTCTTGCTCCTGATCGTAATAACCATCTTTTTTCAACACCAACTTATGCTTACCAAGCGGAAGGTTTCCATCGTAGGGAGTTTCTCCATATTTTTTTCCATCCACCCAAACACTGGCACCTTCAGGAGAAGTTTTAATTTTGGCAGGAAAAACATTCACATCCTGATCCGATAAAGCCAACTCAAATAACGGAGCTTCTTTACTGAGCGAAAACTCTCTTCTAAATTTTACCACATCCACTACAGTATCAGAGCCCTCCATTCGCTCAGGCTTTTTCATTTCCAGAGTATAATTTCCAAAAGGAAGGCTGATCGGACGATTGTAAATAATATCCGAAAGCTTAGAAGCTTGAGTTTTTAATTGATTCGTAGAAAAACTACCTTCCAGATAAACTTGAACATCTTTGGGTAAACTTTTGATATTCAAACTTCCCACAGAACCTGCAAAGTCAACTTTTACCAACTCATCTTGTTGCCCTACTGTGAAGCTTTTCTTTTCACTGAAGTCCTGATTAAAATCTGAGAAGTGATAAACTGCCACAAGCTCCTGAGGAGCACCCACCGGTGCGGAGATATTTATTTTAAACGGAGTCATACCTAATTCTTTTCCCTGATAGAAAATTTTTGCAGATAACGGCTCCGAACTCACTTCCAAGAAAACAGGAACCATCGGCCCCTGAGGAACAGGGTTTTGAGTCGTAGCATTAGGATCAAGCACTTGAACGGGAGGATTTTGAACAGGTGGATTGGAAGGCACCGCAGGAGGAGTCACTGTACGAGCAACTTTTTGCGCAGCTCCCATATGTTTTTTGATATAAAATCGATAGAAAGTATAAAGAATTCCCGAAATCAAAATAATTGTCACAAATATGTACGCTAAGTTTTTTAAAGCAGTTCCCGCTCCTCTCCCTTTCCCTGCAACAGCAGGCATGGATTCAGGCAAAGTCATTGCTTGAGAATGAGAATCATTCGAAAGCACCTCTTCACGGTGGGTAGGCTCTTCCTCGATTTGAGAGTCATGAGATTCCGCCGCCTTCTCAATGGCCTCCATATCCAAGTGGATTTCAGAAGCTTGAGAATCAATCTCTGCTACATCGATACGAGGTTCGGAGTGTTCTTCGGGTATGGGCAAATCTCCCGCTGCCTCTTTCAAAAATCTTAAGGTGTAAATCCCCACTTTAACCAAATCACCTTGTTTTAACTGGAAATCTTCCTGAATCTTTTTTTCATTCACGAAAGTTCCATTTCTAGACCCCACATCTTTTGCAAAATACTTTCCATCAACCTCATGAATGACCGCATGAGAACGAGACACACTATTATCTTCCAGCACAATACTGTTTACATTTGCTCTTCCAATGGAAATCTCTTTTTGGTGGGTCAGGGTAAACCAAGTTCCCTGCTTTGGGCCTGTTACAATCTCTAAAAGCGGATAAGCCTCCGGTCCACGACTCAGGTCTTTAGGTTTTTCAAAATCATCGAAAGATTTGATGAGAGTTGCTTCTTCGAGAGGTGATTTAGAGGAACCTTTCATGCACAGCCCATGCCTTTCCCGCGCTTAAAAAAAAATTAAAATCCAACCCTATAAGTAACATAAAACATTGATATTGCAAATAAAATAAACGATAATCCCTTGACGTTCATACTGTTGAAGCCTATAGTTTTTTACTTTTTTTAACATTTTATGAAAAAATCTAACTCCTTTATATTATCTTCACTTTTTCTATTTTGTTTCCTTTTTCTTCCCCACCCTCCTCTTCAGGCCAAATATATCGTACGACCTCAAGATCGGGCTGTTTTTCATAACAATCTGGGAGCTCAGTACCTTTCTCAGCAACAAGTCGATAAAGCCATTTTCGAATTCAAAACTGCCATTGAAATATCTCCGGAATACATCGAGGCTTGGAACAATCTTGGGTTATCATACAAGTATAAAAAAGATTACAAAGCTGCGACGGATGCTTTTAATCAAGCTTTAAAAATTGACGGAAAGTATGCAGGAGCTTGGACTGGGCTTGGAACCATTTATATTGCTCAAGGAGATTACAGCAAAGGAATCGACTGTTTCAAAAAAGCAATTTCCGCAAATAAAAAATATGCTGATGCATACTATAACCTTGGACTTGCCTATGAAACTCAAGTTTTAAAATTTAATCAAAAAGACAAAATGAAAGATGCTATCGATGCCTTCAAACGCGCTACGGAAGCAAGTCCAAATTACTATCTTGCCTCACTTGAACTGGGTCATCTTTACATGGAAACGGGGCAACTCGAAGAAGCATTGATTCGCTTCAAGGTCGCAGTGGAAACGAATCCGAATAGCCCTGAAGCTTGGCTTGCTCTTTCTCAGCTTTATCAAAAACAAGGAAATACCGCCAAAGCCCAAGAAGCGCTGAACCGTGCAATGGCAAACCAACCGAATAATGTTACCTCACATCTCATGCTAGGCTCTCATTATATCAGTGAAAAAAACTATCCTCTCGCCGAACAAGAACTCAATCTCGCTTTACAAGCTGAACCCAGCAATTCTGCAGTTTATTACAACATTGGTTTACTCAATCTGAGTCAGTCAAAAATGCAGGATGCCATCAACAACTTTACAAAAGCCATTCAGTTAGACGGTCATAATGCAGATGCTGCCTACAACTTAGCTTACACTTATAAAAAACTCGCTAACAACACGAGCGCCAAAGAATGGTATGAAAAAGCACTTCAAATGAACCCAAACCACTATCGCAGTCTTTTAGCTTTAGGTTTATTAGAGGGTGAATTGGGTAATAAAGCCCAGGCAGAAAAACTTCTCTGCAGATTCGTCAAAGAAGCCCCCAAAGATTTCGACAAAGAAAAGCAAAACATTGCTCAAGTGGTACAATGCAAATAATGAGGCAAAGACCCTGTGATCCCAAGACTGGTTGTTAAAAATCTAAAGTCCCAAGATGAACAAGTCTACAACCTCCCCCAAGATATCATTACTTTGGGGAGAACGGGCGCCTGCGATATTGAGCTCGCAGATAAGAGCATCTCACGCAAGCATGCTGAAATCGTAAAAGATGGTGACGATTACTTTCTAATCGATCTCAAGAGTGGGAATGGAACCTACCTTAATGGTAAACGTATCCGTTCTGTCGAAAAACACCTTCTCCGATCAAATGACAATATCAAAATTGAAAATTACGAAATCAATTTTCAACTTCTCGAAGAAGGGCTCAACAAACCCGTTGAAGAAGATACCGATACTGACATCATCGAAATCAAGATGATCAAAAAAGTACTCAAGGCTCTCGACAAAGATTCTGCGCCCAGCCTGGAAGTACTGAACAGTAGTGCCGAAGGAAAAAAAATCTATTTTGGGGATGACTTGGAAGAAGTCGACATTGGCCGTGACCCAAACTGTACCCTACAAATCGATGAGGCCGTCATTTCGCGAAGACATGCAAAACTCATCAAAAAATGGGGTGGCATCGTCCTTATGGATCTCAACAGCCGCAATGGTTGTTTTGTAAACAATGAAAAAATTAACGAAAAGCTTCTTCGAGATGGAGACAGAATTCTTTTGGGAACGGTTAAGCTCATCTACCGGAATCCTCAGGACATTAATATCGACGCCATCAGTGAGGAGATTTCACGCAAGAAAAAGGAAGCCGCATTGCGTGAAGCTGAAATGATGGAATTGGCGGAAAAGAAAAAAGAGGAAGCAGAAGCAGCCAAACTCAAGGAAGAAGAGGAAAAAGCTCAAGCAGAACAAGAAGCCCAACAAATTGAAGAACAAGAAAGCAGCGAATCCCCAAAAACAGAAGCCCCCCCTACTGAGGAAACACCTCCTTCTGAAAGCCTTCCTGCTGAAAACAAAATCACAAGTCCAGAAAACACACTCAAATCCTTCTCCCTGACCGAAAAAATCCTCATCGGCGTAGGAATTCTGGTACTCCTGTTTGCCTTGATTGGAATTATCAGCATTATATTCAAATAATTATTTTAACTAGGTCATCTGCTTCTGCAAACCCACCCTTGCAATGGGTTGAATACGGAGATTTTCGGAAAGTTCCTGATAGGATAAAACTGCCAATTGGGGAAATTCCAACTCAATAATTTTTCTAAAATAGCGGCGAATCTCCGCTGTCGTTAAAATCACCGGGGGGCGAGCACCAGGAGGAAAAGGATGTGAAGCAATTTCTTTTCCAACCGCTTCGACAATCTCCTGAGTAATTTCTGGCTCAAGGGCAAGATAATTTCCTTTTTCAGTGGTTCTAATGGCATTTCTCACCTGATCCTCGATATCCGGATCCAATAAATAAACTGCCAAGGTATTGGAGTGTCCTGCATAACGATGAGTAATGTAGCGCTTCAAGCCCGCACGAATGTGTTCCGTAAGTACAAGAGTGTTTCTTTCTACTTCCGCCCATTGCGCCAAGGTTGAAAAAATGGATTTCAAATCACGGATCGCAATTTCTTCCTGCACCAAGCGCTGAAAAATTTCCGAAAGCTGCAACACAGTAATTACCTTCGGCACCAACTCTTTCACCAAGGCCGGATGAGACTTTTCTAATTCAGTCAACAAGGTTTGAATTTCTTGCAGCCCCAAAAATTCATGCGCATGTTTTCTTAAAATATATGAAAGATGGAGAATGAGAAATTCGGCAATATCCCACATCCTGAAACCTGCTTGAACTGCGGTTTCTTTATGTTCTTCTGCTATCCAGGTAACAATTGATCCATCAATCGGGTGAATAGTTTCCACTCCCTTGATATTAAACAATGAAAGCTGTTCCAGAGGTTCTCCCACCAGAATACAACCGCGGTAAATTCTACCCTTGGCCACAGGCACTTCGTTGATATTAATAATGTAGCTTTCGGGCTCCATATCCACATTTTGTCCTCGTACCTGAATTCCCGGAAAATTTACTCCCAACTCATAATAAAGACCGTGACGCAACAGTGGAATCAGCTCATTAATGAATCGGCCTCCATCTTGAGTATCATCTACCCAAGGAATAATCGCCTCTCCAACCTCCAATGAAATCGGAGAAGGCATAATAAAAGGCAGCACATCGCCATGTTTTTCGATGGCTTTCTTGACTACCTGTTCTTTGGGAACATCTGCCAATTCTTGCGCTTCTGTTTTTTTGGTTCGTGTTAGAAAATAGGCAAGTCCTCCCAAAACACCGGACAAAATAAAGAAGGCAAGATGCGGAAGACCTGGAATCAAGGCCATGACAAAAAGTAAAATTGCCGTAATTACAATCGCTTTGGGATAAGAAGTAACCTGTCCCACGATTTCTTTACCAAGGTTAGACTCCTTATTTTCAGACGCAACACGAGTAACCACAATACCAGCAGCCACTGAAATCATCAGCGCAGGAATTTGGGAAACCATTCCGTCCCCAATGGTAAGAGTGGTATAAGTCTGAATCGCAGTTGTAAAATCCATCCCCCTTTGCATCACCCCAATAATCAATCCACCAATAATATTGATGACTGTAATGATAATCCCTGCAATGGCATCCCCTTTGACGAACTTCATCGCACCGTCCATTGCTCCGTACATCTGTGCTTCCCGTTGCAGAATGGATCGGCGTTCCATAGCCTGTTCCATATTGATGATGCCTGCACGTAAATCCGCATCGATACTCATTTGTTTACCGGGCATAGCGTCCAAGGTAAAACGCGCACCAACTTCGGAAACACGCTCGGCACCTTTCGCGATAACGATGAAATTCACCAAGGTAATAATTAAGAATAAAATTCCACCGACCACATAATTGCCTCCCACAACAAAGCTACCGAACGCATGGATAACTTCCCCTGCTTCCCCTTCGGACAAAATCAAACGAGTGGAGGCTATATTCAGAGATAAACGATAAAGTGTGGTAATCAAAAGAATGGTAGGAAAAGAAGCTATCTTCAGGGCATCCGAAATATACAAAGCGACCAAAATAATCAAAACGCTGAGGGAAATATCAATGGTCAAAAGAATATCATTGAGCCAGGTGGGCAAAGGAATAATCACCAAGCTCAAAACAACAATAACCAAGGCAGCGAGAACAAGGTCGCTATATTTGGCTATCAATTCATTAATATTACCGAATTTAAGTTTATCGAACATAAAGATAGAATTTTACTCATTCTACATCGGCTGAAGGAAAGTGGAAAGTTTCTAATGAAAGTAAAATAAAGAAAAGATTTAACAAAGTTTGACTATTTTTAACAAATATTCAAAGCCGCTCTTGTACCGAATTCCTTCATGTACTCCCTCAAATTCGTCTAAGGGACAAATGGATACTTTAATTTATATGAATATCGTGATTTTGCGACTCACTCGTTCGCATTCAGGAATTGTTACTACGAAAGTCTTTTATGTTTTATGTTCTATATTCCGCATTCAACTTCACATAATCGTAGGTGAGATCGGAAGTCCAAAGATTGAAGGAGGACTTGCCCTGTTTCAAATCCAAGGTCACTCGAAAATATTTATTTTTCATCACCTGATGAGCCTTGCGCTCTACAGCTTTTGATAGACCCAAGCCATTCGAAACCAGTTTTACATTTCCATAGTAAATATCGACTTTTTCAGGCTTTACCTTTTCACCGGAATAACCCACTGCCGCCAATAATCGTCCCCAGTTGGGATCCTCACCAAAAAAGGATGTTTTCACTAGTTGAGAACGACCTACCTTGTACGCAATACGACGGGCCTCTGCGGCATTTCGAGCTCCTTTCACAAAAAGCTCTACTACTTTTGTGGCACCCTCCCCGTCTTCCACCATTTTCAAAGCCAAATCGATCGCGACTTTTTTCAAATTTTCTTCAAACTCTTTTGCTTCCTTGGAATTGACTTTCAAAGGAGAGTTTCCAGCCTGTCCATTGGCAAGAAGAATGGCCGTATCGTTGGTCGACATGTCTCCATCCACCGTAATTCGATTGAATGTTTCATCCACCACACGATTCCAAATTTGTTGGAGTACTTTTGCAGGAATATTTAGGTCCGTCAGAAAAAATCCCAACATGGTAGCATGCAAAGTTCCAGAGCTCGTGGGACCTTTCATGGCAGGTTCAATCATCCCCGCCCCTTTTGCAAAACCCGCAAGGGTATAAGGAATGTTTCCACATTTTGATTTTACGAAGGCAATTTTAGGAAAAAAATCAGTGGTCAAAATTCCTCGGGCTGCATCTTCGATAGAATCCGAATCCAAATCCGAGACAATCGCATGGATTCCCTTGCAAATTTTTTCGATGGGCATTTGCACGCCAATTTTTCCCGTGGAAGCCACAAAAACTAAGTCTGAAGAAAGTTTGAGCGCCTTGGCGGTTTCATCTACCATCTTCTGGGCATTCTTCATCCCCAGAGAACCCGTGCATGCATTTGCATTACCACTGTTCATAATAATGGCCTGACACAGACCTTTTTTCATTTTCTTTTCATCAAGAACAACCGGAGCCGCTTTCGCCAAGTTTGTGGTATAGGTTGCAGCAATTTGGCAAGGGACCTCACTATAAACAAGAGCCAAATCTTTTTTGTTCGGATTTTCCTTGATACCGGAGTGCATTCCCGCAAATTTAAAACCTTTTACTCGTATTTTTTCTGCTCCCATGCCTTACATTCTCCAATCCAAAAATGTTTCAGATAATTTTAAAAAATTCGTCTGAAATCTTCTTGCCATCATTTCCCATGGCACTTTTTATACTTCTCACCACTACCGCAAGGGCAAGGATCATTTCGCCCCACCTTGGGATACTGTCGCTCGATCGTTTGAGGAACTTTCGCAGGCTGCGCGGCGGATTCCTCTTCTGAAGGAGAACGAGCTGCAGAAGGTGGCAAATTTCCACGTCCCAAATACATGGGTTGAGGACGATGATGAGTTTCCAATTCCTGAGCTTCCCGTCGTTCTACTTGAACGCGGAACAATTTCTCGATCACATCCTCGTTCATCTGTGTAATCATCCCCTCAAATAAATCAAAACCTTCCCGCTTATATTCCACGATCGGATCTTTTTGAGCATAACCTCTCAAACCAATTCCCTCACGCAAATGATCCATGTTTAACAGATGATCTTTCCACAATGAATCGAGGGTTTGAAGAAGAATGATACGCTCTATTTGACGTAAAACTTCTGCGCCTACCTTGGCTTCTTTTTCGAGATAAAAGTCATGGGCCTTATTGTAAATCAATTCACCCATGTCATCGGCGGTCAGCTCTTCTGTGTTTGATAAATTTTCGAGACGATATCCGAAAAGTTTATAAATCTTTTCATTGAGACTTTTAAGATCCCAAGTTTCATTTTTGTCCGGTTCCGCTTCAAAGGAAATTTGCTGTGCAATTTGATCAAGCACATCGAGAATTTTCTCTTTTGTATCCACTCCTGCCAGAATTTCACGACGTAAGGCATAAACCGTTTTACGTTGTTGATTCATGACATCGTCATACTCAATCACATTTTTTCGGATATCAAAGTTATGAGCTTCTACTTTCTTCTGGGCATTCTCAATCGCCTTGCTAATCCAAGGATGGAAAATGGGCTCATCCTCTTCCATACCCAGCTTATCCATCATTCCTGCGATACGGTCTGATCCGAAAATGCGCATCAGGTCGTCATCCAACGAAATATAAAATTTTGAAGAACCCGGATCTCCCTGACGTCCTGCGCGACCTCTTAATTGATTGTCAATGCGTCGCGATTCATGTCGTTCCGTACCAATAATGTGCAAACCGCCCGCTTCCACCACCTTCTTTTTTTCTTCTTCACAGATTGTTTTAAAATGAGAAAGATGCTTTTCATATTCCTCAGGGCTGGCTTCAGGACCCACCTTCGCCTTCGCTAAAAATTCGGCATTTCCTCCCAAAAGAATATCGGTTCCTCGACCCGCCATATTTGTAGAAATAGTCACCGCTTTGTAACGACCCGCTTGAGCCACAATTTCCGCTTCTTTTTCGTGGTGTTTCGCATTCAATACGTGGTGTTTCACTCCACGTCGGGAAAGCATGCCCGCCAAGACTTCCGACTTCTCAATGGAAATAGTTCCCACCAAAACCGGCTGACCACGCTCATGACATTCCACCACTTCTTCAATGACCGCCTTAAATTTGCCGCGTTCATTTTTATAAATCATGTCCGCTTCGTCTTTACGGACCATCGGACGATTGGTCGGAATTACCATAACATCCAGATTATAAATTTTACTAAACTCGGCGGCTTCCGTATCGGCAGTTCCTGTCATGCCTCCCAATTTTTTATACATGCGGAAATAATTTTGGAAGGTGATAGTAGCCAAAGTTTGGTTTTCATTTTCTACATTCACTTTTTCCTTGGCTTCGATAGCCTGATGCAAACCATCGCTCCACCGACGACCCGGCATAAGACGTCCCGTGAACTCATCAACAATAATTACTTCACCGTCTTTCACGACATAATCCACATCTAGCCTGAACAAGGTATGAGCTTTTAAGGCCTGATTCACATGATGCAAAGTTTCCATGTGAATCGGATCAAAAAGATTTTGCACGCCCAGTAATTTTTCTACATGCAGAACCCCTGCATCTGTCAAAACTACCGTGCGACTTTTTTCATCAATGGTAAAATCAGCTTCTTTTTTCAGATTAGGAATAATGCGATCAATCTTAAAATATTTATCCGTAGAATCATCCGTAGGACCTGAAATGATGAGAGGAGTTCTCGCTTCATCGATCAAAATACTGTCGACTTCGTCCACAATTGCAAAGTTCAGATCTCGCTGCACATAGTCTTTCAGATCAAATTTCATGTTATCGCGGAGATAATCGAAACCATATTCATTATTCGTTCCGTACGTGATGTCTGCAGCGTAGTTTTCCTGGCGTTGAGCATCATCCAAACCATGAATGATCACTCCAACACTCAAGCCTAAAAATTTGTAGAGCCTTCCCATCCACTCCGAGTCACGTTTGGCCAGATAATCATTCACGGTCACCACATGAACTCCCTTGCCTTCCAGGGCATTCAAATAGACCGGCAAAGTCGCCACCAGGGTTTTTCCTTCCCCGGTTTTCATTTCGGCAATTTTTCCTTCGTGAAGAACAATTCCCCCAATCATTTGGGAGTCAAAGTGTCTCATTCCCAGAACACGTTTCGAAGCTTCTCGAACGGTGGCAAAGGCTTCGGGCAAAATGGAATCCAGACCTTCGCCTTTGGCTATTCTTTCCTTGAAATGAAAAGTTTTGGCCTTGAGTTCATCATTTGAAAGAGTCTGAAGGGAAGATTCGAGAGAATTGATTCGATCCACAATGGGACGAATACGTTTGAGTTCTCGTTCGTTTTTACTACCAAAAATTTTTCGTGCGAGCGAGGAAAGCACTGAAATCCTTTCTTTAAAAATGAAGGGTTAAACTGGTAACCCAATTTCAGGTAGGAGTCAAAAAAAAAGCCCGATACTTTTTCAGTATCAGGCTTTTTTTTAATTTTCTTTAAATAGACTATTTCAATACAAACTTCATAGGATCTGTTGGTACACCGTCGACATGCACTTCATAATGAAGATGAGGACCTGTGGATGCACCGGTGCTTCCTACGGCAGCCAATAGCTGACCACGCTTCACATGATCCCCTTCTTTCACATAAATCGCAGAAGTATGACCATACAAAGTAGACACACCATAACCATGGTCCAGAATCAGAGCATTTCCATAACCACCTTTA
>CAYPXN010000045.1:0-10071 GCA_964414715.1 uncultured Pseudomonadota bacterium | reverse complement strand
GACGGAATGGTTTCGTTTGGTTTTGGGTTTTCGGGGAGATGTGTTGGATTATAATGTGTCGGATGTTTTGGCCGGAGTAGATCAAGGTCATAAAGCGGCCTTTGTTCCGCAACCAAAGGGTTCTGCGATTTTTACACCGATCGAGGCTTTGCAAGTCTATCTGAATTTCGGTCAAGGTTTTCATTCGAATGATGCACGAGGAGTGCTTGAACCTGTGGATCCCGCGTCACCTTACGCCCGTGCCACGGGTGCAGAGTTGGGGATTCATGCGTCGCTCGGAAAAAAACTGAAGCTTTCTCTTGCAGGATGGTATTTGGGTTTAACAAGTGAGTTGGTGTGGTCGGGTGATACGGGAACAACGGAAGTTAATGGCGCTACGGTGCGCGGAGGCGGAGAATTTGAAGCACGCTATCAATTTGCCGATTGGATTTGGGCAGACGCGGATTTTACTTACACCTATGCACGTTTTAAAAATGATCCTGCAGGGCAGGATTATGTTCCGCTTGCTCCCCTCTGGACAGTGAGCGGTGGTTTGTATGCAAAGCATCCGAGTGGATTTTATGGTTCACTTGATGTGCAGGCGATCAGTAATCGTCCTGCCAATGAAAGTAATACCTTGAATGCCACCGGGTTTATGGTTTGGAATCTCGAAGCAGGTTACCGCAAAGAAGGTTTGAATTGGTTTGGTCCGAAACACGGCGGTTATGATTTGAAATTGATGATTCAAAATTTGTTCAATGCCAATTATCGCGAGTCGCAATTTGATACGACGTCACGAGTGAGCCCGACGAGCTCTATCGTTGAAGATATTCATTTTACTCCCGGTTTTCCATTTACAGTAATGGGTCAGGCCTCGTTGTTGTTTTAGTAGCTAAATTTTTATTCAAAATAAAAAACCCCTTCAGAAATTCTGAAGGGGTTTTTGTTTTTTTGAATTCAAAAAAAATTATCGGCAAGAATCTTTCAATTGTTTGCCGGCTTTGAATTTGGGAACATTCGCTGCTTTGATGTTGATTTCAGCGCCGGTTTGGGGATTGCGACCTTTGCGGGCTTTGCGTTTGGAAACTTGGAAAGTTCCAAAGCCAGTGAGAGTAATTTTATCTTTTTTCTTGAGACACTTTGCAATGTTGTTGGTTACTGCATTGATGGCTTTTTCAGCTTGAGCCTTCGAGATTTTTGTTTCCTTCGCAACATTTGCGATGAGTTCTGCTTTCGTCATAAGACCTCCCTAAGATTAGGATTTGTGCCTGCCCTGAGCCTCTTGAAGGTTCAGAACGAAGCGGGTTGATGTTATAAAATTTTCAAAACTTTTTCTTGAGTCGGCAAATCTTTTTACAATCAATGTCTGCGGTTCATGTTGCCAGCAAATACTTATGGATCATACGATGATGCAAGGTGAAGTCAATATAAAATCATTTGTTTTGGGTGTTTTTATGATTTTTTTTCTCACTCGGAAAGATAGATCTGGTCTGACTCAGAGCGTCATAAGGATATTTTTTGAAAATGATTTTTTTGGAATAATACTTGCACGGGGTTATAATAAAAAACATGTCTGATATGAATTCCATTTCAAGCCGCCCATCTTCCCATGCGGATTTGTCTGCCAACCAGCAGCAAGAACGTACCCGGGAAACTCAACAAGATCAGGTAAAGCAAGCAGAAGAAACGAAAAAAAATTCGGAAGCTCAATTACAAAAAAGTAGTACAGAATCTCTCCAGATGAATACTCAACCCACGAGTATTGATCACGATTTTCTGAATTTGGTGGAAAGTATTTCAAAGGATATTTACCAGGCGCCCCAGGCGGCACCTGCAGGAAAGGGTGGAGAAAATGATGCGGGTGGAATGAATTCAAAACAAAATGCATCGACACAAAGTCAAAAAGACATGCAGGTGATGAAAGAGTTTTTGAGAGAAGCAAATTACCTGATTAAAAACCAGAATATGGATGTGGCTCAGATGTTGAACACGATAAGAGTGGAGCAGGGTGGGGTGTTTTGGAGCAAGATTCAAGAGGTGTTGCAAAAAGGGATTCCTTGGACGCAAACAGTGGTCTTTCAAAACGTAGATAAAAGCTTTCAGGAAATTTCCAAGCAATTCATGGGGATGGAATGGAAGGGGAATGTAGGATCTCCGGCGCTAGAACAAGGGGAAGCCCAGCCTGGGAAAGCTCTTTTGGAAATTATCAAGGCAGAATCGAATCCCCAGGGAGCCATGGAACATTATATGAGCGCCCTGCAAATTTTGATGAAGGATGGTTTTCAGGTTTCTGCACAGAAGTTGATTTCTTATTTACGGCGTCGCAGTGGACTTTCGGAGCCCAGTCAGCAGGCTTATCATTGGGCAGATTTGCTTCGTAAGGATGTGGTGGCCTACCAGTCTCAAAAAGAAGAAAAAAGTTTTTCCAATTTTTGGTATTTGCTCATTGCTTTGGGAACTTCCGGGGCTTTTATATCGATGGGTTTTGATTGGATCGCCTCTTTATTGGTGGGCATTTCCTTGGCAGTGGTAATTTTCATATTTAGTCTCGTTTTCAAGAAGTAAAGCCATCATTTCATTGACTTTAGAGTCTTCTCTGGATAGTTTTCTTATTCAAATTATTATACCTTGTATGCCCCCCTCTTAGATTAAGAGGGGGTTAGGGGGAGATATTAAAAGTTTTGTATCCCCTCCCGACCTCCCCTTAATTTAAGGGGAGGAGTGAAAGTAAAAACTATGTCTCCAGCTTCTGCAGAAATTGTTCCCATTAATATTGAAGATGAAATGAAAGGTGCCTACCTTGATTACGCGATGAGCGTTATCATTGGTCGCGCACTTCCTGATGTTCGTGATGGTTTAAAACCGGTACATCGCCGTATTCTCTATGCGATGTTCCGCGAAGGCCTTCTCTCAAACAAACGTTACTCCAAATGCGCCGGGGTGGTTGGGGAAGTTCTGAAAAAATATCATCCCCATGGTGATTCTGCAGTTTACGATTCTTTGGTGCGTATGGCCCAGCCCTGGAACATGCGCTATCCCCTGATTGACGGCCAAGGAAACTTCGGATCCATCGATGGTGATTCTGCAGCGGCCTATCGTTATACCGAAGCGCGTCTTACCAAACTCGCAGAAGAATTGTTGGCGGATATCGATAAGGAAACCGTCGATTTTGGTCCGAACTTTGATACTTCGACGGAAGAACCCTTGGTGCTTCCTTCTCGTGTCCCCAATTTGCTGATTAATGGATCAGACGGAATTGCCGTAGGGATGGCCACCAAAATTCCTCCTCATAATTTGAGTGAAGTTTGTGAAGCAACAATAGCGCTTATTAAAAATCCAGACATTACCGCAAAAGAACTTTTGAAAATTGTTCCGGGTCCTGACTTTCCGACGGGTGCTTATATCTATGGAAAAGACGGAATCAAGTCTGCCTATGAAACCGGTCGTGGTTCTATTGTGATGCGTGCCAAGGCCGCGATTGAAAAAATTGCCAAGGGAGATCGTGAAGCGATTGTCATCACCGAAATTCCTTATCAGGTGAATAAGGCAAAGTTGATTGAACGCATTGCCGACCTCGTCCGTGACGGAAAGCTGGAAGGCATTTCAGACCTGCGAGACGAATCCGATCGCGATGGAATGCGCGTGGTGGTGGAATTGAAAAAAGGAACGATTGCAGGCGTGGTGTTGAATCAGCTTTATAAGCATACTCCGATGCAGTCCAGCTTCGGTGTGATTTTACTGGCAATTGTGAATGGTCAGCCCAAAGTTTTGTCATTGAAAGAATGTCTGAAATACTTTGTGGATCATCGCAAAGATGTGGTGACCCGTCGTACAGTGTATGATTTGCGCAAGGCCGAAGAGCGTGCTCATATTTTGGAAGGTTTGAAAATTGCCCTGGATAACATTGACGATGTAATTGCTCTCATCAAGAAATCCAAAAGTCCTGAAGAAGCGAAGGAAGGTTTGATCAAGAAGTTCAAGTTGTCCGTCATTCAAGCCCAGGCGATTTTGGATATGCGCTTGCAACGCCTGACGGGTCTTGAACGCGATAAAATTATCCAGGAATACAAGGAAGTGATGGCTTTGATTCAGGAGTTGAAATCGATTCTCGCCGATGAGCGCAAAATTTACAAAATCATTTCCGATGAATTGGCAGAAGTGAAAAAAGCCCATGGTAACGAACGTAGAACCGAGATTCAGGCAACCACTGCCGAAATTTCCATCGAAGATTTGATTCAAGAAGAAGACATGGTTGTTACGATCAGTCATACGGGTTACATCAAGCGTAATCCCATCAGCTTGTATCGTGCGCAACGTCGCGGAGGTCGTGGAAAAACCGGTATGACCACCCGCGATGAAGATTTTGTGGAAGATCTTTTTATTGCCTCGACCCATAACTATGTTTTGGTCTTTACGAGTAAGGGTCGTGTGTATTGGTTGAAAGTTTACGATATTCCCCAGGCAGGAAGAACCGCCAAAGGAAAGGCAATTGTCAATGTGGTCAATATGGCCAGTGATGAACATGTGGCGGCAGTGTTGCCCGTGAAAGAATTTATCGAAGGAAAAAATATTATCAAGATTACCCGCAATGGTACCGTGAAGAAAACCGAACTGATGGCTTATTCCAATCCTCGCGCAGGAGGAATTATTGCCATGGGACTTGATGAAGGTGATGAATTGATCGAAGCCAGAGTTACCGAAGGGAACCAGGATATTTTTATTGGTACCAAGAACGGAATGACGATTCGTTTCCATGAAGATGAAGCACGACCCATGGGAAGAACTGCGGTGGGTGTGCGCGGAATCCGTTTGGAAAAAGGGGATGAAGTGGTGGGAATGGAAGTGATCAACCCGGGTGCTGCCATTTTGACAGTGGCAGAGCATGGTTACGGAAAACGAACAAGCACCGAGGAATATCGTATTCAGGGCCGTGGAGGTGTGGGAGTGATTACCATGAAGGTGACCGATAAAACAGGGCCTGTTGTTGCGATTAAGCAAGTAACCGATACCGATGAAATTATGGTGATCAGTGATGGTGGAAAAATTATTCGAATGAAAGTGAAGGATGTTTCCGTTATTGGTCGCAATACTCAAGGGGTGCGTTTGATTACCTTGGACGAAAATGAAAAGGTAACTGCAGTAGCTAAACTTGTTGAAAGCGAAGAAGGAGAAGAGGAGTAGAAAATATTAAAAAAGTTTCAGGGGTAATTTTTTAAATCCTTCAGATGCTTCTTTATGAGTCCATTTTTCTGGCAAGCCTGTCTACCGCATGAATGATTTACAAAAATTACCCCTGAAACTTTTTTGGAGAGTAAAATAATGTATGGCAATCTCTCTTAAAAAAGAATTTGGATTTTGGCAATTGACGATCTTGCTTGCCATGATTGCCGTATTTGGTTTGATGCTGGTCTATGGTTTTCAACCGCAAAGTTTTGATGCCCGTATTCGCAAGGCAGAAAAATTCTGGAAATCCAAAAAATATGAAGAAGCCATTTCCGCCTATCTTTCTGCAGTAGAAAAAGAACCTCAAAATCCCAAAGTTCCCGACATTCTTTTGCAAGTGGGGGATATTTACAATCTTTCCCTGAATCAGCTTGATAAAGCGGCGAAAACTTATGAGTTGGTGAGTGTGCGCTATCCCGCAACCGATTTTGCCTTGAGAGCTTTTATCAAAAAAGGGGAATTATATTTTGGCTCAGAACAGTTTGATAAAGCCCTGAAGGAATACCAGAACATTCTCGAAAATTTTCCCAATATCAAAGACCGGGAGCTTTATCGTTTGCGCATGGGAATTTCCCATTTGAAAATCAAACAGTATGAAGCGGCTCGTCGGGAGTTTAAGAAAATTCTCGATAATAATCTCAAAACCCCTTTGGCCGATCAGGTTTTGTTTCATACGGCGAACAGTTATTTTCTGGAAAACAATCCCAACCTGGCCATTCCCATTTATCAATCTTTGATTGAGCATTATCCGAAAAGCTCCCTGATCAATGAAGCCAAGTTCAACATGGCGGATTGTTACGAAAGTGTGGGGGAATATGATAAGGCTTTGGCGATTTATCAGGAAATTAAGGACAGTTATCCCAATCCGAAAGTGATTGAATGGCAGATCCAGAAAAATCAGGAAAGAAGAGTGGATGCGGAAAAAAGAAAATCCAAAATGATGGCAGACCAAAAAAAGATGATGGAAAGCCGAAAGGCGATGGGAGAAACACAGAGAAAGCCAGCTCCCAAGGGAATTTCTGATAAAGTGAGAAGGGATTTGATTAAAGATATTTATGAAAACTATCATTAGAAAGATGTCATCGCGAGCCTGCTCAGGCGGACGTGGCGATCCCGTGAGTGCAAGGGGGATTGCCGCGCTTCGTTTTACTACGCTCGCAATGACGCTTATTTGTTTTTTATCTTGTGCCAATGCGGGAAAAGCCATGAAAGAAGTGACAATTTTGACCCAAAATCCCTCTCAAAAAATTGTCGTCAAAACGGAAGTGGCAGATACGGATGCCCTGAGAATGCAAGGTTTGATGTTTCGGAAAGATTTGGGAAAAAATGAAGGAATGATTTTCTTGTTTCCCGCCGATTCGCATACTGCTTTCTGGATGCACAATACCTACATTCCCTTGGATATTCTCTTCATCAACAAAGATCACCAAATCGTGGACATTGCCGAGAATGCTCAACCTCTTTCGGATGATTTGATCCAGCCTTTACATTCCTATCGTTATACCCTCGAAGTGAATGGAGGATTCTCCAAAGCCCATAAAATTCAGGTGGGGGATAGGGTGGAGTTTTAGGAATAAGTTTAAAAAAAATTATCGATCAAGATAAAAGCACCTTGGGCAACGGATAAAATTTTCCAAGCGCGAACGACTGAGCTTGTAGGGTTTTGAGGAATTGGGATCGTAAAGATTTCGGGTACGCTTGGAGTAGGGCATTTAAAAGTTTTACAGAATTTTTCTGCGCAAGCGCAATATAAAAAGTAAGAGAATTTTCATCTCATTCATGACGCATTCGGTAGGAATCTAATAAAGCACGAATCATTTTTTGATACTGGGTATGCTGCTTTTTGGCTTGCTTCTTAAAAAACTCCACACTCGTTCTACTCAAAGAGATAGTCACCTTTACTTGGTCATCCTTTAAGACAAGTTTCTCAGGAGGGGGTAAAAAATCTTTTATAATTTTAACATTGCCAAGCGGTTCATCCGTGTATTTTATTCTTTTCTTCATAAATAAGTTTTCCTTTCCTCCAATACCCCGCACCTATAATTCTGATTTTAGATTCTCGGTAAGTGAAACGGACAGTTAACACTTCTCCTTCCACGCAACCCAAGCAATAATATCTTTTCTTATCAATGCTATGGTTAAAGTCTTCCATAATTAAACGCCAAGGGTCCATAAATGCTAATTGAGCCAAGGCAAAAGAAACTCCATGCTTATATTGGTTAATTTTATCTTTTTCCTCATCCCATTCAAAATTGGCTGGAGCAAGGGGTTCAAGTTTTTTTATGCTATCACCTATCCATATAAAAATCCATACTTATATATGGCTAATTGACTTTCTTATGGAAAGGTTAAGCAATCCTCGTGCCAGCATTCAGATCAATTTAAATGAAAGGAGAACAATATTTCGAAGTAAAGTGTTCGATTTCCGGACGCTCAGTTCCAGAAAATGGAATGGAAGATTTCATTCAGGCAATAAAAAAGCCCCTCGATTTCTCTCGGGGCTTTTTTGCAAGACATATAAAACTTACTTTCCTGCGGGAGCACTCTCCGCCGGTTTTGCATCAATCGAAAGTTTCGGAGCACCCGGAGGAGGGGGAGCTGCCGGAGCTGTTCCTGCTGCGCCGGGAGGCATCATGCCCATGGGCATGGGAGGTGGTGTTGCAGGAGCAGATTCTGCAAGGCTCACATCCAAAAATTGAATTTTATAATTCTTTTTGAGATCTGCCATCACTGCATTTTTGGTTTCACCGCGAATTTTGAATTTAATCTGGTTGCTGACTTCATCAAAAGGCTGAACTTTTTTATCTTCGGTTACTTCAATAATGTGCCAACCATCTTTTGCCTGAATGGGTTCGGAATATTTTCCTTTGGGTAAAGTGAAAGCGGTATCAATCAGTTTTTGATAATCCATTCTTTCAACACGACGATCACCTTTACTGAGGTAGCCCATGTCACCGCCTTTTGCGGCACCGGCTTTGTCATCGCTCATGCTTTTTACCACTTCATCCCAAGATTCACCCTTTTGAAGTTTTTCGTAAGCTTCTTTGATTTTTGCAGCGGCAGCGGCTTCTGCCTTCTTTTTGTCTTCTTCGCTCGGAGGTGTAGGAGGCTTACCGGGAGTAGGAGGAGGCATTGCAGGTTGGTTTGAAACAAAAATTTGGGAAACTTTTACACGTTCAAATTCTTTGTCTTTGTTTTTATCGTAATAATCTTGGGCGCGCTTATCAACTTCGGTATCGATGAGAGATTGTGCGACGATGACACGCTTATAGAGCTCGGCTTTGTCTTGCACTTCAGGAAGTTTGTCGACACCCCTTTTTACACTTTCTTGGTAAAGCAATTCTTGTTCGATCAAATTATCCAGAACTCTTTTTTTGCCCATGGGGTTTTCGAGTTGGGCCTTGATCCCCGGATTTATTTTTTGAAGTAAATCCAGATAACCTTCATTGATTTTTTCATCACCGACTCGGACCAGGGGTTTTCCTTTGGAAATAGCCTGATCGATACTGCTGGAACCGCGGCTTCCACAAGCGGATGCCGCCACTGCAAGTGCGACAAGCGCATAAAGCTTTTTATTCATAATGAATAACTCCTTTTATGGATATGATAATGACACATTGCATAAAAACTTTTTGATCACCTATTTAAATGTAAATTTAAATTAAAATCAATCAAAGTTCTGCGCAAGACTTTGCTGCAATGCGGCAAATTTGCATTTTACTTATAATAATGTAGCAACCTCTTGCCGCTTTTCGCGATAATCCGAAAAAGTCTAAGAACAGGAATTCAATGACAATTATCGGGAGAGCTCATTCCATTTTAACGCGGGGGGACGCGCGAGTGGGATCGTCGCTGACTGCTTCTCAGCTGCGAATGGATGCTATGTTGGATTCCTTTGCCTCACAGGCAAGTGATCCCACAGCTCTTGCTTCAATGATGCTGGGAGGTCTTGCAGGCAGAACCCTGAGATTGGGTTTACTCAATGTTTCTTCCTCTTTATTGTTTCGTCCCCTTGTGCAGGGTGTGAGTCTTCTGGGGGAATCCGCCGTTTTTGAATTCAGTCACCGAGCAGGTCAGATTTTAAAAGGAGAAGGGAGTCGTGAACTTCTTCGCTGGAGTGGAAATCAAGGCCTGGCTTTGGGTATTGCCCATTCCAGTTTGAGTTTTGGCATTTTTAAGGCCTTGCATCCGCTTCTTCCCCACAACAACTTTTTGTTACAACAAGGAATTCAAGCTTCGGGATTGGTATTGGCACATCATGCTGCCCGATTTTTAGGGCTCGAAGAAAACAGGCATCAAAGCTTGATGGAAGAATTTGCCGAAGCAGCGGTGACAAACTTGCAACTTCAGGCAAGTGCCTCTCTTTCGAATCTGCTTTTCCCTTCCATATCCTTTTTTGAAAAAAGCATGGAAGCGGCCATTGAAGCACGTACTCATATTTCAGAGCCATCCCATGCAAATTTTACACATCCTTTTCGTCTTTCGGTGTTTCGTGCAGAGAGTGAACTTGTAGAGATTAATCAAAGATTGAGCCCTGAAAATTTTGAAGAAGTGAAATCTCGTGCATTGGCTTCACAAGGAAAAGATTTGGTGTTGGGTTTTGCTTCTGAATCTTCACCGGAAAGCCTTCATGCTACAGCGAGATTATGGCTGGAGCTTCTTCCTCAAGCAGCTCAGTATCGAAGTTTGCGCATGGAAGTGGGAGGAATGCGACTTCGGTATCGGGAGTTTCCCCGAGAGCTTTCTGTAAAAGATGCTCAAGTCCCAAGAGAACAGAATGTGGGAACCGTCATTGAAATTCCTTCGACGGCTGATTTTGAATCGGCACATTCCTTTTTAAGAAGTCTTCATGAGCAGTGGAATACGATT
>CAYPXN010000044.1:0-12030 GCA_964414715.1 uncultured Pseudomonadota bacterium | reverse complement strand
GGCTTTACGGGACTTCCTTCCCATTGAGTTTTAGGAGGCAGGTTCTCCCCTTTCATCACAAGAGACAAAGAGCCAATATTCACATCATCTTCAATCACACTGTCATAAAGGACTACAGTACGCGTCCCCACGGTACAACGTTTCCCAATTTTTACAGATCCCATTTTCATCACCCGATCCTCAAACAAATGGGTTTGGGGGCCACAATCATCATTGAGTGCCGAGTCATCCCCTATTTCGACCATATCAAATTCTGTAATATCCGCCGTATTCATCCACACACGTTTTCCGGTTTTGACTCCAAACAAGCGAAGCGCAAGAGAGAGCCAGGGAGTTCCTTTCAAATATTCCAGGAAAAACGGAGCTGCAAGGGATTCATAAATGGCAGTGACCGCCTCACTTCTCCAAACTTTCCATGTCCACATGGGAACCTGACAAGACTTGTACTTGCCCACCAACAACCATTTAAACAAGATCGTAATCAAAAAAGCGGGAAAGCCCACAAAGGTAAGATAATATAAAGGAAAGAGACAAATAATTTTCCAATGATTTTCATCCCAAATCAAATCATGCACCAAAGCAATAAACAAAACACTAAAACTGATCATGGCCGCGGTGGGCACCAGAATTCTAAATCCTTCAATCAAGCCTCGAACAATTCTTCTTTTATGACTGGGAAACATCGTCAAAGATGCAGGAAAACTTGCACTCTCTTGCCGACGAGGCAATGCAATCGAAGGAGAACCAAACCAATTTTTTGCCTCACCCGATTGAAGTTGTTCTTCCGTGGGGGGAACCGAAAGAACCCCGATCAACATATCATCCGGCAACTGGTAACCCTGGGGAATCAAGGCACTGTTTCCCACAAAACTATTATTCCCGATATGGGTTCGCGTAAGACTCAATTGTTGACCGCGAATTTCATCTTCTCCCAAGGTAACCGCATCCGCAATAAAAGCTCCGTCCCCTATTTCCAGGAGGCGATGGGTCACCTGACTTGCGGTTGAAATTTCGGAGTTTTTTCCAATCTTCGCACCCAAGGCCCTATATAATGTAGAAACATAAACCGTGGCATAGGCAGGATGCAAAACGAAGAGCGCAACATTGGTAATCTGGTCTGCAAACCACTTTCTCAAATAAAACTTGCTAAATACGGGATAATTTCCGGGTTTAAGACCGGAATGCAAAATCCGAGTCAAAACAACAGATTCCAAGGCAAATAAAACCACATAAGTCAGAGCAAAGAGAGGAGCCAAAACAAGATAGTTAAAGTTGTAAGGAGGGGCCGCCGTATCCAGTTCATTGAGAACAATCAAGGTGGGCAGAAGTGGCAGCAAAAGTGTAAAAGGAAAAAGCAGCAAGAGCAGCACATAAATAAGGCCATACTTAAATCTTTTTCCCACACTGACTTCAAGAGGCTGAAGTAGCTCTGCCTCTGTTTTGGTTTTTTCCTTCACCGCAGGACTTCCCTGCCACACTTCTTTTGCAGGCAAAGTGGTGTTCGCGGGAAGAGAGCTCAAATCTTTCAATTCACCCCAGTCTTCTATTTTACATCCTCCATTTACAATGGCACTGGAGCCCAGATAAGCATGATCTCCAATCTCGATCTTTCTTAACTTTAAAAAACCTTCTTCCACAAAGGCATTATTCAAAACCACATTTGAACTAATGCTCACGTCTTTTCCAATGCTCACCAAATCGTTCACCCCCACATTAAACATGCTGAGTTGGGCATCTGGAGCAATTTTCATTCCCATTAAGCGGAGATAAAAAGCAAAGAGCGGAGTTCCGTTCATATATTCAATCGGCGTTAATTTTTGTAAACTCTTCGCAAACCACCAACGAAAATAGTAGAAACCCCAAAGAGGCTAATCTCCCTCTTTGGCTTTCCCTAAAACCAACCATTTTCCAAGTATGGTGAGAGCCGTAAAAACAGGGGGAATCAAAGCAAAAGAAATCAAGGCGGTCACAATACCCCAAGCATGACTTTCCGTTTCTTGCTGGAAATAATAATAAGCCAAATAGGGCAAAAAGATTTCGACTGCAAACAAACCATAAATCAATAGCAAGGCAAAAGACTGAGCAATTCCACAAGTCAGATGTTTAAGCCGAGAAACCCGTCGGAACTTTCTCTCGGAAACAGTTTCCTCTGTTTTTTGGCTGAGCTTCCACTGCTCCACCAAAGCAGACAAAGGTCGATACAAGTAAACATCTTTTATCGAGGCATGAGGAAGAGCTGCATGAGTTCTCAAGCGTGATACAAACTCTGCCGCCAAAAGCGAATGACCTCCCAGATCATTAAAAAAATCCTGTTTCAAATCGATGGGTCGTCCTGGAAACACCTGGTGTAAAACGGCCAACATACGATCCTGAATGGAGGCATGAGGATCCAGACTTTCTTCTTCCGGATCCAGAGCTATCAGGTTCAACTCCTCCGGAATGGGCAAAGACTTTCGATCTATCTTGCCGCTGGGTAAACGGGGCATCTCGGGGAGCAACATCAATACGCTCGGTACCATGTAAACCGGAAGATGTTTTGCCAATTCCGCACGCGCTTCACTCAAACTGAAACTTTCAGCATTTTCACAAAGTAAATAGCCGACCAAATGATCTTGTTCATGCTTGTCTTTTTTGACTGCAACCGCTGCCGCGGAAACTCCCGGAAGCTGATTCAGTTGTGATTCAATTTCACCCAATTCAATTCGATATCCCCGCAATTTTATCTGGTCATCAAAACGTCCCTGAACGGAGATAATTCCCTCCGAACTCATGCTGGCCGCATCTCCCGTTTTATAAATACGATTTCCCGTCATCGATTCCAAACTTTTGGGTTTGGGTAAAAATTTCTCCCGGGTCAGTTCGGGGCGATTCACATAACCCTCACCCACCCCCGGCCCCGAAATCACCAATTCCCCTTTTTCTCCGAAAGGAAGAGGATTGAGATTTTCATCCACCACCGCCAAAGAATAATTGGGAAGCGCCTCTCCAATCGTAATTACATCTCCCTTTTTCAGACGGGCAATGGTCGCGGTGACAGTGGTTTCTGTTGGACCATAGGTGTTAAAAAACAATCGGGCGGGATGCGCCCAACGCTCTAAGACTTGTGGGGTACAAGCTTCCCCTCCTGCATTCACCAAGCGCAAAGAAGGAATGTGATCGTCCATCACGGCAAGCAAACTTGGTACCGCATGCAACACTGTAATTTTATTTTTTTGAAGATAGCCGCTCAGTTCATCGACAGATTTTGCCAGAATCGCATCTGCAACCCATAAACTGGCTCCCACCAGATAACTCATCCAGGTTTCTTCGCACCACATGTCAAAAGAAACCGAAAAACCCTGATAAACCCTGTCTTCCGAATTCACCCCCAGAACGCTTTGCTCGGAACGCACGAGGTGACAAATTTGGCGATGAGTAATCGGAATCCCTTTGGGTTTACCAGTACTTCCGGAAGTATAAAGAACATAAGCCCAATGATCCGCTTGGGCACGATGAGAAAAATTTGGATTTTGAGGATATTCTTTAAAATCCAAAACCCGCAGCTGAGGTACCGCAAGATCCAAAACTTTGGGACTTATATAAGCTGAAGCCCCTACTTCTTTTAATACGGTTAACACTCGATCTTCGGGCATTTCATAATCCAGGGGAACATAAGCAGCCCCCGCCTTACTAATTCCCAGAATCGCAGCATGCAAAGCCAGCCCTCGAGGCCACCAAATACCCACGGAACTTCCTGGAAGGACGCCCTTGGAAATTAAATCTGCAGCAATGGCATTACTCCAGGCGTCTAAATCCTGATAAGTTAGCGTATCATTTCCACAGGTGAGAGCTATCTTGGAAGGGAATTGCTGAACACTGCGTCGAAACAAGTCGGGCAGAGTTTCATTTTTTAACAAGTCCAGGTCGGTTTTACCCAATACAATACTTAAGTTTGACATTTTGAAAGGTTTTTCCTGAATAAAATTCGTCATCAACATCGATTCAGAACTTCAACGCGAAAGGGCAATTATCATATCCAATTTTTCTTTA
The DNA here is from genome assembly GCA_964414715.1 of uncultured Pseudomonadota bacterium. Taxonomy (GTDB): domain Bacteria; phylum UBA10199; class UBA10199; order JADFYH01; family JADFYH01; genus CAYPXN01. The sequence continues at coordinate 8,001 of CAYPXN010000044.1, read as the reverse complement.
GCTAGTAATATTTCGTTTTTGAGAAGAGCCTTTTTTACCCCCAAATTCGACACAATGCGGCAGAAAATAATATTCAAGGAAATGCTTATCCCTCTTACATTTCCTGCCTGTTTGAGTTATATTGAAACATGTATACCCAAACAAAAAAACTCTACCGATCGATATTTTCTCCCAGCAGTAAAAAAGAACGAGATGATAATTTTGAAAATTATTGGAAATACGATCTGGATCACAGCGGAGAAATTCTAGAATCCGAACAATCTCTCAGCAAAAAAAAAGAGCGGCTCGAAAATTTTCAAAAACATCCCATTCGTTCAGCACACCCTCTCCCCCACCCTGAAGTTTTTTACCGCAATTATGTAAAATTAAATGATGACCCAAAGACTTTTGACCCCAAAACCTTGTTACTGACCACGATCTACAAATTTGCCCGTCATGAGTGGGTGGGAATATCTGCTGCCTGGGATGCAGTCCCTCCTCTTTCAAAATCCAAGTGCCTTACAGATAAAATCAGCCGTTATCATCTCTGCGAAGAATTTTGTCATGTGCGTTTCTTCCATGAAATGTTCAAAACCATGCAATTAGACGACGTGAAATGGGTTCCCCTCGGAAAATGGACTCAACGGATTTACAAAATTTTTCCTCACATTCCCGAAAAAATCATGGCAGCTCCCGCTTTTGTTACTGAAATGATGGGAATGACTTTTTATATCCATACGGATCGGCTCCTCGATAAAATTTTTGCCGATGAACCGGAAGCTCGAGATCGTATTCGAGAACTCCTCCATGAAATCATGGCAGATGAATTGGCTCATATTGGTCAAAGACGAAATTACCTCGGTAAACTGGGAATCAAAATTGCTTATGCATTGATGAAACCCCTCTACAAAATCTTTTTTCACGATATTCCTGAAGCAAAATATCTATATGACATCGATCAAATGATCAAAGACGGGCTTGAGTTTGATTATAGCACAGTGAGTTCTGAACTTATTGAAAGGAGCTGGATACCCTCTTATTGTCAAACCTGAATTTAAAGGGAGGTTTTTGTGAAACCTTTAATTCATTTTTTAAAAACAATCTTGTTCATCCTGCTTGTATCTTTTTCTCCACCCCTCCATTCCTTCATTTCTCAAGAAGGTGGTTTTAGTATTTGGATGCCAAACATCCCCATACTCAAAGAAATTATTCATAAAAGCTTTGCAGGAAATGTAATGGAAAAAACCTACATTTCAAAAACAGATTCGGCAGAATTTATTGTCAGTTATTCCGAACTTCCAAACATCGCCATTGTCATGGAAAGTACCAAAGCCCTCCTCACCAAAGCAAAAGAAGGTTTTTTGAAGGAAAACAAGGCACAGGAACTGAGTTTTGAAAAATTCTCACTCGCAGGCAAACAAGGAAGAGAGCTGAGTTTTCGCATCGTCGATAAAAATAATGTCATTGATGCTGTGGGTAAAGCGCGCTTTATTTTGGTAAACCGAACCATGTACGTCATGGTCGCGACCGAAAGCAACTACGACAATGAAAACAAAATCATCACCGAATTCTTGAACTCCTTCAAATTCCTCTCCATGTAATCAATTACTTTTGATCGCTCTTTTCAAACAAATATAAATATTGCCCGTAGCCTTCTTTGACCAAATCTTCCTTGGGAATAAATCGCAATGAAGCGGAATTGATGCAGTAACGGGTTCCTTCAGGACCCGGACCATCCGGGAAAACATGGCCCAGATGAGAATTTCCACTCTTACTCACCACTTCTGTTCGAATCATGCCATGACTCATATCCCTGTTTTCCTGAACACTCGACTTATCAATAGGTTTTGAAAAACTGGGCCAGCCGCTTCCTGAGTCGAACTTATCTGTCGAGCTAAACAAGGCTTCGCCTGTCACCACATCCACGTAAATACCTTCACGATGATTATCCCAGAATTCATTTTGAAAAGGTGGTTCCGTACCTGCTTCTTGCGTCACTTTGTATTGCATGGGTGTCAGCTTTTTCTTGAGTTCTTCTGAGTTCATAAGGGTGTTTCCTTTCTTTTCAGATCCCCACACCTTTTCAATGAATTGCTCACGACCCGAATTCATTTTATAAAAGCGATATTGAAAAGGATGCGTTTTGTAATAACCCTGATGATAATCTTCTGCAGGATAAAATTTTGTAAAAGGACGAATCGCCGTCACAATAGGTTTTGAAAACTTTCCCGAAGCTGCCAATTGCTTTTTGGATTCTTCCGCTTCTTTCTTTTGTTCTTCATCCGTATAAAAAATTCCGGTGTAATACTGGGAACCCTTATCCACAAACTGGCCTTCTGCATCGGTGGGATCCACATTTCGCCAAAACACTTCCAATAATTTTTGGTAAGTAATTTTTTTCGGGTCATAAATCACCTCAATGGCTTCCACATGACCCGTATTTCCCATTGAAACTTGCTCATAGGTCGGATTTTCCTTAGTCCCACCCGTATAGCCGGAAATAACCTTGCTTACCCCTTCCAGCTGCTCAAAAGGGGCTTCCATGCACCAAAAACAGCCCCCAGCAAATACTGCTTTTTTGAGTGAAGGATTATTGATTTCCATACTTTGCTCCTTTGCTTTCATTTGACGACAACTGCCAATACCTAACATCACCAACATTCCCAAGAGGACAATTCCTATCCAGGTTTTCATATTTTCCTCCTTATAGCCTTTCGATGTTCTTCCGCAAATAAAGTTACAAATTTTTCTAGACCTAGGCTTCAAAGCCCACTATCTCATAGAAAATGAAAGGAATTTTTAATGGCTATCAAAATCTATCATAACCCCCGTTGTAGCAAATCACGCCAAGCACTCCAACTTCTTCAAGATAAGGGCATTCAAGTTGAAGTGATTGAATATCTCAAAAATCCTCCCAGCACGACTGAACTGGATCACATTCTCCAGATACTGGAACTCGAACCCAAACAAATTGTACGAAGCAAAGAAGAAGAGTATAAAAAACTAGGACTCGATCAAAAAAATTTTTCTCGAAAAGAATATATCGATATCCTGGTAAAACATCCCGTTTTGATCGAAAGACCTATTGTGGTAAACGGCAATAGAGCCGCAATCGGAAGACCGCCGGAAAACATTTTGAAAGTGATTAAGTAAAAAGGAACATTTTATGATTAAAGCAACCCAAATTCGTGTTGGAAATATTTTAAAAATTGAAGGCGCTCTTTATCGCGTATTGAAGGTTCACCATATAACCCCAGGAAAAGGAAATGCCCAGATTCAGAGTGACGTTCGAAATCTCAAAACAGGCATCAAGCACAACATGCGTTTTGCCTCGACAGAGTCCGTCGAACAGGTAGAGCTTGAAGCGAGAGACATCAATTTTTTATACCAGGATGCTGACACCTACCACTTTATGGATCCCAAAAATTTTGAACAATTCGAGCTGGATAAAAGTTTTCTGGAAGATGCGCTGCCCTACTTGAAGCCGGATCTCAAAATCATGCTCCTCAGCCATGAAGGCGTGAATATGAGTTATAATCTTCCCAATAGAGTCAGCCTGACCGTCACGGAATGCGATCCACCCGCCAAAGGCATTCCCGGGGCACTCAAAGATGCAAAAGTGGAAAATGAATCCGTGTTTAAGGTACCTCTTTTTATCAAACCCGGAGACATTATTGTTGTAGATACTGAAACAGGAGATTATGTGGAGAAGGGATGATTCTTCTTGTAACTTATTGCAAGCCACAGCTTAACTTATTGAGATCTCCACTACCCAAATAAATTCTCCATCGTTTACGAGGACCGTTTTGCATGCCCTTTTTCAAATCATCAATGGAAACGGAAGAACTGTAGCTCACACGAATATACATCGACTTGTTTTGCCCTAATTTTGCTCCTAGAGCCATTCTTTCACAACTACTCACCATATCATCATACTTCGAAGGGATATTCGTATCTTGTATCTTAATGTCTAAACCCTGAGAAGTAATCCACAACTCTTCTAAAGCAGACTGATCTTTCTTCGTCCAAACTCGCTCATAATTATCGACATTGATTGATACACTACATTCAATTTCGTTTCCAGAATTTGAAGGAACGCAAGAAATGGGTTGAATATCCGCATCTTCCGGCATCATTTGTCTCACTGCATTTTGGGGTGATGGAATTTTTACAGGCAATTCTGCTTTTGCAGAATGAGCTGAAAGAAAAAGTAATAAAGAAACAAAAACTGAAACTTTTTTAATCATAGATGCCTCCCTTTATGAATTTTGATTATAGCTGTAATCGAAAGCAGGCAGATAGATAAAAAAAGGTAAGCATCTTATTTTTTAATTCTGAACCAAGCAAAGGCTAACAAATCTTAACAAATTTATGCATTTTTGGACATAAACCAAAGGGGGTAGAGTAATTCTTCTTTAACTCTCATAATACAAAATCATATTTCTCATGCTCAGACTTTTACTTCTGAAATTCTGTCTTGCTTCATTTTCAATATAGCTCGCTTCTTTCTCATCAAAAGTAATTCCACACTTAAAAGCAGCGGCCCTGGAACGTTCCAGCATCTGTTGGGTCGACTTCAAAAAACCATTTTTTGCATATTGCTTAGCTTCACTCCAATAATAATCCCGGTCCACAATACAGGCTGAAATAAATAAGTGATTTGCCCTCTCTCTATCAAAAGACACCTGATATTTTTGAGAGATCTCCTCAATTTTGTTCAAAACTCCCTCAACATTATCTAAACATGAATATACTACTTGCAAACATCGTTCAGCTACAGCAAACAAAACCTCCATGCCCCGCTTCACCGCATGATCATGAATCCAAACAGCTTCTTTCTTGATTGATATTCCATACTGTTTTGCAATCACATCTGCTGCTTCCAGGGTTCTTTCGACAGCTTCAATTTCGCCCTGATCTGCCATGGATTTTGCAGCCAACAACTCTATCTCGCAAGCATTCACCTGCGCTCTTTTCAAAATAGTTTTTGCTTTTTGTTCATCAAAATAAAAACCACCCTGATTTGCAGCCTCTCTGGCCAAGTCAATTTTATCTTCCACGTCTTTGACAATTTGAGGAAGAATGAGGGTGTAAACACCTGCAGCAGCAGAAACAATGCTGTATCTATAAGCAGTCAAATAAGCGCTTTTCCGTGAAGCAAGAAATTCTGCATCCTTCATGGCATTAAAGTAGATGGAAACCTTGGAAAGAGAAAAAGCAGCTATATCGGAAGTGCCTATTTCTTTGAGAAACTTTTTTATCACCACAGAATCAGGCGAAAGATTATGCCCTTCGACATCTAAAATTTCATCACCGGCATCAAATTGATCGTTTTCATTTTGGTCGATGATTTTAAAATTGTTAAAAGAGATGGTGTTCATTCATGCTTTGTTAATTTAAATCACATCCCCCTGACTGATTAGAGCAGGTAAAGTTTTGAGGGTTTTGAGTATGATTAAAAGTCGCTGCACCTTGATCTGGATCAGGATTCATCACAGCAATATCTGCAGGATTATTTCCGTTAAACTCAACGTTCTGACTTTCCACAACACTTGTTCCATCTAAAAAGACAGCTCCCGCTCCATTCATTATATAGTCAGTATAAGGCAAGGCGTTGTTGTTTGTAATTTTTCCACCTGAAATCATTGCATCACTACTATAAAGATAAATAACGCCATCATTGCCTTGGGAGTTTATGATCGATCCATTGTTAAGAGTTAAATGGGTGACACTTGCCCTTAAGGCACCCGCGGAGCAATTCTCGAAAGTGACCGAATTCATCACGAGAGTTTTAACTCCATTTCCAAAAGCTCTTACACAAGCTTGATCGGTTTGCGCAGGGGAAGAAAAATGAATATCTGAAAATAAAACAATGGGATCTTGACTCCCCGTAATTTTGAAATGCTTATATTCCACACTTCCTATTACTTGAACTGATTCGGGGCCTTGTGGCGTCTGATGCGCTTTTACTTTAAGATCATGAATCCCATTTCCATCAATGCTCACATTTTCCTGATAAGTTCCTTCACATACTTCAATACTACCCATACCATAGTTATAAGGATTGACATTTATGTAATCGATTGCCTCTTGAATACTGGGAAAATCGAGTAATCTTGTTTTATCCTTACAGCCTACACTTACTTCTAAAGAAGCAGGCAATGCCGACTCAATACTTTCTTCATGGATCAAATCAGGACGTATCCTTTGCAAAACACAACTCATCACCTTCTTTTGTTCCTCGGAAAAATGTTCAGGCGCCCAACAAGCTTCGTGCGCAATAGGAGCATGCCAATAACTCATCATATTCAAGGGGTCCGGATGAAAACCTTCCTGACCAAATTTATCTTTTCCGCATTCTAATTTAATCCCTTCTTCACTACACTCCAACACTTCCACACTACAAATACCTACTTTGGGATCAAAATCAGGCTGGGTATCACAGATATAATCTCCGGTCTCTTCACAATTTGAATTGTCTGGCTTGGGAGCCAATTCCGGAAAAGGATCAGGATGCCCAATGATAGTGTTTGAATAAGGTATCTGTTTATATTCAGTAAAAGCAGGCTGAAAGGTATGATACAAACCTAAATAATGACCCAACTCATGAGGCAAACTTTGATTTGCTACCGGATCACTGGGAACCACAACATCTGCACCGAGAAGAATATAGCCATCTATTTTGGCAGGGATATCACTTGTATAACCTCCAAAGCTCACAACAGGCGCATCTGAAGGAATCATAAAAACAGCAATAGCGCCATCCATCATGGTACTTGATTTTGAGACTTCTTCCTGTGCCCAAGCAGTCAAATCAAAGTCTGCGGGAGGAGAAAAAATTCGATCGTCCCGAAGCAGGGTAAATTTTGAAACTTCAAACTGCCATCCCAAAGAAGCGAACTTGGTATTGAGCATGTTTTTGTGATATTCCACATCTCCTTTATAAGGGCCTTTGGAAATATCCTCTTTATAAACACCAAATACATGTAATCTTAAGTGGGTCGCTTGATGGGAATATTTTTCATAAACCTCCGGTAAAAAGCAGTCATGCTTTACGGTTTTTTCAATCCATGAATAATCAAAAGGATGGGTATGCTCTATATTCCCATCTACCTCATCATTTTTCTTGTTCTTGGGAATCTCTTCTTCAGGACTTGAACAGCCCGCAAGACCGCCTAAAGCTAAAAGCCCTAAAGCAATGAGAGCATCATCTAAACCGATCATAAAAGATTTCCTTCATGTTAATAAGGTATCAAGCTCTCTTTTATATGAGCAATTCACATACCAAAACTATTCGCTAAGCTAGGCATCGAATTTAATTAAACTTGTTAAGTGATATATATAGTTGAATAAAATAATGATTGAATGAATTTACCTTTTTGAAGCGGACACAACTTCAATTATTACAAAATTTGCTTAAGCAGCCCCTACTTATTTTTCACTTGAAGCCTCTCCCCTGAATCTGTTCGAATCCAAATAAAATTATAAAGGGCTTACATGACGCACTTACTCATTCCTGAAATTTCTATTTTGGAAAAAATCATCCGATCGGTGGCAGTTTATTTATTTATCTTTGTAGCTTTCCGTTTTTCAGGAAAAAGACAAATCGGCCAACTTTCCCCTTTCGATTTCGTGGTTCTTCTCATCATTGCCAATGTGGTGCAAAATGCAGTGATTGGTCCGGATAATTCTCTGGGAGGGGGAATTATTGGCGCAATCACCATTCTTCTCCTGAATTATGTTTTAAATGAAATTCTCTTCCGATCGAAGAAGGCGCGCCATCTTCTGGAGCCCAGTCCGACAATTTTAATTCATAATGGAAAAATAAATTCTTCAAGCATGGAAAAAGAACGCATCACACAAGATGAGCTTTTGGCGGCACTCCGAAAAAATGGGGTATTAGAACCTTCCAAAGTACGCTATGCAATTTTGGAAGAAAATGGAAGCATCAGCGTTATTCCCAATTCTTAAACTATGAAAGAAAACATTTTTTTTATTTTTAAAACGGCCGTTTCCGGATTC
>CAYPXN010000043.1:0-3255 GCA_964414715.1 uncultured Pseudomonadota bacterium | reverse complement strand
TCTTAAGCCCGCATGGTTGTGGTGGATTCGATGAAAAGGCCTGAAGCCTTGAAGTTGGAGGCATAACCTAGTACATGAGGAACGTATTCTTGGGTTTCTTTGAAGGGAGGAATTGTTCTCCCGTATTTTTCCACATTCCCTGGACCTGCATTGTAAGCAGCGACGGCAAGCTCCACTCTTCCGTTAAAACGATCAATCATTTGACGAATATACTTGGATCCTCCTTCGATATTTTGGGCAGGATCAAAGGCGTTTTGCACTCCCAAGTGGGCGGCGGTTTCGGGCATTAACTGCATGAGTCCCATGGCACCACAATGAGATTGTGCGCGAGGGTTGCCGCGAGATTCTTGCCAAATAATTCCGGCGATGAGCTCTGCGGGCAAATTATATTTTTGAGCCGCAGCTTTAATGTTGGGAAGATACTCCGTCATTTTGGGAGACAGTTCTGCGCTGGCAAAATCTTCACTGGTGGAAAGAGGATTATTTGCTCCAGCCACATTCTCGGTTTTGATTTCCGTTTTTTTGTCTGGGCTGTTTTTAGAACTGAGTTCTTTTTTTGATTTTTCCGAAGCGCTTGAGTTGGCAGAAGCAGAGCTGCTGACGCTGTTCGGAGTAGTGTTTTCATGAGCCGTTTGAAGTTTGTCCGCAAAATTCTTCGTAGATTCCACGGTTTCACGATAGCGGATGTACTGGCTTTTCCATCGACTGGAATCATCACTTGAAATTTTTTTGTTATCGACTGACATAGAGTTTTTTTATTTTAACGGATTTTGAATCTATTTCCAAGAGCGTCCCTGTTTAAGTTATCGGAAGGGGGCCTTATTAAAATTGCGTCCTATTTTAAGTACTTACCCGTGCTTTTGTGTTTTTTCTTCGTTTTGAAAAAGTCTTAACATTTTTTAACAATCAGAACTTAAAATTGACCCCCATCAAGGGCTCCGATAGGATAGTAGTGGGTCAGTCTATGAGTATTGCCAATTATATTACGATTTTACGTCTGATTGCCATTCCGGCGATTGGATATTTTTATCTCAAAGAGGAATATAGTATAGCCCTCTATTTGTTGTTGGGAGCGGGTTTTTCGGACCTTTTGGATGGTTATTTGGCCCGCCGCTTGGGACAACGCACCAAACTGGGCTCTATTTTGGACCCCTTGGCAGACAAGTCTCTCATGTTAGTCTGTTTTTCTTGTCTCGTTTATACTGGGCAAATTCCTCTTTGGTTAATGCTTTTGGTGATTGGTCGGGATATTTATATTGTGATGGGGGTGAGCTTTTTGAAATGGCGTTGCGACAAGTTTTATATCCGTCCCACCTATCTTTCAAAGCTTACCACTTTTTTTCAGTTGGGTTTTTTGTTTTTTACTTTTCTGAGATTATCGCTTGAAATACATGCCTTTGCTTTTCTGATTTCCTGGACTTCTCTGGTAATGACTTCACAAAAAGTGATGATGGTCTTGGTTGTCTTGATGACCTTCGCGAGTGCCGCCCACTATAGTATGGTGGCCTGGGCGATATTTAAGGAAGATCTCAAGCAAAAAAGGGTAGGCGGTGTCTAAAATTAATTCAAGTATTTGGACTTCTGATCTAGGTCTGATCAGTTATTCCGAGGCTTTTGAGCTCCAGCAAAAATTGCGTCTTTTGAGAATTCAGAAAAAAATTCCGAATCTGTTTTTGTTTGTTTCCCATCCGCCGGTGTTTACTTTGGGAAAGAGACCTTGTGAGGAAGACTTTTTAAGTCCGAAAGACAAAGTTTTAGAAGCAGGAATTGAGATTCAGCAGAGTAATCGGGGAGGGAAGATTACCTATCATGGTCCCGGTCAAATTGTGGGGTATTTTATTTTTGATCTTCGTTTTTTTAAACTCAGTATTCCCACCTTCGTGGAAAAAATTGAAGAGATCCTGATTCAAACTTTGGAAGAAGTTGGTTTGAAAGCTCATCGGGATCCTGAGTATCCGGGTGTGTGGCTGGAAAATAAAAAAATTGCTGCCCTGGGTTTGCATTTTGATCGCGGGGTATCGATGCACGGCTTTGCTTTAAATGTGAATCCGGATTTGAAATATTATCAGCACATTATTCCTTGTGGAATTCAAGGGAGAGAAGTGACTTCACTGAAAAATCAAAACATTTTTGTAGAGGAGACGGAAATGAAAAAACGACTTCTCGAAAAAATGGAGAAGATTTTTGGAGGGAAGCTCGAGACTCTCAGACCTGTAGAAATTTACTCAGAAGTGTCAAAACTTTGTGACTTTTAAAAGTTCATTTTGTTGAATTCATCAAAACCTGTTAAATTTTGTTAAAGTTTGTTGCTAGGTATCTGTTTTGCAGCACTTTTATGAGAAGCTTTCATTGAAAGTGAGGCATTTATGGTAAAACCCATTCCACCTTCGGGAACAACAAATACGGGAACATCCACTCTATCTCCCCAGCCCGCTCATCATCCTACGGCTAATACAGCAGGATATCAGTCTTCTTCTGCTCCGGCTTTGCAAAATTTAAGAGGGGGAGGGCTGCCGGGAGCTGGTTCTGTGGTCACAGATCGTCAAAGAGCAGAAGCTTATCAAAATATTGAAGGGGAAATGGATTTGGGAACCCAAGCTTTATCGGAATATCGTCAGACTCATAATCCTGAGTGTTTGGCGACGGCAAGAGCTCATCTTGAAGTGGCGCAAAATGCCTATCAAAATACTTTTTCTTCAAGCGAGGGAAGTATCATGATTCGTGAGGGAACTCGCATGAGCACTTATGATGTGGGTGCCTTGAATACTCGTTTGAATGCGGCTTTTCTTTCATTGAGACGATCCGAACAAGTCGAAAGAGCTTCTCATTAAATTGTTATCGTCGAAAGCAACTCTACTGGCATCTTTTAAAGATAAGATAAATAAGGGCCCGCCTTTCACAAAGGTTCAATATGAATTTATATAAAAAGGGCTCAATTCTTTTCAGTTTTTTACTTCTCCTTACATTTTCAAAAATCACTTTTGCAGGAGATTTTTATTCCAAAGACGCTGTTCCTGTAGCCGCAGCTTATCAAACCATACAATTTGAAGTGCCCGACAGCATAAAAGAGGAAAAGGTAGTCGTTCGTCCTAGCGCTCAGCAAGAATGTGATAATCAGTGCTCAGCTCAACAAAATGATTGTAATTACTGGGCGGAAAATGACGAGGCTTTGCAGAAATGTGATGTTGCAAAAGCTCAGTGTAACGAGCAATGCAAGAATCTTTCTGCAAATCCTCCTCGTGCAGCAGCTTATTA
>CAYPXN010000042.1:0-18807 GCA_964414715.1 uncultured Pseudomonadota bacterium | reverse complement strand
TGCCTCACGTTTGGCTCCCTATAATACCAATCGCGCAGTAGGAATCTTGGAGCGTTTTTTAGTGAGAAATAGCGCCGTGCGTTTGGGAAATGCTTTGGAGCCTGTTCGTCAATTGGCTTCAAATGCGAGAACTTTGATCACAGCGACGGAAGCAAGTGCGACTCAAGTGACTACAAGTGGTATGGCGGAAACAGTAGGTGCTGAACTTGCCCAGATGGGCCAATTGGCGGAAGGTGTTGTTGTAGAGGGCGGAGTTCCTCAAGTGATGCATGTTGTAGAAGCAGGAGTGGAAAATGCTTTGGGAACTGCGGCTCGGGGTGTTTTGCATATGGGAGCTCAGGCGGGAGAAGGTGTTGTAGGGACCGCGTTGGAAGCTCTTCCGGAAGTGCTTCCTGAATTAGCCGTGGAAGGCGGAGTTCCTTTGGCTGAAGCTACCGGTGCCGCTTTACTTGAAGGAGGTGCTGCGACCGCTTCTACTCTTGCCGTCGGAACAGCGGAAACCGTTGCATTAACTTCTGCTACCGTTGCCGAAGCAGCGGTGGGGGCTGCAGAAGCAATTACTCTGGGCGCTGCTGCAGAGGTGGGTTTGCTTGCAGGTGTTGCTTTGGCAGCAGGTGCAGGTCTTGGTATCGGCATAGCCTATGCTGTGGGAATTTATGATGAACACTATACTCCCCGTGATACCTGGAGGGATTTGTGCTCATTAATTTAGTTTTTAATATGTTAAATCTCCATTGAAATACTTTCCGCTTCGTTTTAGGTCATGCTTCATGACCGAGGCCGGGTGTACCCAAGGAGGGCCACGGCCGACCACACAGTGGTCCCTCTTTATGGGGCCGAGTGGTTGTAGACGGAGTCGAAAACCATGGCCAAGAAAAAAGCGGATCCCCGCCCCCTATTCATTCGTGCTTGTTTCGGAGAAAAGACCGAGCGCGCACCCGTCTGGATCATGCGCCAAGCAGGGCGCTATTTGCCCGAATACCGTGCGGTGAGATCCCAAACTACTTTTTTAGGATTGTGTAAAACCCCTAAATTAGCGGCGGAAGTTACTTTGCAACCCGTTGATTTGGTGGGTGTTGATGCCGCGATTATTTTTTCGGATATTCTCATTGTGCCCGAAGCGATGGGAAAAACGCTTACCGTGGAAGAAAAACAGGGGCCTCGTCTATTTCCCGTCATTACTTCTCCAGCCGATTTGAAAAAACTCAAGAAACCCAAAGCTGAAAAAGCCTATGCTTTTTTGGGAAAAGCACTGCAACTTGTTCGAAAACAACTTCCTCCTGAAATTCCTTTGATTGGTTTTGCCGGTTCTCCCTTTACGCTCATGGCCTATATGGTGGAGGGGCAGGGGACCAAAGAGTTTGAAAAAGTGAAAACTTTGCTGAAAGAAAATCCAAAGTTGGCTCATGCCCTTTTGGAAAAACTTTCGGATGCTGTGGCTGATTTGCTGAATTACAAAATTAAATCCGTTGCCCAAGCCGTGCAGATTTTTGATTGTTGGGGTGGAATTTTGGATGAAAAGGAATTTGTAAAATTTTCTCTCGCCTATGTGAAAAAAGTAATCAAAAAATTGAAACGCAAAAATGTTCCTGTGATTTTCTTTGCCAAAGGGACGGGAGCTTATCTGAAGAAAATCAAAAGTTGCGGAGCAGACGTAATCGGATTGGACTGGAATGTGGATTTGAAATGGGCCAGAAAAATCCTGGGGAAAAAAATTGCCATCCAGGGAAATTTGGATCCCATGACTTTGTTTTCCACCCCAGGGATGATACGCGATGCAGTAGAAAAAACGCTTTCCCAAATTAATCCGCATCAGGGATATATTTTTAATTTGGGTCATGGTATTTTGCCGACCACACCTCCTGAACATGCAAAGTATTTGGTAAAGTGTGTAAAGGAGCTTTCAGCCCAATGACCCAGTTTTTGGACATCGATCTAGATTTATATAAGCGTTACGACCAACCAGGCCCGCGTTATACGAGCTATCCTACCGCTCCCAAATTTTCCAAAGATTTTGGGCCTGCAGAATTTGAAGAAGAAATTAAAAGGACAAATTCTCCGGAAAATAAAAACCCCCTTTCCCTTTATTTTCACATCCCTTTTTGCGATACACTCTGTTATTTTTGCGGATGCACGATGATGGTGACGCACGAACGTCAAAAAATTTCGGAATATTTGTCTTACCTTGAAAAAGAAATTGATCACGTTGCGAACTACGTCAGCAAGAATCGTCATGCGGTCCAAATGCATTGGGGTGGGGGAACTCCTACTTATCTCAATCCGGATGAAATCAAGCGATTGGGAAATCATATACAGAAAAATTTTTCTTTTGATGTACAAGAATTGGAAGCTTCTTGCGAAATTGATCCACGTGGATTGACGAGAGAGCATATAGTTGCCTTGAAAGAAGCGGGATTTAATCGCCTGTCAATGGGTGTGCAGGATTTTGAGGAAAAAGTTCAAAAAGCGGTCAATCGTGTGCAACCCGAAAACATTACTCGCGATGCGGTAAACTGGGGACGTGAACTGGGTTTTCAGAGCATCAATCTCGATTTGATTTACGGATTGCCTTTTCAAACTTTAAAAACTTTTGAACATACCTTGGAGCGCATCATCGATATTAATCCCGATCGTTTGGCTGTGTTCAACTACGCCCATGTGCCTTGGCTGAAAAAACACATGAGTTTGATCAAGCAGGAAGATTTGCCCACGCCCGATCAAAAACTGGCGATATTGAAAATGACCATCGAAAAACTTTGTGTGGCAGGTTACGAGTATATTGGAATGGATCATTTTGCGAAACCGACAGATGAATTATCCATCGCTCAAAAAAATAAAACTCTTTATCGAAATTTTCAGGGTTACTCCACCAAAGCGGGTGCTGAGGTTTATGCCATGGGCATGAGTGCGATCAGTCAGTTGAATGATGTGTATGCCCAAAATGCGAAAACTCTTCCAGAATATTACAAGGCTATTTCAGAAGGGAGCTTTGCAACGATTGTGGGATATCGAATGAATCGGGATGATCATATTCGTAAAGAAGTGATCATGACTTTGATGTGTGATTTTGAGCTCGATAAATCTTTGATCGAAAAAAAATATGGCATTGTGTTTGATGAATATTTCCATCCGTCGCTGCGAAAACTTTATCCGATGATTGAAGAAGGATTGATAATTCATCGTCCGAATAAAATTGAAGTGGTAGGGATGGGAAAACTCCTCGTCCGTAATGTGGCCATGGCTTTTGATGCGTACTTAGATCAGATGATGAAGGATAAGCCCGTATTTTCGAGGACAGTGTAATGGAGAAGATCGGTGTCGTTCTTTTCAATCTCGGTGGCCCTGATTCGCTCGAAGCGGTGGAACCTTTTCTTTATAATCTTTTTCAAGATCCGGATATTTTTACTTTTCCTCTGGCAAGTTTGGTTCGAAAACCTCTCGCAAAATTTATTTCCAAACGTCGTGCAAAAACCAGCCGAACCTATTTTGAATATATGGGAGGAAAGTCTCCCATTATGGAATTGACCTTGAAACAGGCGGAGGCCCTCGAAAATTCGCTGAACATTGATCGAGCGGGTCCTGCCGCTCCTCACCCCCAATTACGGCATCGCTTCGCTGCTGGCGATAATTGGGGGGCCCCCAGTCGCGTCACCCACTCGATTGAGTTTAAAGTAGTTGTAGCCATGCGATACTGGAAACCCTTTACGGAAGATGCCTTGAGAATTTTGCAACAAGAGGGAATTCAGAAAGTAATTTTGCTACCCTTGTATCCTCAATACTCTTACACCACGACCCGTTCCAGTGAACGCGAATGGGATTTGCAATGCAAGAAATTGGGAATGAGTTTTGAAAAAGTGATTCGCATTTCGGACTATCATGATCATCCTTTATATATTCAATCCGTCGTAGAAAGAATTCGGGAAGCGATCGAAAAATTTCCGGCGGAGAAACAAAAAGAAGTTCACCTGCTTTTTAGCGCTCATGGAATTCCCATGAAGGAAATTGAAGCGGGAGATCCTTACGATCAACAAATTCGTAAAAGTGTGAATGAAATTCTTAAATCTTTTCCGGAATATTCACACACACTTTCTTATCAGAGCAAAGTGGGACCTTTAAAATGGTTAGAGCCTAGCACCGTGGATACTCTTCAGAAACTTGCACAGGAAGGAAAAAAGCAGATTGTTGCCATCCCCATTAGTTTTGTTTCCGATCATTCGGAAACTTTATATGAACTCAAAAAACTTTATGGTGAACTCGCGACAAGTTTAGGAGTGGAACAATACGAACTCATGCCTGCCTTGAATGGTCATCCCAATTTTATAGAGTGTTTGAAGGAGAAGGTGATTAAATCTCTTCCGCCCGCTGTTTGAGAGGTTCCAGTACTTTCATGATTTCATCGGTGGTAGAGGCTTTGAGTGCCTTGTTCGCAATCTCCTGAAGTTCCTGAAAGGTAGATTCGCGAATCATTTTTTTCATGAGAGGAATATTCGCTGCGATCATCGATAGTTGGGTGACGCCGAGTCCGATCATCAGACATCCCATAAGGGGATCTCCTGCAATTTCGCCACACACCCCGACCGGTTTTTTATGTTGGAGCCCAACTTGTGCAACTTTCCAGACAGCAGAAATGATGGCCGGATGAAAGGGCTCGTAAAAGGAAGCCACTTTTTCGTTATTTCGATCTACGGCAAGCGTGTATTGAATAAGATCATTGGTGCCGATGCTGAAAAAGTCGGAATGATGGACTAAGAAATGAGAAAGGGTTACCGCGGAGGGAACTTCGATCATAATTCCTAACGGCACTTTTTCATCGAAAGGGATTTTTCTGGAACGCAAATTTATTTTTACTTCTTCGAAAATCTTTTTGACCGCGACCATTTCTTCGATACTGGAAATCATGGGAACCATGATTCGAATCGAACCAAAGGCAGAAGCACGAAGCAGAGCCTTGAATTGTTCTTCGAGAATTTCAGGCTTGGATAAGCTTAAACGAATCGATCGATAACCCAAGAAAGGATTGGCTTCATGTGTAAGATTAAGTCCTGCGATGGGTTTGTCGCCTCCCGCATCCAGAATACGAAAAGTGATGCTGAGATCTTCGGCTTCTTCGATAATTTGTTTGTAAAGTTGAAATTGCTCCTCTTCACTGGGAAGATTCTTTTTTGAAATAAAAGCAAACTCGGTGCGATAAAGCCCCACCCCTTCTGCTCCTACATAGCGTAAACTTTTCAGGTCAGAAGGTCGCCCCACATTTGCCTGCAGGCTGATGCAATGTCCGTCTTGTGTGATGGCTTTTTCTCCAGCAATTTTTTGGAGATTCACCATCCGATCTGCAAATTTTTCCTGGATCTTTTCATATTCCCACAAAATATTTTTTTCGGGATTGATGTAAACAACACCTTTGTTCCCGTCCACGATGAGTAAATCTCCCGGTTCTATTTGGGTGGTGGCACCTGAAATTCCCATGACTGCGGGAATTCCAAGAGAGCGGGCAAGAATGGCGGCATGAGAAGTGGCGCCTCCACGTGTTGTGACGATGCCTGAAATTCTTTCCGGATCAAGTTGTGCGGTATCGGAAGGAACCAGTGAGTCTGTAATTAAAATTCCTGCCCAGGTGTTTTGTTCTTTTTTGGATTTTCCAAGGAGGCGTTCTAACAATCGTTGTCTTAGATCTTCAAGGTCAGCGATTCTTTCGCGAAAATGGGGATCTTCGATTTGTTCGAAATCACGAATGTATTCTCCAAGTACATGAGAAACGGATTCTGTCGCGCTCTTCTTCTTTTTTTCGATTTCATTTTTAAGACGTTTTAAAAAGCCAGGATCACTCAGAATCATTCGGTGACTGTAAAAGATGTCTGATTCGTTTTTGGTGAAAGTTTTTCGGAGTTTTTTTTCGAGTTTTTCAAGATCCTCGGTCGCTTTTTGAAGTGCGGTCTTGAGTTTTTTAAGTTCCTGCTCCGGTTTTATTTCTAAACGTGAAGGACCCAGGATGACAGGTTGGATGCCAGGTCTTAAAAAGAAGGCGGGTCCGATTCCGAAACCGGGAGCTGTGGGAATGCCAGAAAGTTGAAAATGATATTTTTTGTGTTTGTCTTCGTGTTGAAGTACTTCCAGGGCCACCAGGTTTTGAATCACTCCCGAAAGCTGAAAGGCGATCAGTTTGAGAATTTCAATTTCATCGAGGCTGAATTCACGAGGATCTTCAGTCTGAATGGTGAGAACGCCTACCACGCGATCACGATTGATCAAGGGAACAGCGGCAAAGGAATGAAATTTTTCTTCACCGGTTTCTGGAAAAAATTTGAAACGGGGATGGCGATGGGCTTCATTGACGATGACGGGTTGCATTTTTTCAATGGCAAGTCCGGTGAGCCCTTCGTTTACGCTCATGCGAACACTTCCAATCGAGGAAACATCCAAACCGTCCGAAGCGACCAGTATGAGCTGGTCTTCCTGAAAAATATAAAGAGAACATACATCCACCTGCATTTGTTGGCGGACCATGGTGACAATATGAGCCAATGGATTTTCAGAAGCCTGAGATTTCTGGAGAATTTGGGCGATGTTCGATAAGGTTTTAAGGGAATCTTGTCTTAAAGCCATTTTATCTTTTTAACACGAAGTTTAAAGTTTTACATGTTCAAAATAATGCTTCATCTTTTCGAGGAATCCGTCAAAACATTTTTCTTCTATTGTGAGTACGGGAGCATTTTTGAGTGAAATTTCTTCCGGGAACTTCTCGATGACTTCTTCCAGATAAGATAAATGATCCGCCTCATCTTTGATGATTTTTTGAATAGCAACTTTCAAAGCATGCTCATGAAGTTTGGAAAGATATTGGGGATACACCTTCATGGCCCGTTTTTCGATGGTATAACTTACCCAAACATAACTGGCGTAGGCATCTTTCTTGCCGAGTTTTGAGGCAATCCAATCGTCAATTTGAGAATCGAGTCCTTGGAAGTAGTTTTCTGCGATGTCTACCAAAGAAGTCACTTTCTCAATGTCCAGGGAATTTCCAAATTGTTTGTCTGCAATTTCGCGGAGCATGAAGCTGTGCTGAATTTCATCACTTAAATGATGATACACTCCGGTGTTAACCTTGGTATAAGGAACCGCTTTCACCATTTTTCGGTAACCGATGTATTCCAAGTAACTTAAAGACCTTAACCAAAGATGGTGTTGGGAAGGGTTTTGAGTGACTTGGTCTAAAAATTGGCCCCAGCTTACTTTTTCAGATTGCATATTTAAACTCCAAAATATTAAAAATCCTTATAAAACAATGTCTTGCTAGTCAAATAGGACTTTGTTAATTCGTTGTTAATCCTTCTTGACAGATTAATCATTCTCCCCTATTGTCGCGCGTCCTTAAAGATAGGTGCTATAAATTAGGTGTAATAAGTTTATGAAAACATACAGTGCTAAAAAAAATGAAGTAAAGCGTAACTGGCTTGTTATCGATTTGAAAGATAAAGTTTTGGGTCGTGCAGCCACTCAGATTGCCAATATTTTAAGAGGCAAACACAAGCCCGTTTATACTCCTCATGTAGATACCGGGGATTTTGTGGTGGTTTTGAATGCCGATAAAATCAAGCTTACCGGCAAGAAATTAACGGATAAGAAATACTACGATCATTCCGGATATATTGGTGGAATGAAAATTAAGAGTGCGGAAGAATTGCTCAAGAGACATCCTGAAGAGTTGATTACACGTGCTGTGAAAAGAATGCTTCCTGCCTCTCGCTTGAGTCGTCAGCAAATCAAAAAATTGAAAGTTTATGCAGGTGAGGCTCATCCTCATGTGGCTCAACTTGCACAACCTTATGAATTAAGTTTTTAGTGAGAAAATAAAGGTATAGATATGGTTTCAACAAAGAAATTCAATGGAACAGGTCGAAGAAAAACCTCTGCTGCCCGAGTCATCATTACTCCGGGTACAGGAAAATTTGTTATTAATGAAAGAGAAGGTTTGGAAAACTACTTCGGTCGTGCTTCTTTACGTTTGATTATTTTGCAACCTTTTGAAACCACTGGTAACACCGGTAAGTTTGATGTGGTGGCTAGTTTGGATGGTGGTGGGCTTTCAGGTCAGGCGGGTGCGCTTCGTCACGGAATTTCACGTGCTTTGTTGGCTTTGAATCCTGATTATCGCAAACCTCTTCGTAAAGGGGATTTCCTCACTCGTGATAGCCGACGCAAGGAACGTAAGAAATACGGACATCATGGTGCGCGTCGACGTCCTCAGTATAGTAAAAGATAATTATTGTTTTATAGGAATGATTTTAAAAACCCATCTACTTCAGGTAGATGGGTTTTTTTATGGATGTTAGGTAGTCTTTTTGCGGTTTAAAGTTTTTCAAAATCACCGGATTCCTGGCTTAAGAAGCTTCAGGCATACCTGGTAAGCCCGTTTATAAATTTTTCCCGGAGCATGACTTTCCCGGGGACCTGCGATATTCAAGGTCTTGATTTGATATTCTTGAATCCATTCTTTAATTTTTTTGGACGTAATTCGCTTTTGCAAATCCAGAATTAAAAAAGGCTTTTTATTTTTTTGGGCTAAACGAAGAGTGAGGGCAGTGCCGGCACTCAATTTTCCCCAACTCAGAATTAAAGTTCCATCCCCGTCCAAAACATTTTGAAGTGTGCGGTCTTCATAACGGAAAGAGGGACTTTCTGTGAGCGGATATTTATCAGGGATAGGGCCATCTTCAGCTTTACGCCCTTTGGGACAGCTTCCTCCGCATTCTATATTTAAAGCAAATGCGGCATCCAAAGCCGCCCGATCGACACCGCTTTGGCCACCGGAGATGATTTTAATGGGAAATGTCATAAAAACTTTATCCTACGAAAACTTTTCTCTTTCAACCCAGAGATGAAAAACGTTATATCCTTATTTATGATAGACGTAGGTGTGATAGGTGCGACCGGATATACAGGAATAGAGCTAGTTCGCTTATTATTGGCTCATCCAAAAGTGAATTTGAAATTGCTGACTTCCGAAAAAAGTGCCGGGCAAAAATTTTCGGAAGCGTATCCTGCTTTTCAAGGTCTCTGCGACCTTACTTTAGAGCCTTTTTATCCCAAGGAAGTTGCCAAAAAAATCCAGGTTGCCTTTTTATGTCTTCCTCATAAAGCCTCTCAGGAAGCAGTGCTTCAATTGAGGGATTTTGGAGTGAAGGTAATCGACCTTTCCGCCGATTTTAGGCTAAAGTCTGCTAAAGAATATGAGCAGTGGTATGATAAACATCAATGTCCCGAACTTCTTAAGGAAGCTGTCTATGGCTTGCCCGAACTCTATCGAGATAAGATTAAATCAGCGAAAATTGTAGCTAATCCGGGTTGTTATCCTACTTCTGTTGCCTTGGCTTTGGCCCCTTTGCTCAAGGAAAAGATGATTGCCCTCGACTCTATTATAATAGATAGCAAATCGGGTACCAGTGGAGCAGGACGATCTGCCAGTGTAGATTTTCTTTTTTGCGAAGTAAATGAGGGTTTTAAAGCTTATAAGGTAGGATCTCACCGACACACCCCTGAAATTGAGCAAACCCTTTCGGACTTGGCCGGTGAAAAAATTTTTGTGAGTTTTACTCCCCATTTGCTTCCTATCGATCGAGGAATTTTGTCTACAATTTATGTGAAGCCATTCAGGAAATTGAAGACAGCGGATGTTTTGAAGGTGTTCAGAAACTTCTACAAAAATGAAAAATTTGTCCGAATTAAACCCGAAGGAACTTTGCCCAATGTTAAGGATGTAAGGGCGACCAATTTTTGTGATATTGCTGCAATTTATGATGAAAGAGTAGACCGAATCGTGGTTTTGTCTGCCATCGACAATCTGACAAAAGGTGCTGCCGGACAAGCTCTTCAGAACTTCAATCTTATTTCAGGCTTTGAAGAAGATTTGGGCTTGAGTTTGTTTCCTCATATTCCCTAATTGAATTTAGAAAATTTTATAAGATTCTTTTCTACAAAACTGTTGTGTTTTTTGATTGCCTTTTGCTAAGCTTTTACAAAAAACAAATCAATTATTTGCAACTTGGGATCTTCCAGATGAAAACCAAATTTATTTTTGTAACAGGTGGCGTTGTATCCTCCTTGGGAAAAGGCTTGGCATCGGCTTCTATCGGTGCCCTTCTCGAAAATCGTGGTTTAAAAATTACTATTTTAAAATTGGATCCTTATATCAACGTGGATGCGGGAACCATGAATCCCTTCCAGCACGGTGAAGTGTTTGTGTTGGATGATGGTGCAGAAACAGATCTTGATTTGGGCCACTATGAAAGGTTTACCCACGCGAATTTGAGTCGCCTCAATAATGTGACTACCGGTAAAATTTACCACTCCGTTATCCAAAAAGAACGCAGCGGAGAATATCTTGGAAAAACGGTTCAGGTGATTCCCCATATTACCGATGAAATCAAGGGCCGCATTATGAAAGTGGCCCAGGATGTTGATTTGGTGATTGTGGAAATTGGGGGAACAGTAGGAGATATTGAATCACTGCCTTTCCTCGAATCCATTCGTCAATTCCGTTACGATGTGGGTGAAGAAAATGTCATTTATGTTCATTTAACTTTGGTGCCCTACATTGCGGCCGCGGGAGAATTAAAAACCAAGCCTTCGCAGCATAGTGTCCAGAAGCTTCGTGAAATCGGGATTCAGCCGGATATTCTTTTGTGTCGAACCGATCATCCGCTTTCCAAAGAAATTAAGTCTAAAATTGCCATGTTTTGTAACTTGGCTCCAGACTGTGTTTTTACTGCTTCCGATGTGAAAAGTATTTATGAAGTTCCAATGGTCCTTCATGAAGAAGGAGTGGATGAAAAGATTGTTGAGCTTCTCAATATCTGGACTCGCAAACCCGATTTGGCGGATTGGAAATCTTTGGTAAACCGCATTCAGAATTTGGATCAGGAAATTACCATTGGAATTGTGGGTAAGTATGTTCATCTTACAGATAGTTATAAAAGTTTGAATGAAGCCCTGAAGCATGGTGGTTTTAAAAATAACACCAAGGTGAATTTGAAGTTTATTGATTCGGAAGAGCTTGAAAAACAAGATCCGGCTCTTGTTCTTGAAGGGGTGGACGGGGTTTTGGTTCCGGGAGGCTTTGGGGATCGGGGTGTGGAAGGTAAAATCAAGGCCGTTCAATATGTCCGTGAGAAACAGATTCCCTTTTTTGGAATTTGTTTGGGAATGCAAATTGCCTGTATTGAGTTTGCCAGGAATGCTCTCCATTTGAAAAAAGCGAATAGTCGGGAGTTTGATGCCCATAGCCCGCATCCCGTGATTGATTTGATGGAAGAACAAAAAGCGGTATTAAACAAGGGTGCTACCATGCGTTTGGGGGCATATCCTTGTGTGATTGAGAAAAATACCCTCGCTTATCAGGTTTATGGTGAGAAAGAAATTTCAGAACGACATCGCCATCGATACGAATTTAATAATGTTTATCGTGAAAAGTTTGTAGAAAAGGATTTTCTTTTTTCAGGTCTTTCTCCGGATGGATCTCTGGTAGAAATCATTGAATATAAAAATCATCCTTACTTTATTGCCTGTCAGTTTCATCCAGAGTTCAAGTCAGGTCCGATGCATCCCCACCCCTTGTTTGACAGTTTTGTAGCGCATGCCTTGGCTTTTAAAAGAAAAGGGAATTGGACTGAATTAAAGCAGAAAAAAGAACTGCAAAGTGGGTCTGCTTTGTCAAGCATTTCCCACAAACCTAAAAAACTTACCAAAGCACCTAAAAAGACAGTCATTCAGTCCAAAAAAGGACGTTCCTAGGTTTTTACCCAATTCTTGACACTCACCGGTCTACGGAGATATCATTAAATTTGGAACAAAGAGTAAACAGCTAGCAAAGCCTCGAGTTTTCGGCATTCGATAATAACAACGTTAAAGATGAGTATCCTGCATGGCTCTTGAGATCCGCCAAAACCTGAAACTTTCACAACAACTGGTGATTACCCCCCAATTGCAGCAGGCAATCAAACTGCTTCAACTTTCCCGTGTGGAACTTTTGGAAGTGGTGCAAGCAGAATTACTTGAAAATCCAACCTTGGAAGAAGATGCGGAAGGGGAGGATTTTGAGAAGCTTCAAGCTCAAGACATGTATGCCAATGAGGTGGCAGATACCGAGAACGCTCCAGAAAAATCTTCCAATCAAGAAAAAGAAGTCATGACTGAAAAGCAGGGGGAAGTGAAAGAACCTGATAACTTTGATTGGGAAGACTACCTCAATACTTATAATGCCCCTGAACGTATCGCGAGTGGGATGGATGATCTTCCCACTTATGAAGCGACCTTGAGTCAGAAAACCAGCCTTTATGATCACCTGATGTGGCAACTCCAGCTTTCGGATTTTACAGAGGAAGAAGAGGAAATCGGTTCTCTCATTGTGGGAGAGATTAATGATGACGGCTATTTGCAGGAGCCTTTGGAGGATATTGCGGAAAAGGCAAAAGTTCCCGTGGAGAAGGTGGAGGCGGTTCTTCAGAGAGTCCAGAAATTTGATCCCCCCGGAGTGGCAGCACGTGATCTTAAGGAATGCATGCTTTTGCAGATTCGTTATTTTGGGCATGAAAGGGAAATTCTAGAGAAGTTGGTTTCCAATCATTTGGGTGAATTAGAGAAAAAAGATTACAAGCGCATTGCAAAGGAAATGAAAATTACCCTAGAAAAGGTGATTCATCTTGCAAAACTGATTCATGAGTTAGAGCCAAAACCGGGTCGCCCTTTTAGCGAGTCTTCCGCCCAATATATTACACCCGATGTTTACGTTTATAAGGTGGGAGATGAGTGGATGGTGGTGTTAAATGAAGATGGTCTCCCCAAATTACAACTTTCTCCATTTTATCGAAACATGATGCAAAAGACCCTGAGATCGAATGGAGATGGAAATGGACAGTTGGAGGGGCAGAATTTGCAAGAGGGTGAAAAAGAGTATGTTCAAAATAAACTGAGATCTGCCATTTGGCTCATTCGCAGTATTCACCAGCGTCAGCGCACTTTGTATAAAACCACCAAAGCGATTGTAAAATTCCAGAAAGATTTTTTTGAAAAAGGAATCGAAGGTTTGCATCCCATGGTGCTGAGAGATGTCGCGCAAGAGATCGGAATGCATGAATCGACTATTTCACGTGTAACCACCAATAAGTATGTGCATACTCCTCAGGGAATATTTGAGCTGAAATATTTCTTCAATAATGGCTTACCTTCTGGGGATGGGGAGTCCGTTGCAAGTGAATCGATTAAAGACAAAATCAAGCATATCGTGAGCGGGGAGAATGTAAAGTCACCCTATTCAGATCAGGAAATTGTGGAAATTTTGAAAGCCCAGAAAATCGATATTGCGCGAAGGACAGTGGCGAAGTATAGAGAGGTATTAGGAATACTTCCATCTTCTAAACGTAAACAATTGTATTAAACATCTGTAAGGAAACCCTTGCAGAAGAAATGAGGTTTACATGCAAGTACACGTTACCTTCCGTCACATGGAATCTTCCGATGCAGTCAAAGAATACGTCCAAAGTAAAACCGAAAAATTTAAAAAGTTTCTCCATGAACCGATTGAGGTTCATATGGTTCTAGAGGTTCAAAAATTAACACATAAGGCAGAAGTAACTGTTATTGCAAAGAATGTAAGATATCACGGCGTTGAAGAATCCCCCAATTTATATGCTTCAATTGATTTGGTTTCTGAAAAAATGGAACGTCAATTGAGAAAACATAAAGAAATCGTCAAGGAACATAAACATACAGCATCCACTTATGAGGCTGCACAAGCCTTGAATGGCTCTGCTGAATAAAGGCTTAGAAAACAAGAGCCTTCCGCCGATGCGGAAGGCTTTTTTGTAGAAACATCTAAGATTATCTTCATGAAGCTGACGTCAATTATCACGAAAGAAGCCATTCAGCCTCGTTTGGAGGCAAGAGATCGCAGTCAAGTATTGCAAGAATTGTCTCATCTGATTGAAAAAGTGGAACCTGGCTTAAAGGCAGGAGAAGTTTACACTTATTTGGAAGAACGTGAAAAATTGGGAAGTACGGGAATTGGTTCAGGAGTTGCAATTCCTCATGGTAAAATTCCTTCAGCCAAAAGAATGGTGGGTTGTTTTGGAAGAAGTGTAGAGGGAATTGATTTTCAGTCCCAGGATGGAGAGCTGGCCCATCTTTTCTTCGTGTTGATTGCTCCTGAAAATGTGTCAGGCCTTCATTTAAAAGTACTTTCCCGTCTGTCCCGCATGTTGAAAGATAAAGCAATTCGTGAGCAATTCATGAATGCAAAAAGTGTGGATGAAATTTTTTCCATTCTTCTTAAGGAAGATGATAAAATTTGAGATTTGAGTAGCAGATTCTCATCTTAACAAAGGTTTATTCACAACAACAGGGGAGTGGGGATTCAGCTAACTGGATTCCCGATTCTAATGATTAGCATTCAGGTTGCAGATTTTTTACGAGATAACGATTACAACCTCAACCTTGAGTTGGTTGCAGGGAAAAAAGGTCTTATCAAAAAAATCACAATTCCCCGTATTCAAAAGCCAGGCCTGGCTCTTACGGGGGATACTTCGAATCTTCACTCCGGTCGAGTTCAGGTGCTGGGAAAATCTGAAATCAATTATTTAAATACCCTTCCCAAAAAACAGCTTCGTGAAATCATCGAAAAAATTTGCAAGGTTGATTTGGCCTGTATGGTTGTGGCACGTGGCAATGCGATTCCGAAGGAATTGCTGGAAGTTGCAGAAGAAAACGATATTGCCCTTTTTTCGACCAATCTGCTGACGAGTACCTTCATTAATCGTGTAACCCGTTTTTTAGAAGATAAGCTGACTGCATCCACCACTTTGCATGGAGTTCTGATTGATGTGTTTGGAGTAGGGATTTTTATTATTGGAAAAAGCGGAATTGGAAAAAGTGAATGTGCTTTGGATTTGATATTAAAGGGTCATCGTCTGGTGGCGGATGATATTGTCGAAATAAAAAAGAAGCCGCCTTCTACTTTATCCGGGACCGGGGCCGGAATTATCAAGCACCACATGGAAATTCGGGGTTTGGGAATTCTCAACATCAAGGATCTTTTCGGAGTTGCTTCCACGCGAGATCAAAAAATTGTGGAGATTGTAATTGAATTGGTCGAATGGGATCCCAAGCAGGAGTACGATCGTTTGGGAATTGATGATCAACGTTTTACCATTTTGGATGTGAAGATTCCCCATGTTGTTATTCCCGTAAGACCTGGACGAAATATTACCACTCTGATTGAAGTGGCAGCGCGTAATCATTTGTTGAAGATGAAGGGACATTTTTCGGCTCAAGAGTTTAATGAAAAATTGAATCGTGAAATTTTGGCCCAGGAAAAATTGAATAAGGATATTTGGGGAAACTTGGAGTAGTGAAGTAATCTTGTAATGTTCTTTGTTTCCCTCTTAGGTTGTGGCGTTGCGAGCCGTTCATAACTTCTCCTGCCTCCTCTTGAGAGGAGGGGCAAAAAAGGACTTTGTATCAAAAGCTTTGTCATTGTCACAGGATTATCGGGTGCGGGGAAGTCTTCCGCTTTAAGAAGTCTGGAAGATGAGGGATATTTCTGTATCGATAATCTGCCGATTTCTTTTCTGGATTCTTATCTTTCTCATGAACAATCCATTCGGAACAAAAATTTCAAACTTGCGATTCACATTGATAGCCGGGATGAAAATTTTTTTAAATCTTTTGAAAAGGAAATCCGGAAACTACGAAAAAAGTTTCCCGTGTTGAAAATTTTGTATTTGACGGCAAATGAAACTGCTTTGTTGCGTCGTTTTTCGGAAACCCGTCGACCCCACCCCTTGTTTAAAGGAAAATCGCTCATTCATACCATCCGGGATGAAAGAAAAAGGTATGAAAAAATCAAGGAACTTTCGGATTATGTCCTTGATACGACCTTCATGAATGTTCATGTGTTAAAGCAGACGATTCTTCAATTATTGAAGATCGAACATAAAAAGTCTCGGATGACTTTATCCATTCTTTCTTTTGGCTATCGTTATGGAATCCCGCCCCAATGTGATTTGGTGTTCGATGTAAGGTTTTTACCGAACCCCTATTTTCAGGCCGCATTAAAGGATTTAAATGGTACGAATGTAAAAGTAAGAAACTTTGTGCTCAAGCGTCCGGAAACAAAAGAGTTTGCAAGCCATCTCAAAAAACTCCTGGATGTTTTAATTCCAAGGTATATTCAGGAAGGTAAATCCTATTTAACCATCGGATTTGGTTGCACAGGGGGCAAGCATCGTTCGGTGAGTTTGGCAGAATACTTCAAAAGTCATTTTGAAAGAAAGAAACATTCTGTATATTTGGATCACCGGGATGTTTATAAAAAATGAGATCCAGGGTCATGATTCTGGATTTCATTCTGAGTGGAGTGGAATGAATGAAAGTGGGAATTGTCATCGTGAGTCATCAAGCCTTGGGTTTGGATCTTTTAAAAGCGACCGAATCCATTGTGAAACAGTCTACTCTTTTTGCGAGTGTGGGTGTGGCGCCTGAGGATTCTCTCGAGTTTACCGGAGAGAAAATCTTACAAGCGATATCAAAGGTCGACCAGGGAGAGGGAGTTCTGATTCTTTCTGATTTGTTTGGAGCGAGTCCCTGTAATGCCTGTAAACCTTATTTGAAAAAGGGGAAAGTGGAATTGGTGAGTGGAGTGAATTTACCCATGGTGATCAAGTTGTTTAGCATGACCCAGGATTTTTCCCTGAACGATTTGGCAAACTTCATAGTGGACTATGGTCAGCGAAATATTTTGAGGGGTACGAATTTGGTATAGGAGAAAAATTGTGCCGGAGCTTTCAGAAAACTTTACAATTCCCAACAAGCTTGGCTTGCATGCAAGAGCAGCTGCTTTACTTGTGAAAACCACCAGTCAGTTTAGTTCGGATGTCTCTCTTTCTGCACGCAAACAAACCGTGAATGGAAAGTCGATCATGGGAGTTTTGATGCTCGCAGCTTCTCAAGGGACCAAGGTAAAGATTACCGTGAACGGGAATGATGCCGAGGAATGTTTGAATGCGATTCGTTCTCTCATTGAAAATAAATTTGGCGAAGAGTGACTGTCTGTTTAAACCTGTCGAGGTCGATTGACTAAGCAAAGCCCAAAAAAGAAAGTGCCTGTTTCAAAAAAACTGAAAGGTATTGGTGCAGCTCCAGGAATTGCAGCGGGCAAGGCCTATGTCCTTGAAAAAAGTCCCCTCAATATTCCTCAATACTGGATTTCAAACAAGGAAGTTTCCCACGAAGTGAGCCGCTTTATTGCAGCAGTGGATAAAACCCGCGAAGAATTCAAAAAAATCAAGGAACGTTTGTGTCGTTATGGGGGGAGGGATCAGATTTATATTCTCGATTCCTACACCCTTCTTTTACAGGATGAGATGTTGGTCAAAAACACGCTCACCTCCATCAAAACCGAGCGTATCAATACGGAATGGGCGCTTCATAAAACCCTCGAAAAAGTAAAATCTGTTTTTAATAATGTAGGCGAGGAATATTTTCGGGAGCGAAAAAGTGACATTGATTATGTGGGAGACCGCATCCTGAAAAATCTTTTGGGGAGAGAGGAAGATCTTTTCAAGAATATTCCACCAAAAGCCATTATCGTGGCCCATGATTTGTCTCCTGCGGATACAGCTCAACTGCTCAAATTTCAGATGAGCGGCTTTGTGTTGGAGTTGGGTGGCAAAACTTCCCATACTGCCATTGTTGCGAGAGCGTTGCATTTGCCGGCAGTCATGGCCTGTCCAAAAGTGACAGAAAAGATAAGCACCGGAGATTCTTTGGTCATTGATGGAACTACTGGAAGTGTGCTGGTGAATCCGGGTGTGGCACAGGTAAAAAAATACGATCTGGTCCGCAAACATGATGCAGAAATTGAGAGAATGCTGCTCAAGGATATTCATTTGCCGGCACAAACCCAGGATGAATTTCGAATTCAGCTTATGGCCAACATGGAGCTCACCGAAGAAATTGAATCTCTCAAGGTGCATGGAGCGGAAGGGGTTGGGCTTTACAGGACAGAATTTCTTTATCTGAATAAAGGTCGTCCTCCCACCGAACAGGAACAGTTTGAGGTATATAGACAGGTATTAAAATCCGTCTATCCCCATACCGCAACGATTCGAACTTTGGATATTGGAGCAGACAAGGTTCCGACGGATCATAAATATGAACGAGAGGTAAATCCCGCTTTGGGCTTGAGGGCCATCCGTTTTTGTTTTCGGGAAAAAGACATTTTTAAAAATCAGCTGAGAGCACTTTTGAGAGCCAGTATTTTTGGAAAACTGCGTATCATGTTTCCCATGATATCGAGTGTGGAAGAATTGAGATATGCCAAGGCGATGTTGGAAGATGCTAAAAAGGAGTTACAGCGTAGAAAACAGGAGTTTGATCCGCATGTAAAAGTGGGAATCATGATGGAAGTTCCCGCAGCGGTCATGATTGCAGAAGAACTGGCCAAAGAAGTGGATTTTTTCAGTATTGGAACCAATGATTTGATCCAGTATTGTTTGGCAGTGGATCGGGGAAATGAGCATGTGGCTCATCTTTATCACCCTTTGCATCCGGCTATTTTGAAGATGATTCGTAAGGTGGTGGATGCTGCCCATGAGCAAAGAATTGAAGTCAGTATTTGTGGAGAAATGGCCAGTGAACCCCTTTATGTTTATATTCTGTTGGGTTTTGGCCTGAGTGCTCTTTCCATGAACGCGATTTCCATCCCTCGGGCCAAGAAAATGATCCGTTCTGTAAGCTTTAAAGAGGCCAAAAACCTTC
>CAYPXN010000041.1:0-3605 GCA_964414715.1 uncultured Pseudomonadota bacterium | reverse complement strand
GCTTGTCTTCGGACAAATCTGTCGCTAAGATGCGGGTCATGTTTTTGCTAAAATTCTCGAAAGATGAGAGACAAAAACTCAAGAAGCTCGAAAAGAACCTGGGAGTTCGTTTTTGGAACCGGGAATTGTTGAAGTCCGCTCTTACGCATAAGTCATTTGCAAACGAGAGAAAGATTCCTTCCTATCTTCATAATGAACGTCTTGAGTTTTTGGGTGATGCCGTTTTGGAATTGGTGGTCTCGCACATCTTGATGCAAAAATATCGGGAACATCCTGAAGGTGAACTCTCCAAGTTGAGAGCGGCGATGGTGAATGAAAAGACTCTCGCCTGGATGGCCAAACAGTTAGGGATAGGAGATTTGCTTTATCTGGGTAAAGGGGAAGAAATCGGGCAAGGCAGAGAAAAGCCTTCCTTGCTGGCCGATGCTTATGAGGCTGTTTTGGGAGCCATTTATCTCGATCGGGGTTTTCGAAAAACTTTTAAGGTGGTTTCAAAACACGCCCAACTGCTTCTGGATCAAGTGAATTTGGACGGCTTTTATAAGGATTATAAAACCCATCTTCAGGAAACTGCCCAAACACTGTTTAAGGCCGTACCCAAGTATCGAATGACAGATGAATCGGGTCCCGATCACAACAAGACCTTTCAAGTGAATATTCTGATCAATGGTGAAATTTATGGGAGTGGAAGCGGTAAGAGTAAAAAAGAAGCAGAACAAAATGCCGCTCGAGAAGCATTGGAAAAATTAGAACAGAAAGTAGGGTAAGGGGGCCGCCTCAGGCGGACGCCCGTACGATAATATGTCTTTCAAATCCGGTTATATTGCTATTTTAGGAAAGCCCAATGTGGGTAAGTCGACTTTATTGAATGCCATTTTGGGAGAAAAACTTTCCATAGTGTCATCGAAACCACAGACTACCCGACAAAAATTTTTGGGCATTTGTAATACTTCCAAGGGTCAGCTTTTGTTTTTGGATACACCTGGTTTGCACAAGCCCCATAAAGCTTTGAATGAGCATATGGTAGAAGAAGCGGAGAGTTCCGTAGAAGACGCGGATTTGATTTATTATGTCACAGATCCTCGCAAACCAGATGCTGCGGATTCTGAAATATTTCAACTTCTCAAAAAGAGTAAAAAGCCCGGGTTTTTGATTATCAATAAGGTAGATCAAAGCGCCAAAGAAAGTCTTTTGCCACTTTTGGATATTTGGAAGGAT
Organism: uncultured Pseudomonadota bacterium; assembly: GCA_964414715.1. Taxonomy (GTDB): domain Bacteria; phylum UBA10199; class UBA10199; order JADFYH01; family JADFYH01; genus CAYPXN01. The sequence continues at coordinate 2,387 of CAYPXN010000041.1, read as the reverse complement.
GTTTTTCCTTGGAAGGAAATATTTCTGGTCTCCGCACTTCGTGAAGATGGGGTGGAGGATTTGATTGAGAAGACTTTGGATTATTTACCGGAAGGCCCTGCCTATTATCCCCAGGATGAGTTGACGAACCGGGACATGCGCTATCTGGTGTCCGAGTTGATTCGTGAGAAATTATTCGAGTTAACTCATGAGGAAATTCCTTATTCCATTGCAGTGGTGATTGATGAATTTAAGGAAGAAGCCAAAATCGACCGTATTAGTGCCACGATCTACGTTGAAAAAGATTCCCAAAAGCCGATTGTGATCGGCAAGGGCGGTTCGATGCTTAAAAAAGTGGGGGAGCAGGCACGTAAGGAAATCGAAAAACTGAGTGGTAAAAAGGCTTTTCTCACCCTTTTTGTAAAAGTGGTGAAAGACTGGACCAAAAGCGATTTTCATCTCCAGGAATTGGGTTATTCTACTCCCAAATAATCAGTTCCCTAAATTCCGCAGTTCATTTTTATTCATTTGGCAATCCAAGGGTTTACACTTGGATGTCATCCTGAACGAAGTGAAAGGATCTCGATAGTGCACTCGCGGGATTGCCACTCCGCCTACGGCGGATCGCAATGACACCCAAGTTTTGTCAACTGCGAAAATCAGGAGTTCTAAGCAGCGCAACTTTTGATTTGGCTGGCCGATAGTGAGTTCTCAACTCATGAGGGCTATCATGACGGTTTTATGGCAGCATAATCTATTATTTCGTTCATCATTTTGCAGTCATCTGAACTCGACTCAATTGGCAATGGATGCCATGGGAGAGGAACTTGCTCGGCAGAGTCTGGCTCCATCTGTTTTGCTTCCCATGACTTTCGCCCCCTTTGCATTTCGCTTAAGCAAAATTTTGAGTATGGAAGCCATGACGGTATCGACTTTCACTCGATCTTCACCCCTCTTGTTTAGAAGTGCGCTGAGTTCTGGATTGGCCTTGGCTTCGGAGGTGTTTACTTATCAAAGTAGTCAGAACTTGTTGAAGAGGCTTCTGGGACAAACTTCAAATTTGGAAAGTACGACCCAGGATGACTTTTGGGGAACAGCCTTTGATTTTTCTGTTTCCAAAATGTTTGGTCCCCTGGGTTCTGGAAATTTTTTATTGGGAAATTTTGTTCAGAGTGCCTCGATGATGGGAGCACACGAAATATCAGCTCGATGGGGTTGGAGTGCTTCCGAAGAAGGTAGCTTTGTAGAAAAATTAGCACGAACTCAGGCAAGAATTTTATCCATGTCTTTTGGTTTGAGTACTTTTCATATGCTGACAGGTGGAAGATCGCTTGCGCCTTCTCAGCTTTGGGAGGAAAGCCCCCGGATCATCAGACGAAAGGTCTCCTTTCAGGAGACTCCTCGTGTTTTTGCAATGGCAAGCGAGGAATCTGTTTTGAGACGGGAGTATTCTCTTCGGATACGTGATCGTCAGGGAAATGAGCATCCTTATCGAGTTTTTGAAACTCCTGATGAAGTTCTTACTCGAGAAAACGAAGTGATTGAATTGGCTGAACGGAACGGGAAAAAATTTTGGGGAACCATTGTTTCAGTGGATCGTAAAGCGGCAAATGATCCTGATGTTCGGGTAGAAATGGTATTGAATGAACAAGGGAGATCTTCGAGAGGAATGGGAATTGTCATTTTAAGAGGGGGGATGCGTCCCGTTTTTGAATTGTATTATGTGAATACGGAATTGTTGAATCCTGGTGCTGGAACATTGTTTGTTTCGTGGGCCGTTGCACAAGCGGCTTCAAGAAATTCAGCTTATCGTATTGCAAGAATACAAAATACCAAAGTCCCCAATATTATTTTGAGACACGGTTTTTTTGACTCCAGAAGGCCTGCAACCATCAACGGTTTTTTTAAATTTCCCATGGAAAATTTTCGATTAGACTTGGATCAAATGAATGAGGAGCATATGGGTAGGTTGTTTTCTCTTGATCGTTTGATTGCACCTCAAATTGATGCTTTTCCCAACCCGGAAGTATTTCGTTCTTCCAGCCTTTAAAAATCCACCTTGAGTTTCCTTTCATTTCTTTTTAGAAATGAGCATGCAACAAAATTCGGCGAACCTTACCCCCATGATTCGGCAATATCTGGATATCAAGAAAGATTATCAGGATGCCATTTTGTTTTTTCGCATGGGGGATTTTTATGAAATGTTTTTTGAGGATGCCACCAAGGCTTCCGGTATTTTGGAAATTGCCCTGACGAGTCGAAATAAGGGGGAAGAAAATGCCATTCCTTTTTGTGGCGTTCCCCATCATTCCGCCTCTTCTTATATTGCCCGCCTGATTCAAAACGGTCATAAGGTGGCGATTTGCGAACAGGTGGAAGATCCCGCAACGGCGAAAGGGATTGTAAAA
>CAYPXN010000040.1:0-72872 GCA_964414715.1 uncultured Pseudomonadota bacterium | reverse complement strand
TAAGTCTTAAACATTCAGATATCTTGATGGAGAAGAGGGATAGCGTTTGACAAGTCTTTAAATTCAGGTTTAAACTATTAATTTCAATAACTTAATAGCTGGAGTCTTTTGTGGAATTTGAAAGAATTAGTCGTTTACCTCCCTATGTTTTGGGTGCGGTCACTCAGCTCATGATGGAATCCCGAAAAAAAGGGGAGGATATCATTAATTTGGGCATGGGGAATCCTGACTTGGCTACCCCTCCTCATATCGTGAACAAGCTTGTAGAAGCCGCTCAGAAGCCTATAAACCACCGATATTCGATGTCTCGAGGGATCCCCAAGCTTCGTAAGGCCATGGCGGATTGGTATCAAAGACGTTTTGGCGTCAGTATCGATCCTGAAACAGAAACCATCGTGACCATTGGAGCAAAAGAGGGAATCAGTCATCTTGTCTTAACGATGTGCGGTCCTGGAGATGTGGTTTTTGTGCAAAGTCCCACTTATCCCATTCACACATACTCTGTAGTGATTGCGGGGGCAGATGTACGCGCAATTCGTGCGGACGAAGAAAGTGATTTTTTTGAGAATTTGGAAAGAGCCACTAAAAGTATTTGGCCAAAACCCAAGGTTTTGATTTTTTCATTTCCCTCTAACCCTACTTCAATGACGGTAGAACTTCCATTTTTTGAACGTCTTGTTGCTTTTGCAAAAGAACATAAAATCTGGTTGGTTCATGACTTGGCTTACGCAGATTTGGTGTTTGATGGTTATGTGGCGCCTTCCATTCTTCAGGTGAAAGGGGCAAAAGATATTGCGGTAGAAATGTATACTTTGTCGAAAAGTTATTCGATGCCTGGATGGAGAGTGGGATTTTGTTCAGGAAATAAGCAGATTATTTCTTCGCTCGCAAAATTGAAAAGTTATTTTGATTATGGAAGTTTTCAACCCATTCAGATTGCTGCAACCGTTGCTTTGAATGGACCTCAAAGTTGTGTTCGTGAAATTGCAGAAATCTACAAGGCTCGCCGAGATGTTCTGTGTGATAATCTAAATCGCATTGGTTGGTATGTGGAAAAGCCCAAGGCAACGATGTTTGTTTGGGCAAAAATTCCCGAGAGTCATGTTGCTATGGGAAGTTTGGAATTTGCAAAACTTCTTCTCAAAAAAGCGAAGGTGGCGGTTGCGCCGGGAATTGGTTTTGGGGAATATGGCGAAGGTTATGTAAGATTTGCCTTGGTGGAAAATGAAAAGAGGATTAAACAGGCGGTGCAAGGGATTAAGCGGGCATTGAAATTATGAAATTCTCGCACCCATAGGTACGGGTTTTTGTAGGTATAAATCAGATGTCATTTTGAGTAAGAACATATGAACAATAAGAGTGAAGTAAAAGTTGGGATTGTCGGATTGGGAACTGTGGGAAGTGGAACCGCTGAAATTCTTTTGAAACAAGCTTCACTGATTTCCAAGAGAATCGGTTGTAAATTAATTCTTTCCAAAGTGGCAGATCGTCGTTTTAAAAATGCAAAGTCTCTCGGCCTTTCTTCGAAACAAAAGGTGAAATCCTGGAAAGATATTGTTTACGATCCTGAAATTCAGATTGTGGTGGAACTCATTGGGGGAACCCAGGTTGCCAAGGAAGTAATTTTGGCAGCACTCAAAAATGGCAAGCATGTTGTAACCGCCAATAAAGCTCTTCTGGCTCTTAAGGGAAAAGAAATATTTAATCTTGCTGCAAAAAATAATCGAAATATCTGTTTTGAAGCTTCCGTGGGTGGAGGAATTCCCATTCTGCGTTCCTTGAGAGAAGGCTATGCTGCGAATGAAATTCAATCTGTGAGAGGCATTATTAATGGGACTTGCAATTATATCTTGAGCGAAATGTCGGAAAAAGGGAGTGATTTTTCATCCGTTTTGAAACAAGCTCAGCATTTGGGTTACGCAGAAAAAGATCCAAGTTTCGATGTAGACGGAATCGATGCTGCTCACAAACTTTCAATTTTGATTTCGATTGCCTATGGAGTTCAGGTTCCCTTTAAGGAAATTTATGTCGAAGGAATTCGAAAAATTACTCCTTTGGATATTCAATGCGGCAAACGTTTTGGATATGTGATCAAGTTGTTGGCAATAGCCAAAAAGAAAAAAGATAAAATTGAAGCTAGGGTTCATCCTTGCATGATTTCGCAAAACAATCCTCTCGCTTCGGTGGGTGATGCTTTTAATGCCGTGTTAGTAGAGGGAGATTCTGTGGGACCGGGGTTGTTGTATGGGCGTGGCGCTGGTAAAAAACCGACTGCTTCAGCGGTGGTAGGAGATATTATCGAAATTGCCCGTCATATTCGTTATAAGAATCTTCCCGCCGTTCCGCCTTTAGGGTTTATTTCCCAGGAAATTAAGGAAGCAAAAATTCAGAATATAACGGATTTGGAATCAGAATATTATTTGAGTTTTTCAGCTTTGGATGTGCCGGGAGTTTTGGCAAAAATTACCAGCCTTTTGAGTCAACACAAAATTAGCATTTCTTCCGTCTATCAACATGTTCAAGATGAAGGCAAGGTAGTTCCGATTGTAATATTTACACATCGAGCAAAAGAGAGTGATGTGAGAAAAGCATTACAAAAAATTGATCGATTGAATGTGATTAAGGCAAAAACAAATTATATCCGAGTTGAGAGTTAAAAATGTATCGTGGAATTATTCATAAATATAAAAAATACCTTCCTGTTCGGGAAGATTCTATTGTGAGTTTGGATGAAGGAAATACTCCTTTGTTGGAAGCTCCTAAAATCGCCAAAGAGTTGGCTCCGGGCATGAAAGTGTTTCTGAAGTTGGAAGGTTTGAATCCCACGGGATCTTTCAAAGATCGAGGAATGACATACGCGGTTTCGAAGGCTCTTGAATCTTCATCCAAAGCGATTATTTGTGCCTCAACGGGAAATACTTCTGCTGCGGCAGCTGCCTATGCTGCACGTGCGGGAATTGAAGCTGCGGTTTTGATTCCTGAAGGTAAAATTGCCCTGGGAAAGCTTTCTCAAGCGATGATGCATGGAGCAAAAGTTTTTCAGGTAAAAGGAAATTTTGACGATGCACTCAAGATGGTGAAAGAAATTGCACAGGGTGGAAAAATTACCCTTGTGAATTCCGTAAATCCTTATCGATTGATTGGTCAAAAATCTGCGGCCTATGAAGTGGTGGAAGCTCTGGGAGATGCTCCTACCTATCATGCACTTCCGGTGGGAAATGCAGGGAATATTACTGCTTACTGGGCGGGTTATAAAGATTATCTGGATGCTAAAAATTCTACACGTTTACCAGCGATGCTCGGCTTTCAGGCGGCAGGTGCGGCTCCTCTCGTTTTGGGCCAAACAGTAAAGAATCCTGAAACCATTGCGACTGCAATTCGAATTGGAAATCCTGCAAACAAAGACGGTGCTTTGGCGGCCTTGTCTGAATCAAAAGGTTTGATTGATAGTGTGACCGATGAAGAAATTCTGGAAGCTTACCAATGGATTGCGCGATCTGAAGGTTATTTCTGCGAGCCTGCTTCTGCGGCTTCGGTGGCAGGTGCTTTGAAATTAGCGAAGAAAAAATTCTTCAAAAGCGGTGACATATTAGTTTGCACATTAACAGGACATGGGTTAAAGGATCCTGACAATGCAATTCGGGTGTCGCCTCAGCCCACCGTGATTAATGCGAATACCGAAGAACTCAGGCAAGCACTCAAATTGTAAATCTTCAAAAGAAACAATCAGGATAATTTCTCAAAACTTTCAGATCCTCCTTTGATGTTTTTGTTGGGTGTTGAGATCTGAATATTACGGCTGAAAGTTTTTCAAAATCATCCTGCTTATTTTATGAGAGAAAATGTATGGATAGAAATCTAGCTCTTGAGATGGTTCGTGTTACGGAGTCTGCAGCTTTGGAGTGCGCCCGTTTGATGGGTCGTGGCGATAATCATGCGGCAGATCAAGCTGCAGTAGATGCCATGCGACGTGCCTTGAATTCCATCCCTTTTGAAGGAACGGTAGTAATTGGAGAAGGGGAGAGGGATGAAGCCCCGATGCTCTATATCGGGGAAAAAGTAGGGAAGGGGAATGGGTATAAAGTAGATATAGCTTTAGATCCCCTGGAAGGTACGAATTTGTGCGCTCAAGGTGCTCCCAATGCCTTGGCGGTGATTGCAATTGCCGAACATGGAAATTTTCTTCATGCCCCTGATACCTATATGGAAAAAGTGGCAGTAGGACCTGCGGGCAAGGGAAAGATTGATATTACAAAATCTCCCACCTGGAATTTAGAGTCATTAGCTAAAGCAAAAGAGTGTAATGTATCGGACCTTACGGCGATTATTTTGGATCGTCCCCGTCATGAAGAATTGATTAAAGAAGTTCGTAAAGCGGGTGCGCGTATCAAGTTGATTCCGGATGGAGATGTTTCGGCAGCCATTGCAACCTGCAAACCCGAAACGGGAGTGGATATTCTCTTTGGTATTGGTGGGGCTCCGGAAGGAGTTTTGGCTGCTGCAGCATTGCGTTGTGTGGATGGGGATATGCAGGGGCGTTTAAAGTTCCGCAATGAGGAAGAAAAAGAACGCGCGAAAAAAATGGGAATCAAAAATCTGGATCAGATTTTTGGTATTGAAGATTTGGCTAAAGGCGATGTGATGTTTGCGGCTACCGGTGTGACCACAGGCGATTTTCTCCAAGGGGTACGTTTTTATGGAGGAGGTGCAGAAACCCATTCCATCGTGATGCGATCCAAAACAAAAACCATTCGTTTTATTCATGCCACCCATCATTTCAAAACAAAGCCAGTTTACTAAAATTCATTAAAATTTATTGGAGAGAGCAAAGATATGTCAGCAACGTCGACTTCTATTGAAATTAAAGCCCCACTTAAAAAAGTATATGAAGTGATTTCAGACTTTGAGAGTTATCATGAGTTTTTGACGGGCAGTAAAGGGGCAAAGATTCTCAAAAAAAGCGGAAAAAAAGTTCAGGTTGAATTTGAGATGGATATGATCAAAACAATCCATTACACTCTCGATATCACTTTAGATCCCCCTCATGGGCTTCATTGGACTTTGGTAGAAGGGGATTTTATGAAATCGAATAAAGGTTCTTGGAAATTGGAAGAAAGTAAAAAAGGGATTACAGAAGCTACCTATGAAATTGAGGTGGGTTTTGGTCTTTTGGTGCCCAAATCGATTTCTTCAGTTTTGATTGGCAAGAATTTGCCTGTCATGATGAAGGAGTTTAAAAAACGAATCGAGCATGGCTAATAAAGAAAAAAAAGAAACGAAAGAGGGGAAGGGGGGCCTTCTGACAGATATGGCTCGTAAGCTGCTTTTGACGGGTATCGGAGCCATTTTTATGACGGAAGAGTCGATTCGTTCTACCTTGGGAGATTTGAAGCTTCCCAAAGATGCCATGGGTTATGTGGTAGACCAGGCTAAAAAACAAAAAGATGACATGATGGCTGTTTTGGCGAGTGAGTTTTCAAATTTTTTTTCCAAGATCAACGTCCATGAAGAAATTGTGAAAGCTTTGAGTCGATTGCAAATTCACATCGATGCAAAATTTTCTTTTACTCCCAAAGGTAAGGCGACCTCACACGAAGTGAATGTGAATGTTCGGGAAAAAGACCAATAAAAATCCAACGTTTTTAACTCCAAACTATTTATTGAAAGTTAAAAGGCAGCAGAAGTCTTGTTTTTTAGTTGATAGGCATTTTTAAATTTCCCCAAAGCCAATAAAGGGAAATAATGTCTGTAACCGTGATAACGAATATAGAAATGTCCAGGGAAACCCGTTCCAGTATAAGCTTCTTCATTCCATCCACCGAATGCCGCTTGTTGTTTTAAAAGATATTCAATGCCCTTATGAACCTCTTCAGAATCATGTTCTCCGGCAGCAATGAGCCCCATGAGAGCCCAGGCAGTTTGGGAGGCAGTGGATTCTTTCAGGGGGACATGTTTTTTCTGGATATAACTATTACAGGATTCTGACCAGCCTCCATCCTCATTTTGAACGGACTTCAACCATTTAGCAGCTTTTCGTATACGAGTGTCGTTATTGGAAATTCCCATTTGATGTAAACCTTGAAGCACACACCAAGTACCATAGATGTAATTCACACCCCAGCGTCCTTCCCAGGAACCATTTTTTTCCTGATGCTTGAATATAAATTGAAGAGCTTTTTCGCAAGGAGGGTAGTCTTTGGAGTGTCCAATGAGAGCAAGAAGTTCCAACATTCTGCCAGTGATGTCTGGAGTAGGAGGGTCCAGGCAGGCACCATGATCTGAAAAAGGAATTTTGTTTACCCATTGTGCTGTATTGTCTACATCAAAAGCGGCCCAGCCTCCATTTTTAGATTGCATGGAGAGACTCCAATCCAAACCGCGTTGGAATGACTCCATCATTTCTTGACGAGGCAAGTCCACTTTGAAAAGTAAATGAAGGACTTCGATGCTATCGTCGACATCAGGAAAATAATCATTTTCAAATTCGAAAGACCAACCGCCTGCTTGAGTTTTTTTGTTTTTGATATTCCAATCACCTTTGGTGTCCATGATTTGCTTGGAGATGAGCCAGCGAGCAGCCTTGAGAAGAGCGGGGTGATTGTTGGCAAGACCGGATTCCAAAAGAGCAATAGAAGTCCAGGGGGTATCCCATACCGGTGAAATGCAGCATTGTTGGTGTATGTATTGAGCCTGTTCTTCGGGAATGAGGTAATGATCGGGAGCCTTGATTTTTTTGTCTTTTGTATAAAGAGTGCTGGGAATTTCAGGGAGATCTTCAATACAGTATTGTTGAAAAAGTTGTAAACCTTTCAAACATTTTTGGGGAAGTGGGTCGGAGATTTTTTTGCCCAATAGAGTCATGGCAAGCAAAGAGTAGGCAAGGGCAGGGTATATATCCTCAGTTTTTTGAATATGTTCCTCAATCCATTTTCCAGCTTTTGAGAGAGCTTTGGAGGTAATGGGATTTGAGGAAGGGATTAGTGGAACTGCGATTTTTAAAATTTTATTGAGTTGGATAAAGAGGTTTTCCAGAGAAAAGAAACCTTTGCTGGTTTTGTAGGAATAATCGCGTTTTTCAGGTTTTTCAACAAAGAGCTCTTCAAGGTTTGCGAGTGGTAATTTGTACAGAGGTTTTTTCTCGAGAACCACAAGTAAAGGTACAATGCAGGCTCGGGCCCAACTTGAAAATTCATAAATGTTCAAGGGAAGCCAGTCGGGAAATAAAACAAAACTAATTGGCATTACCGGGCAGGCGCTCCAGGGAACGATTCCGAAAAGAGCCAGATGAATTTTGGTAAACACGCGGGTTTGGGTGATGCCTCCATGTTTTAGGATGAAGTCCTTGGCTTTAAGCATGTAAGGTTCTTGAATGGAGTGCCCGGCAAGTTTTAAGGCGAAGTAACATTCCACCGTGGTAGAAATATCTCCAGGACCTTCGTGAAAGAGCAACCAGGATCCGTCCGCTTGTTGTTTTTTAAGAATGCGTTTTAAAAGACCTTCCTGAATTTTTTTATGATCTTTGACGATATCCAATATATGGAGCATCATGATGTATTCTGCGCAAATGGATTCATTTGCCTCCAGGGTATACCACCAAAAGCCTTCCTTGAATTGTTGGGAAAGGATTAAATTCTGGGATTTGTGAATAGCATGATCGACCCGAAGTAGTAGGTTTTCGGGACTACGTAGGGAACTGATATTCTGGGCAGCGTCACTCAGCATAGAACTCCTTAAGGGCTTTTAAATTGAGTAGAATGAAAAGGAATATAGTCTGGGCCTTACAAGTGTCAAGCTGACCTTTTATATAATGTCGTATAAGATATATTATGTTATATTTTGCTAATTGCAAAATATAACATAATATTCAGCCAGCACAACACATCCAAATATCTGTCATTGCCTTATGCCCATCCTATCATTTACATTAGAGATCTATGCTCCCTCTTTCAGATAAAAAGATACTCTTGGGTGTCTCAGGTGGAATTGCTGCTTACAAATCATGCGATCTTGTACGTCGCCTTCAGGATCAAGGCGCGGATGTTTATGTGGTAATGACCAAGGCTGCTACCCAATTTATTACTCCTTTTACTCTCCAAGTTCTTTCGGGTCATGAGGTCCATATTGACCTCTTTGATTTGGAACAGGAATCCAAAATTAGTCATATTCAATTGGCAGACATGCCTGATTTGATCATTCTTGCCCCGGCAACAGCAGACTTGATGGCAAAGATGGTTCAAGGGAACTGTGATGACCTTTTAACTACCCTTCTCTGTGCAACTCGCTCACCGATTATGATTTGTCCTTCGATGAATGTGAATATGTGGAAGCATCCTGCCACACAAAGTAATGTGAAAATTTTGCAGGAACGTGGGCATCAGGTGATTTCGCCTGCATCAGGCTCATTGGCTTGTGGTTGGGAAGGTACCGGCCGTCTCCCAGAAGTTGAGGAGATTGTCCGGGAAGTTTTGATTCATTTTAAAGAAAGCCCTCTTCAGGGTAAGAAAGTTTTGATTACAGCAGGCCCTACTTGGGAAGCGATCGATCCGGTTCGTTACATTTCGAATCCTTCGACGGGTAAAATGGGTTATGCTTTGGCTGAAGAAGCCCGCAAACGAGGTGCCGAGGTTATTTTAGTGTCTGGACCTACGTATTTAACACCTCCTCCAGGAATTAAACTCTTGAAAGTAAAGACAGCTTTGGAAATGAAAGAAGCTGTTTTGAAAGAATTTTCAAATTCTGATATTTTTATTTCGAGTGCGGCCGTTTCTGACTTTCGCCCCAAAAAAGTGCTCCCTCAAAAAGAAAAAAAGAAAGATGCGGATTTGACTGTCGAGCTGGTTCAGAATCCGGATATCCTCGCAGAATTGGGTAAACAGAAGAAGCCCTCTCAGATTTTGGTAGGTTTTGCCGCTGAAACTCAAAAGCTTGAAGATGAGGCTTTAAAGAAGCTTAAAAACAAAAACCTGAGCATGATCTGTGCGAATGATGTCTCAACTGCCGGGATCGGCTTTGCTTCAGATGAAAACCAGATGACTCTTTTTCTGAAGGACGGTCAAAAGATTGAAACTCCCCTTGCCTCCAAAAAAACTATTGCAGGAATCATTCTTGATCGAGTGCAAGAAATGCTTCCTGCATCTTCAAAGGTTTTAAAAATTAATAAAAAATAATTTTAATTTAGACTGGTTAAGCGACGGTTGCTGGAAAGATGCACCAAAGTCTTGTAAAAGTATTGGAACATTTGATCAACCATAGGAGCTGCTTCTGAAGGAACTCTGCGGAAGTGTTCTGCAACAGCCATGAAAATCTTTTCGATGTCATTTTTTACATCGAGAGAATTATTCATGAGATTTTCAAATTTTCCTGTATTGAAGACTGGGGTTTCGAGGCTGTTTTTAAGATAATCTTTATATTCAAGACAGTAGATAGCTTGTGCAAGCTCTTGAGGGTCCATGTGTTCGAGACAGACATTCAAGTCTTTGATAGAGGGTAAAGGACCTTCTGTTTGGTAATCCTTGATGATGCGGTTGATAAGAAGCTTGGTGTGTTCAATTTGATTGATCACAGGTACGCCCTTTCCTTTCATTTAAGAGGTGTGAACCTCTTAATGAGTTTATCGGTTAAGTTTTGAAAAGGTTGCTTTATCACCTTTCCTCTATCAAGATTTTATAATGTTAGGTGCCAAGCCCTGACATCAGAATCTGTTAATAAAAGAGAGGGATAGTAAAACTGACCCCAAAATGGAAGCGTAATTTTCTTGCTTTCTCTTGTGAGAAAAGTAAAAACATATTATTACTTTTTATATCGGGGATCCATAAAAAAACTCACTTCTGTTAACAAATTTTTATATGATGAAAAAAATAATCTTTTGGACTTGTGTCGTTGCATTCTTCTCCCATCCTTTTATGCTCTTTTCAGCAGATAGTTCTGCAAAGTCAGCAAAATCAGACAAATCCAATGCTGCCGAAGGAACCAGAAAGCCTTACATGGGAGATCCTTCTGCTAAACGAGGATTTGTTCTGGGTTATGACGAAGGTGTCAAGGCGGGCAAAGAAGATAAAAAAGTGGGTAAAAAAGAAAATCCGTCTTCTCATGAAGAATATAAAATGGGGGAAAAGAAATACCGCTATGAGTATGGAAGTCGGGCCAACTTTATCAATGGATATCAGGGGGGATTTTTAAAGGGTTACAAGTCAGGTTATAACCGGGAAAAGTTGGACGCAGAAGCGGCTAAAAATGAGAAGTTAAAAGAAAAAGAAAAACCCACTGAAAAAAACAATGGGTCTAATGCAAAGTCTTCAAAATCTACGCAGGAAAACTCTCAAATAACTTCTTCTAAATCAAATCAAACAACGGCGGTAAAGCCAACGACTCCTGCTAAGTCTAAACCAAAAACTTCAAGTACAGCAGAAGATGCTCTTTAATGGCTGGGAGGCGCAGGGGGTGGGTTGAGGTTGGTTCCCTCTAAATCTGCAGGTACATCCGTTGCATTATTTGAGGGAGGATTCGTGGGAGTATTTTGGTCTGTGACTACAGGACTACCCCCTTCTTGATTTGCAGACTCACCACATGAAATTGCTCCAGAGAGTCCTAAGGTGAGCATCAAAGAAATAAACAAAAAACGCTTCATGATTTTCTCCTTTTCCCAAAAAGTACTTCCTAATTTTAACAATTTCATTTAAAAAAATCCCAATCTTTTTTTCTTCTTCTAACTTTTATCGTCAAATGAGGTGATTCATGTTGCTATGGCAGTCAGTGTTGTTAGGAATTGTTCAAGGTTTGGGCGAATTTCTTCCGATCTCAAGTTCTGCTCATTTGGTGATTATCCCTTGGTTGTTTAATTTTGAAGATCCTGGCTTAACTTTTGATGTGGCTCTTCATTTTGGAACTCTTATCGCGATTTTGGCTTATTTTTGGAAGGATTGGCTTTTACTTTTTAAGGCAGCTTTTAACTCCTTTAACAAAAAAAATCGTCCTGCTACTCATGAAGAAAAACTCTTTTGGTATTTGGTAATTGCTTCGGTTCCCGGAGCAGCTGTTGGCTATATGCTAGAAAAATATGCGGAAGAAGCCTTTCGCTCCCCTCTTCTTATTGCAGGGAGTATGACGGTTATGGGTTTTTTGTTGTGGTGGGTAGACACTGTTTCTAAAAAGAACAAAAGTATTGAGCAAATTGGCTTAAAAGAGAGTTTTTTGATTGGCTTGTCTCAGGCTTTTGCAATTATTCCAGGCGTGTCTCGATCGGGTGTTACCATTACTACCGGTCTGGGTTTAGGCTTATCTCGGGTTGCAGCAGCTCGATTTTCCTTTTTGCTTTCTACTCCCATTATTGCTGGGGCTGCATTGTTGAAGGCAAAAACTTTTATTCATTCAGGTTTGACAAAAGAATCTTTGATTGGGATTGGGGTTTCTGCCTTGTTTGGTCTACTGAGTATCAAATACATGTTGGCTTATGTGCAGAAGTATAGTTACCGCGTTTTTGTAATATACCGTTTTGTTTTTTCAATAATGATCCTGGTGGTATATTTTCTCTTTAAATCACATTAAAATTCATCGGATATCGAAAAGTCTCCATCCAGAATTTCTCCAGCGGTACTTTCTTTTCTGAAAAAGACTTCTCCGGGATAAATTTCGGCGACTTTCCTTTGGACATCGTCGATTTGGGATTTTGGAGTGGAAGTTCCAGCGCCGATACCCAAGTTTGAAATTCCTTCCAACCACTCAAGTTTTACCAAATTCGGGGAATCGATATGGTAGGTCTTTTCAGGAAGATATTTCTGGGCAAGTTTTGCCAGGTTAGTGGTATTGGAAGAATCGTAGCCTCCAATAATCAGCATGGCATCTACCCACTGAGCCAAGTCACTTACCGCTTGTTGTTGGTTTTTAACCGGTTTGCAGCGCGTATCTACAGCCTTCATATCAGCATATTTGGTTTTGCGGATATAATCGACAAGCTTTTGAAATTTTTCACGCGTAATGGTGGTTTGGCAAATCGCAATGGTTTTTCCGAGATTTGTGGGAAGTTGATCAACTTCTTCCTCAGAATAAACAACATGAATATTCTTCCCATAACTTCGACTGGCGATGATTTCAGCGTGGTGAGGGTTTCCTACGAGGATAATATTGTAACCTTGTGATTCAAAAGTACTAATTTTACGATAAACCCATTTGAGTAATACCGGACAAGTAGCATCGTGAAATTCAATACCTCGGGTCAAAAGATCATCTTTGAGTTCTTTGGGATAGCCGTGAGCGGTGATTACCACCTGATTAATTCCCTTGTTTTCCAAGGTGCTGAGATCTTGATATCTTTCCAGAATAGGAATTCCATCATTGGCCAGATCTTGAACAATTTTAGGGTTGTGGACAATAGGACCCAAAATAGGTTTACGATGTTTTTGAGCCAAATCAATGGCTGCTTCGACTCCAAAACAAGTCCCTGAGCTGCGGGCTACAATCACTTCCAATGGCTTATAAGATGATTTTGACATGTTTCTCTTATTGAATGAGCGGCATAAATTGTCAAGGCCATCTCCTCAAAATCACTCCCCTTCTTGACAAAAGAAGAAGAAAGGGATATTTCAAAAATGAAAGTGATTTTCATCTATGGGTAAAAAAAGACTGACTTTGCTAGTTTCCTTTCTTCTTTTGAGCATCTTTTCATTATTTTTACGGGCCCAGGAAAACAATCCTCGCATGCTCATTCATATACTGGA
This sequence comes from uncultured Pseudomonadota bacterium, assembly GCA_964414715.1. Lineage (GTDB taxonomy): Bacteria > UBA10199 > UBA10199 > JADFYH01 > JADFYH01 > CAYPXN01. Next base: position 60,159 of record CAYPXN010000040.1, on the reverse strand, counting down.
TTATTTGGCCCAAGATTATTCAGGGGCTGTTTCTCAGGGAAAGATAATCAATGCTTATGAATATCAAGAACAGACCGAGTTTGTAGCCTCTGCCTTGCGGATTGCCCATAATTTGGATGAAACGAAGAATAATGTTCCACTATTGGAAGAACTCTCTCGTCTTCAACAATCCATTTTGAATAAAGAATCTGCAGAAGTGGTTTCTCAGAAAGCGAGACAGATTCAGTCTCAGTTAATCCAGGCTTCTAAAATAGAGCTAGCTCCCAAAGAGTGGCCTCGTTTGGCAAAAGGACAAGCTTTGTTTGAGCAAAACTGTGTGTCTTGTCACGGAGCCTTGGGAAAAGGAGACGGGGCTTTGGCAAAAAATATTACTCCTCCCCCCACAAATTTTTGGAACGTCGATCGCATGAAACAGCTTTCTTCTTTCCAAATATTCAATACGATTCGTTTGGGAGTTACGGGAACTTCAATGCCTGCGTTTGAAAAGTTGAGTGACAAGGAAGTTTGGGATCTTGCTTTTTATATTCAGTCTTTACGCTACTCTGATTTTCAGAGGCCTGTATCTGGAGATTTAGAAAATCTTTCTCTCGATCAACTTTCTTCCCTTTCAGATGATGCCTTGTTTAAAAAATTGCATTTGAATTCACAAAATGCAAACTCCGAACTTGCTTATTTGAGATTATATCAGCCTCATTCAGATGGTAATAGCTTGGAACTTGCTCATCAGAATTTACAGCTTGCCCAAGATGCTTATCATCAAGGTGATTTTGCTCAGGCCAAAGCTTACGCCCTCACTTCTTATTTAGAAGGCGTTGAACCCATAGAACAAAAACTCAGAAGTTTGGATTTGAATTTAGTAACTCAAATTGAAGGGAAAATGGCTGACTTGAGAACTCAAATGGGAACTTCAGCCTCAGTGGAACTTATCGATCAAAAGATTTTAGAAGTAAAAGGATTGCTCAGTAAAGCAGAGGAACTTTTAGCTTCTTCTTATGCCCAAACTCGTGGTTTTGTTTTCTTGATGGCCTTTTCGATTATCCTTCGAGAAGGTTTTGAAGCCGTATTGATTCTGGTAACTATTTTAGGTGTAGTAAAAATGTTGGGGGCCAAAAAAGCAGTGCTTTGGACCCATGCAGGATGGATAAGCGCCCTTCTTTGTGGTGTGCTGGCCTGGTTTTTTTCTGGATGGTTGTTAGGGATGAGCGGTGCAAGTCGCGAAAGCATGGAAGGTTTTACTTCTTTATTTGCGGTTTTAGTCCTGCTCTATGTCGGTTTTTGGTTACACAATAAAAGTGAAATTGGAAAATGGACTTCCTTTATCAAACAACAGATGGATTCAGCCTTACAAGGAAGCAAGTTGTTTGGAATATGGGCCATTTCTTTCGTGGCGGTGTTCCGCGAAGTCTTTGAAACCGTTTTATTCTTGCGAGCTCTTTGGTTGGAAGGCGGGTCTTCCGATAAAAATGCCTTAATGATGGGAATTCTGACTTCTTTTGCAGTCATTTTTTTTCTCGCAAATGTTTTTTTAAGATGGAGTGTCAAGTTACCGATTGGAAAACTCTTTAATCTCTCCGCCGGGATGATGGTGATTTTGGCTGTGATTTTGACTGGCAAGGGATTGCATGCCTTGCAAAGTGCAGGTTATTTACCCACTACTTCCCTCTCAATTCCTTTTCAGTTTCCTTTGTTGGGGTTGTTCCCCAGTATGGAAACTTTAATTCCACAGTGCATGATTTTGGCGCTTATTGCTCTTATTTGGGTTTATAGTAATAGAGCACATCGTCACGCTTAATTTTTACAATTCTTTTTTTCCTTTTAAAAAAGCGTCCTTCAATTCCTGATAGTTGGTGGTGACTTGAAATTGTGGAAATTCATCAATCACATTCTGGGGAGGTTTGAAAAGAATTCCACGGTTTGCCTGTTGAAGCATCCCTGTGTCGTTGTACGAATCCCCTGCGGCAATAACTTTGAAGTTCAAATCTTGTAAAGCTTTTACGGATTTTGTTTTTTGATCGCTCATACGTAGACGATAGTTTGTGATTTGACCCTGGGGACTAATTTCAAGAGAATGGCAAAACAAACAGGGAAAATCGAGTTGTTGCATCAAGGGATGAGCAAACTCATAAAAAGTATCCGATAAAATAATGACTTGAAACTCAGTTCTCAACCAATCGACAAACTGTTTGGCTCCTTCAAGGGGATTGAGTGTTGCGATTACATCCTGAATATCTTTGATCTTGAGTTTGTTTTCTTCCAAGATTTTCAGGCGTTTTTTCATTAAAACATCATAGTCTGAAATGTCTCGGGTGGTGAGACGTAATTCCTTTATTCCGGTTTTTTCAGCGACATTAATCCATATTTCGGGGACCAAAACCCCTTCTAAATCAAGGCAAGCAATCATTGTATCCTCCATTTTGGCCCTTTTCTGGCATAAAAGGCTCGAGAATTCATTATAAATTTACTCTTTTCTTTCCCCCTTCTTTCCTATAAAAAGGACAGCCTTATGAAAGCAATGGTCGTTTTGCCGACTTATAATGAAATGAGTAATTTAAAGAGGATGGTTGAAAGTCTTTTGGCCCAACAATCTCCTTTGCAGATACTCATTGTAGACGATAATTCGCCAGATGGAACGGGTAAGTTGGCGGATCAACTTTCTCAAGCCTATCCTGACAAAGTGTTTGTGTGTCATCGTCCACGCAAAGAAGGTTTGGGAAAAGCCTATTTGGAAGGCTTTCGTAAGGCTCTCGATTTGGGAGCGGACTTTGTAATCCAAATGGATTGTGATTTTTCCCATCCGGTTTCCTTAATCCCTTCCCTTTTGAATTCTCTGGAAACGCATGATTTCGCACTTGCTTCTCGTTATATTTCGGGAGGTGGAACCCAAAATTGGGGCTTCATGAGAAAACTCATCAGTCGAGGGGGTAATTTCTATGCAAGATGGGTTCTAAATACACCGATCAAAGATTTAACGGGTGGCTTCAAGGCATTTCGCAAAGAAGTCGTTGCATTTCTTTTGAATTGTCCCTTGGATTCGAGTGGTTATTCTTTTCAAATTGAAACAACGAGCTTTGCCCGAGCTGCGGGATTTCAATACCACGAAATTCCCTTTTTGTTTGTGGATCGTGTTGCAGGACATTCAAAAATGTCCAAAGGAATCATCGTTGAAGCCTTTTTGAAAACTTGGAATCTGAGAAATAAATTAAAACAGGTACGTCAATCTTCTCGTAAAACTCTGCCTATCGTTTCTGGAGTGGTCTTGGAACAAAATCATGAAATCTATTCGTCAGATATTGCCTAAACAAAAAATATTTTCCTTTGAAATTTTTCCCCCTAAAACCCCTGAAGCTCAGGTTCAGCTTTTTCAAAACCTTGAAGAATTAGAAAAGTTAAGACCGGACTTTATTTCAGTGACGATGGGAGCCATGGGTTCTAATCAGCGTAATACTTTTGAAATTGTTGAACACATACAGAGTAAACACGATATTGCCGGAGTTGCCCATCTCACTTGTATAGGAGCGAGTAAAAATAAAATTCGGGAATCTTTGGAGGAACTTCGAAAAAAGAATATTATTCACCTTTTGTGTTTAAGAGGAGATCCTCCTAAAGATCCAAATTATGTGCCTCCAGAAGATGGTTTTCACTATGCAAATGAATTGGTGGAGTTTATCCGAAAAGAAACGGGTGATCATTTTACCTTGGGAATTGCAGCTTATCCTGAAGCACACATTGAAAGTCCCAACAAACATGCAGATCTGATTAATCTCAAAAGAAAAGTGGATGCGGGTGCAGACTTCATGATTACCCAATTGTTTTTTAATAACGAGGATTATTTCAACTTTCTGGAGAAAGTTCGAAAGGCAGGAATCAAAATTCCTGTGCTTCCGGGAATTATGCCCGTGACAAGCTATTCTCAATTGAGTACTTTTACAAAAATGTGTGGGGCGAAGATACCTGATAAGATGAGTCAGGATCTGTTAGAATTTAAAAACAATTCAAAGCAGGTGCGTGAGTATGGCATTGCGTATGCCATTCAACAGTGCAAAAATCTTTTAGAGAGAGGCGCGCCTGGTCTTCATTTTTATATTTTGAATCAACCAGGGCCGATTAAAAGAATCTATGAAGCCCTTCATTTACCCCAATAAAAAAATCAAAATATTATTTTTAGTATTGTCACTTCAAGTAGTTTGGTTTTTATTTCAATGCAGTAACTCTACTACTTCCAATAATCAGGGTGGAAATCAAAAAACAGATATTCTTCAGCAGAATACAGCCTGTGCGGGAAGTACGAGTAGCTTTTCCTCATCTGTGACACAGCCTTCTTCTCCTACGGGGATAAAATTTACAGAAGTGGGCTCAACCTTCCCTAATAATGACTTGATTGATCTGGAGTTTCTTCCCCATCAAAACGGAGATGCTCTTGTAATTGGGCAAAGTGGTGCTGTGTACTACATGAAAAATGATTTTACTCACCTCTCCTCTTCTGTGACCTTGGATGTAGAATATTCAGGAGAACAAGGTTTGTTGAATGTTGTCGCGGATCCTTCTTACGCATCGAATTGCATGGTTTATTTTTATCATACGGTTTCTGGAGGAGGTGTGAATCGTGTGATACGGGCCACCGTGGCTGTGAATTTACAAAACAATAGCTTCTCACTTTCTGATCAGCAGACAATTATTGATTTTAACAAAAACTTTTCCTCCAGCCCGGGAGATAATCACAATGGAGGTTCTCTCTTTTTTGAAGATGATAATAATTTATTCATAGGTGTGGGTGATGGAGGAGGATCTGCCAGCTCTGATACGACAGAAGCCATTGCTCAAAATGGTCAAACACGTCTGGGAAAAATTTTGAGAATTGTTCCTTCGCATACGGCAGGACAAGGAGGCTATTCCATCCCCTCTTCTGGAAATAATGCCGGAAGTAATCTGTCAGAAATTTATGCCTTGGGTTTAAGAAATCCTTTTACGCTCTTTTATGGAAATGGGGCCCTTTTTATTGGAGACGTGGGTTTGGATACTTATGAAGAAATTGATCGAGCGACTAGCGCAGGTATGAATTTTGGCTGGCCTTTGGAGGAAGGTCCGGGAGCTAGTTTTGTAAATCCCATCGGAGGTTATAACCACGGATCCGACATTACAAATCATAACAATGAAGATCCTCAAGACAATCCAGGAGGACTGGGTGATGGAGAAGCAATCATGTTGGGAATCTTGTATCAAGGTTCCCAATACAATGGATTTCTTTCGAATCGTCTGATTTACAGCGAGTTTTATCAGGGATGGGTGCGTGCTTTACATCTGGATTCCAGTAACAATGTGTTGAGCGATTCTCATCTGGGACATTTGACAGGTCTCACTTCACTTCAAGAAGGCCCAGATGGATTTTTATACGGAGTTTCTCTCTACGGATCGGATCATATTCTGAGGCTTGATTTAGAATAAAAAACCTCACCAGATCAATCTTACAAAATTATCTGGCGAGGTTTTTGGTAAAACTTACTTTTCTACAATTGTAATCTTCTTGATTGTATCTCCCCGACTAATTTTTTCGGCGACATCTTGTCCCGCGAGGGTATGACCAAAAACCGTATAAGCTCCATCGAGGAAAGGGGTGGGTGCAAGAGTGATGTAGAATTGAGAGCCGCTCGATCGACGCTGAGGGTTCATCTGGTCTCCCAAACGTGCCCAAGCCAAAGCACCTTTGTCATGTTTTAAACCGTTGGTGGCTTCACTGACAACCGTATAGCCCGGTCCGCCGGTTCCATCTCCTTTGGGATCTCCCCCTTGAATGACAAATCCAGGTTCTACACGATGAAAGGTAAGCCCATCATAGTAACCTGCTTTCGCAAGATACACGAAGTTGTTAACAGACCAGGGAGCTTTTTTGGCATCCAGACTTACTTTGATATCTCCTTTATTGGTTTCAATAATGGCTTCGTAATGTTTGTTTACATCGATGGTAATTTTTTTAGGTTCAGACACATTGACTGCTTTTGACATAACTTCTCCTGTATAGATTAAACTGAGAGCCATTACGGCGCTCAAAATGATTTTTTTCATTTGTTTTCTCCTTTTAGCATGACGTCTACGACTTCCTTTACGGATTCCGATAAGCCTTCTAAGTCATAACCGCCTTCGAGAGCATACAATACCGGAATATTCCCACAAGCTTTTTTCATTTTTTCAATCGACTCGGCCATTGCCTTAAATCCAAAACGACTGACTTCCATACCACCGAGTGGGTCTCTCTTGTGGGCATCAAATCCGGCAGAAATAATCAAGAAGTCTGGTTTATACTGAATGACTTCTCCTTCGATGCGTTCCTTGAAAATGTCAGCGTAGATGGCATCATCACTGCCTGCGGGCAGTGGAAAGTTGAGAGTGTAACCCTCCCCTGCTCCCTTTCCTCGTTCAGAGAAAGCGCCTGTTCCCGGATAAAAAGGATATTGATGGGTAGAAATATAAAATACATCCGAGCGGTTTTCGAAGATATGTTGAGTGCCATTTCCATGGTGAACATCGAAATCGAGAATGACTATTTTTTTGAGACCGTATTTTTTGAGTGCATATTCTGCAGCAATTGCAACATTGTTAAAAAGACAAAAACCCATGGCATGATCCCGTTCGGCATGATGTCCCGGAGGACGGGGAAAGGCGAAAGCTTCGTCTAGTGTCCCTTGGAGCAATTCATCGCTGGCAACAAGAAGGCCTCCCACCGCAAGTTTTGCGGCTTTCCAGGAATGTGCCGACGCATGGGTATCTCCATCAAGGTAAGTAGAGGTGTGTCCTTCTGTATGTTTTACTTCTTCAATAAGATCGCGTGTGTGTATCAGAGCAATTTCATCCTCTGTTGCTTCACGAGGGATGAGTGAATGGGCTTTGTTTGCTAAACCCGAATTTTCGAGCATCTTCTGAATAGCCTTCAAGCGTTCTGGCCGCTCTGGATGCATGGGGCCTGTGAGATGTTCGAGATAATGAGGATCTTGTAAAATGCCAATTTTGTTCATAGCAATTTCCCCTCTCCTTAGATAAAGAGAGGGGATAATTATAACAATGGAGAAAAATATGTCTTTAGTTTTATTTGAACAACAAGGCCCGATTGGAAAAATTACTTTAAACAAACCCGAACAGCTCAACGCGATTAATCCTGAAATGGGAGATGAGCTCAAAGCCTTGATTCCAACCTTGAATCAGAAAAAAGATTTAAAAGTCGTTATCATTACCGGCGCGGGAAAGGCCTTTTCTGCGGGAGGAAATCTTCAATTTATTTTGGATCGTACCCAACGTAATGCGGAACAAAACAAACAAGACATGATTGAGTTTTATTCCAAATTTCTTTCGGTTCGAAATTTGGAGATGCCCACTATCGCGATGATCAACGGCCCTGCGATTGGAGCCGGATTTTGTGTGGCTTTGGCTTGTGATCTGAGAATTGCTTCAGATAATGCCAAGATGGGGGCCAATTTTGCAAAATTGGGCTTAAGTTCCGGAATGGGTGGCTTGTATTTTATTACGAAGTTGTTGGGCCCTGCGGGAGCAGCGGATCTTCTTTTTACAGGTCGAACACTGGATGCCGCCGAGGCAAAAGAGTTGGGCTTGCTGAACAAACTCTGTCCTCTTTCTGATTTAGAAAAAGTGACGATGGATTTTGCCGAACAAATTGCCGCCAATGCGCCTTTAGCGATCAAAATCATGAAAAAAGGGATTCAAAAAGCCGTGATTGCAGATTTGCATGAAGTCTTTGATTATGAATCTTCCGGGCAGGCACAGTGCTTTCAAACTGCTGATCTGAAGGAAGGAATTGCGGCGATACAGGAGAAAAGACCGCCTGTTTTTAAAGGGATTTAGTTTTCTTACTCCCCAACCAATTTTCAATTTCCGGCATATAATGATCAGGATCTTTGTAAATGATGAGGGGTTTTTCGAGAGTGATTTCTCCCGCGACAGACCTTACGGTTTCCGCCATAAAGTGAGTGGCCTTCTTTTCTAAAAAAGGATGAATGAATTGCATCCTTTGAATTTTAAGTTTTTTCTTGGCGATTTCGAGCATGAATTCTTCCAGACGCAAGCAGGGATAAATGACTACAAATCTGCCTTTGGGTTTCATTAAATAGGAAGCTGCTGCAATTAAATCGCTCATACAGCCTTCAATTTCTTGTTTTGCGATTGCTTTGACCGAATGTTGCGGAATTTTTCCACTCTGTGCTTTGCGGTAAGGAGGATTGCTGATGAGCAGATCCATACTTGCAGCTTTGAGATGCTTTTTGACTTCTTTCCAGTTTGTTTCCAAAACAGTTAGGCTGTCTTTTAAGCTATATTTTTCAATGTTTTTATGGAGATATTTTGAAAGCTCTTCTTGAACTTCTATCGCCCAGACTTTTGAAGCTTTACCTCGAAGGAGAGCGAGGATGGCCAGGATTCCTACGCCACTTCCTAGGTCACAAACTTTTTCCGATTCTTTAAAATTCGCGAAGCGGGCGAGAAGCATGGAGTCGATGTTGTAACGATATCCCTTCTCTGCTTGTAAAAGTTCAAGGATTTCCATTATCGGCTTGATTCAATTACCCCACAGGCGATGCGTGCTCCAGAATTTCCCGAGGGGTCCGAGGTTTGATCGTCATAAGAAGCATGAATCACAATACTGGTACCGTCTTTTTTCAGAAGCCCATCTTTGCCGGATCCCAAATTCACGTCAGGCAGGATATATTCCAATCGGCCAGCCATACTTCCATCTTCCACTTTCAAATTGGGCATGTCGCCTCCATGGGCGCCCGATTTGTTTTGAAGACCATGATGTTTGGATTTGGGATTGAAATGGTTTCCTGCAGTTTTAAATTCAGGTCTTTCGCAAACACCAAATTCGTGGATATGAATTCCGTGATTTCCCGCAGGTAGACCGATTGTTTCTACGATCATGCGAACACTGTCTCCGTTTTCAAAAAAAACAGCACGTCCTACCTGTTGGCCATCGGCATTAAAAATTTCTGCTTTTGCTTGATAATTAGGGGGAGCTTCTTTCTTTTGTTTGGCATGAGTAGGAAGGGTAAAAAATAAAAAAGAAGCAGAGAGAAGATAAATCAATTTTTTCATAAATTTCCTTTCTTTTTCATATCACAACTCCTCCCAAGCTCCTCTTAATTTTAAGAGGGGGCCAGGGGGCCTTGTGTTCTTTAGCTATGATCCTCTATTCCTTTTATTTCAGGAATCAGTTTCATTAAGTGAGTTTTAATTCCATCTTCAACAGTTCTTTTTTGAGAACCGCAACCCAAGCAGGCACCCGTCATTTTTACTTTTACGATTCCTTGTTCTACCGCCAAAAGCTTGAGGTCTCCCCCATCGCGTTTCAAGCCAGGTCTTACATCGCGATCCAAAATTTCAATAACTTTTTGGATTAAGTCACGGTTATCCCCTTTGATAAAAGCTTCATCTGTTTTTTCAATCGAAGGAAGTTCCAAAGGTCCATTGTAACCTGCCATACCTCCCAAAGCATTGAAGACATAACGATAACCTTCTTTGACCAGCAGTTGGGCAACTGTGAGGGCTGTGTTTCCATTTGCACAGATGGTTAATAAGGGGCGATTCTTATCTGAGAGTTCTACAAGACGTGAGAATACTTGTTGTGCAGGTATATGTTTCGCGTTGGGAATATGACCATTCATCCAACCTTCATCGCTTCTGACATCCAAAACCAGTAAGTTCGGTGTTTCCTGAATGAAGCTGGGAACTTTTTCTTTGGGAACTTCTGAATAAGCCAAGCCAGAAAAAACACTTTGAGTGTTAAGAGGTAAACCTTTTACAAGAAAAGCGATTTGGTTTTTTAAAACCTTGAGCTCTTCTTCGTGAGTTTTTTCAAGATTTTCGATCTTTTTGTGAAGTTTTTGAATTTCTACTTCAAGATTTTCGACGTCTTTTTTGTTTCCGAACATAAAAACCTACAATTCTAAAACTACTGGGCAATGATCCGATCCCATCACTTGGGTTTGATAATAAGAGTTTTTAACAGAATGTTGAATGTCTTCTGTTACGAAAAAATAGTCAATTCTCCAACCCACATTTCGGGGGCGAGCACCTGCCCGATAAGACCACCAAGAATACCATCCCCCACTTTTTTCAAAATTTCTAAAAATATCTACGTAACCCTGTGAAAGAAATTTATCAATCCATGCACGCTCAATGGGAAGAAAGCCCGTATTTTCCACATTTTCTTTGGGTCGTGCCAAGTCGATTTCTTTGTGTGCGGTATTGAAATCACCACAGAGAATGACGGGTTTGTTTTTCTTTAACTTGTTAGCGAAACTGAGAGCTTCATCACTGTATTCGAGTTTGAAATCGACACGAGAGAGGTCATCCCGTCCATTGGGGTAATATCCATTCATGAGAAAAAAATCGTCAAACTCTGCAATGAGAGTTCTTCCTTCGTCATCGAATTTTTGAATTCCCAAGCCTTCTTGGATTTCTTTTCCGCCATCTTTGATAAATAAAGCAACACCACTATAGCCTGGTTTTTTTGCAGCGGACCAATAAGTTTTATAACCCACAGGATTGAGAATTTCTTCTGTGAGTTGGGAAGGCTTTGCCTTGGTTTCTTGAAGGGCAAGTACATCCGGATTTTCTTTCTTAAGCCAATCCAAAAATCCTTTTTGAAGGACGGCTCGGATACCATTTACATTCCAGGAAATAAGTTTCATTTATTCCTCATCATCATCCATTAAGTCTATCAATCGATTTCTCTGTCTTTTGGCATCCTCGTAGCCCAAGTCAATGAGTTCTTTTAGGTAATCTTTTGAAAAAGTCAGGTAGCTCAGAAGTTCGATCGCGCCATCCGTATTGACATCCAAAAGTCGGGTGAGAAGTTTTTCCATGCTGGAGAAATCAATCGAACCGTCTTTTCTGGCTTTTTTGAACCAACGTTCAAAAAGATTGCTTACGAATTCAGAAGGTAAAATTTCTACATAGCGTAATTTCCTTAATCCTCGGCTGGCAATGTCTCCAATAATGCCCTGCTTTTTCAGGAAACGGTTGATTTGATCAAGGTAATCGTCTCCAAAAACTTTCTGGCTCCAATCAATGATTTTATTAATGCGTTGGGCCTGTTCCAAATCGAACTGGATACGATCCAGAAAAATTCCGTTCATTACTCGTCCCATCAGTTCTGCCACAGAAGGAGGATGGGTCATTTCCTTGCTATCATATTCAATCATTTCTTCCGGTGTGGGACGATGACGAAGTCCGATAATGATGATGCGGTCTGCCCCCAACTGTATTGCAGGAGACATGGGCGTAAACAAACGCAGTCCCCCGTCCGTGTAGTATACTTTGCCGATTTTTACAGAGGGAAAAATTACCGGAATGGCAGCCGAAGCCATAACGTGGTCAACCTTCAAGGGACCCAGATGATGAATATATTCTCCCGTGTATTCCACATCTTTCCGTTTTTGCATGAAGAGTTCACTGCGACCACTGCGAGTATTTGTCGTGGTAACGCTAATTGCCTTGATGAGATTGTTATCAATATTTTTCTGGATTTGATCAAAAGGGATAATTTTCTTGAGAAGTTCTTTTAAGGGGCTGGTGTCGAAAAAAGCAGTCAGGTGAGGTCCTTTTTTATTTCCCAAATCAAAAGGACTGAGTGTGGTGAGGTTTCGAACAATTCCTCCCAAAGAACTCATGACAAATCCTGCAGTGGTTGAAAAATCTCTTTTATAGATATTGTCTTGGGTGAGGTTCAGCCAAAGATTTTTGATTTGTTCTCCCTGATAAACGGGGTCGTGTGCCAGAGCCGCAAGTCCTACAGTGTTGATAGCTCCCGCGGAGCTGCCACAGAGAACATCAAAGGGTTTTGCCGCAATATGTTTGGGAAGTCCTGTGCGAATATAATGTAAAACTCCCGCTTCATAAGCAGCGCGAGCGCCTCCTGCTGATAATACCAATCCCAAATGTCCCATAAGCCTCCCCTGAAGTGTGAAAAAAAGTCCCGCTCCTCGGAATTCCACTATTTTAAGGGCAAAGAAGGGGTTGCTGTCTATTGTTTTTTAGATTATTGATTAGGGTCTCATCACTTATTTTAGGAATGAATATGATTATTGAACAAATGCCTCTCGGTCCTCTCCAATGCACTTGCACAATACTGGGAGATAAAAAATCAGGCGAAGCAATTGTAATCGATCCGGGTGACGAAGCAGAAAAGATTATCGCTGTTTTGAAACAACATGATTTGAAGGTGAAATACATTCTTCATACCCATGCACATTTTGATCATCTGGGAGCTACCCAAGCTGTTTACGATAAAACAAAGTCGGAAGTATGTTTACATAAAGAAGATATGTTTCTTTATGAAAATGTTCCCATGCAATGTGCCCTTTTTGGATTTGCTCCCAAAGCAGTTCCTCAAGTAACACATTTTCTCCAGCAAGGGGATGAATTGAAGTTCGGAGAACATAAAGTAGAAATCTTGCACACACCGGGTCATACCCCGGGAAGTTTGACTTTTCATTTGAATGCGGAGATTCCGCTTCTTTTTACGGGGGATACTTTGTTTATGCAAAGTATCGGGCGTACAGATTTGTGGGGCGGAGATTACAACCTGATTCTCAAGTCCATTCAGGATAAAATATTGCAATTCGATGACGACACAATCGTCCATCCCGGACACGGTCCTTCCACTTCGATTGGTTATGAGCGCAAAGAAAATCCTTTTTTGTCAGATTTATAATGGGTATGGCTTTAGACTTTCTTTTATGAGATGATATTAAGTCTGCCTGGGGACACATGATGAAGAGAGGTCATTATGTGTAAACGTCTTTTCACTTTCCTTAACATTTTATTTCTTCTTTTAAGTCTGGGAACGATTTCCTGTGGAGGCTCGTCCGGAAATGGATCTGGAAATAGTGACGGATCCGGAGGCGGTGGCAATACCGGAGATCACGGCGGAGGAGGAACGGGATTAGAGGGCCTGACAAGTTGTACGGGCAGCATCCCTTCTTTCCCAGGCGCGGAAGGTTTTGGAGCTTGTTCTAGCGGAGCACGTTCCAATTCAGCTCAGGTAGTTTATGTGACGAATACAAATGCCGATGGACCTGGTTCCCTGCAGGCAGCGGTTGATGTCGTGGGAAATAAATATATTGTTTTTGCAACCAGTGGCGTCATCAACTCGGATATTATCATCAAAGAACCCAATATGACTATTGCAGGTCAAACTTCTCCTGGTGGCATTGTGATTCATGGAGGTTTGATTTGCGACAATGTCTATGACCCTTACGATTGCCAGAATATTATCGTTCGTCACTTAAGGATGTGACGAGGAGATTCTGGGGCTGTTCAGGGTGATGCTATCAGAGTAGGTGGTTCTTCAATTTTCATAGGAGATCATCTTTCACTTGAGAATGCCACCGATGAAGCAACAGAAATATCTCGATCGAAGAATGTCACTTTGCAAAACTCAATTTTGGCTGAAACCCTTACAGACCATAATGAAAATGGTGGCTTGCTCGTCAACTATTCAACAAGCGAGCATGATCTGCAAAATATTTCTCTTCATCATAATGTATATGTTCGTTTGGGGGGCCGCACTCCGGCAGAGCTGAGTTGCGAACTCAATACCGATGGTGGTTTAACTCCAAATTGTAATGCACATCATCTGAATGTAGAAGTGTCACATAATTTAGTGTGGGATGCGCAAAATCCCCTTTATTACAATCGTTGCACGGGAAATAATGACGGAAATAATTGCAGTTCTAGTGATTCGAATTCTCAATATTTAAACCTAAATTGGATAGGAAACCTGGATGTATTCAAATCAGGAAGTGATCCTTTGATGATGCTTGCAGATTTGAATGAAACCAGTGGTAATCTGGTTTATGCATCGGGAAATCAGAGAATGATTGGAAATGGAAGTTTGGAAGATGTGAACCCCAGTATTGCAAGTCCCTCCTCCACTCGATTAGATTTTCCCGAAATTACGAATACAAGTACAGCGACTTTAAATTCTTATGTTCGTTCAAACAATGGGGCTTTTCCTCGCGATAATATGGATGCTCGTTTGATGGGATATTTGTCAGGCAGTGTGGAAGCTACTCCCACAATTACTCGGGGAACGGCAGGGACAAACCCCGCCAATGATGCCTACCCTTCTCTTTCAGGAACGACGCTCACAGATACAGATCAAGATGGAATGCCGGATGATTGGGAAGTGGCTCACGGGCTCAATCCTCATGTTCAAGATCACAATGAAACGAGTCTTTCTTCGGAGGGTTATAGTAATCTCGAGGTATATTTAAATGAGCTTTCTGACCAGAGAGTTTTGTCGGGAAGTTAAAACTTGTATTTTGTTGTTAAAATCACTCATTTTCTTGGGGTGAATGATAAATCTTAGGTGCGCTTGATCATAACTGCCGCTATAATCTAAAAACATGGGAGGAAAATCCAAAAAGAAGTTGGCCTTGGTTTTGTCAGGTGGAGGTGCGCGAGGTGCCTATGAAGCGGGCGTTTTGCATTATCTGCGCACCCAACTCCCCCCTTCTTGCAAAAACAGAAATTTTGAGATTATTTGTGGGGCTTCTGTGGGCGCCCTGAATAGTTGCTTTATGGCTTCTACAGCCCATGTACCCGAGCTTCAGGGAAATGAAATTTATCGTCTCTGGGAAAACGTTCGCGAAGAAAATATTTATAAGAGAAATCTGAAAGCTCTATTTGAATTTTTGGGTAAGAATTCAAAGGGAATGATGATGAAGTTTCTTCGGCGTTCGGGAACGGAATCACCGCACTTTCCGGGCTTCTTGGACACCTCCCCTTTTCTTCCCTTTATCGAACAGGCAATCCCCTGGAAAAGAATTGGACGCAATATTCAGGAAGGTTTTTTAGATGCTATTTCGATTGTGACGACAAATGTTTTTACCGGACGCCTGGAACTCTTTGTTCAAAAAAATGAAAAAGTTCCTTACCGGGGAGAAGCGATTATTCATAACGGACCTATTCAACCCGTTCATGCCGCTGCCTCTGCTGCCATCCCTGTGATTTTCCCCAGCGTGATGATCAATGATGTCGCTTATACCGATGGAGGTTTGCGCTTGAATACCCCTCTCTCTCCCGCTATTCACTTGGGTGCAGATGCAATTTTGGTGATTGGTTTGAATCATCGTGCCAAGCCGGGAGAAAAAGTTCCGGTTCAAGGTGTAAAAGGAGAACCGCCTGCCTTGGGTCAGGTTTTGGGTCGCGTGATGAATGCGATGTTTCTGGATAAAATTCAGAACGACATGGAACAACTCGAACGCATCAACAAAATAATAGAATGGTGCGAAGAAATGCAGGGAAAAAGTTTCCTTTCGAAAATGAACTCCTTTTTGGGAAAAAAGAAAGATGTGGGCGCTTTTGGAGAAAGAGGTCTTAAGAAAATATCGGTATTTCGTATTCGACCTTCCCAAGATATTGGAAATATTTTTAGCCAGTGTTTTCGGCATGAAGGCAGCGAGCATTTCACTTCTTTTGAGAAGTTTTTGATCCGATTTTTGGATGCTGATACAAAAGGCGGTATTGATATGTTGTCTTATATCAGCTTTTTACCCAGTTACCTCCAACGTTTATTGCAATTGGGTTTTGAAGACATGAAATCCCGTCACGAAGAAATTGTGGAATTTATGGAGCAGTAAATCATTCCTTTTCTTCTTCTTTTGAAAAATAAGAGTGAATCAAAACCACACACTCTCCCTTGAGACCTTCTCGGGGGATTTTTTCCGAGAGATCTGCAGCTTTTCCGCGAAGGAATTCTTCATACATTTTTGTCAGCTCGCGACCAATCACCACTTGGGCTTCAGGATAAATCTGGGCAATTTCTTTCATGAGACCGGACATTCGGTTGCCTGCTTCATAAATAATAATCGTTGCTTCAAGAGTTTTGAGATTTTCCAATACTTTCCTTTTTTTGCCGGGTTTGAGAGGGAGAAAACCCTGAAAGTAAAAACGATCCGTCGGCAAAGCTGAGGCGCAAAGTGCGGTAATCGCAGCGCAGGCGCCGGGAATGGGAACTACTTTAATTTCTTCTTGAATACATTTTGAAATGAGCAAAGCACCCGGATCTGAAATGCCTGGGGTTCCCGCATCGCTAATCAAGGCAATACTTTCCCCAGCTTTGAGTTTTTCGATGATTTGAGGAATGCGTCCCTGTTGATTGTGGGCGTAAAAACTTAAAAGAGGTTTTGAAATTTGATAGTGGTTAAGAAGTTTTAAACTATGCCGTGTGTCTTCGCAGGCAATGCAATCCACTTCTTTTAATACTTGAACCGCTCGATAGGTGATGTCTGCCAGATTTCCAATAGGAGTAGCAACAATGTAGAGGGTTCCAAAGTTCATTCCTTAAATCCGTTTGTGAGGGGGATTTGTCGCCCAAAACCAAAGGCTTTAGAAGTGATGCGCAGACCCGGAGGAGCTTGTTGTCTTTTGTATTCGTTGCGGTCAACCCGTTGAATCACATCTAAAACTGTCTTTTTTGCAAATCCTGCTTTGATGATTTGGGCACTGCTTTTATTTTCTTCAATATAAAGTCTTAAGATTTCATCCAGGGTTTCATAGGGAGGAAGATCATCCTGGTCTTTCTGATTGGGTGCCAGCTCCGCTGAAGGAGCTTTGCGGAACACAGATTCCGGAATTGCCCGGTGTTTTTTATTCAAATAACGAGAGAGTTGGTAGACAAGGGTTTTGGGGAGGTCGGAAATTACCGCCAATCCTCCTGCCATATCTCCGTAGAGCGTACAATAACCCACTGCCATTTCAGATTTGTTTCCAGTGCTTAACAAGAGATAGCCCTCACGGTTTGAAAGCGCCATGAGAATATTGCCACGAATACGGGCCTGAATATTTTGCAAGGCGACATCAACTTTTCTGGGCTTGCTATCCCATTCGAGTGCCAAGGGATATGCTTTGTAGATATCTCCGATAGGAATCGTACGGTGTTGAATCCCCAAATTTTTGGCAAGAGCCTTGGCATCCGTCAGGCTGCTTTGACTGGAGTAAGGAGAAGGAAGAGAAACTCCGAGAACATTTTTTGCACCACAAGCTTCTGCTGCCAGATTGGCCACAAGACAGGAATCGATGCCTCCTGAAAGGCCCAAAATCGCTTTTTTAAAACCTGATTTTGCCATGTAATCCCGAATACCCAAAACCAGGGCCTTGCGGACTTTTTCCATTTCGTGAACCTGATAAAAAGGTTCTGGTTTCAGACTTTGGAGATCCACGATGGAAAAATCTTCCTCGAAACTTTTTAAGCGAGTACAGATTTCACCTTCTTCGTTAAAGACCAGGCTGCTTCCATCAAAAATAAGGTCGTCATTACCACCGACAAGATTTACATAAACCAAAGGTGCTTTCTTGGAGCGCGCTACCTGAGAAAGAAGTTTTTCACGGATACTTCTTTTCCCCATGGAATAAGGTGATGCGGAAATGTTGATGAAAAGATTGGCGCCCTTGCGCGAAAGGTCATCAATGGGATCTTCTGCGTAAAGTTTCCTGCCCAAAATACTTTCATCATTCCAGATATCTTCGCAGATAGATAATCCAATATTGTATCCCTTGTAATAAAAGACACAGCTTTCATGGCCGGGTTCAAAATATCTGTTTTCATCAAAAACATCGTAGGTGGGAAGAAGTCGCTTCCGAATAATTTTTTCAATGTGGCCATCTTGTAAAAAGGCGGCGGCATTATAAAGCGGTTTTCCCTTGTCTTCCAGGTTGGGTTCCACAAAGCCTACCACACACACAATATTTTTAACTTTTTTGGCAAGCTGGTTTAGAAGGTTCAGGTTTTTATCTACGAACTGTGTTTTTTCGAGCAAATCCCGAGGAGGATAACCGGTAAGAGTCAGTTCGGGAAATATGATCAGTTGAGCGCCCTTCTGTTTTGCTTTGTCGATGGCTTGGGTAATTTTTTCAAGATTCAGTGCAAAATTACCGATCTGGGTATTAATTTGTGCAAGGGCAATTTTCATGTGTTTACCGGACTTACACACAAATCAGGATCTGAGAGAATTTTCAACCATTCTTTCTGTGTTTTGGATTTGAAGCGCTTACTTAAGTGCTGAACAATTTGGTTTTCCTGGCCGCCTAGAATCTTGGAGGGGATCTTGAGATGGTGAACAAATTTTTTCCAAAATTTTTCTTCCAGACAAGCTACCACCAATTCTTTTTTATCCTTGCATTGATAGACATGATAACGTGCCAAATGTCCCGCTGCTACTTTTTTCATGGTTTGTTTGACGGCAGGATCCAGGGTATGGACAAACTCTGAAACTGTTTCAGTAATAGGAATATCGAGGTAAACGGCTTTTCTTTTCATTTTTGGGATATTTAAAAAAGTACTTATTTGAAAAGCGGCACTCAGTCCACCGATCAAGTCTGCCAGAGGAAGGCCTGGGACTTTTGTATGTTCAGGAAAAATAGCACGCAGCATTCCGGAGTCTGCGAGATAATTCAAGTCGTGCCCTGCTCTTTTGTCTTTTGAACCATAGCTGTTCAGGGAAGCATAAATAATTCGGGAATTGAGTTTTGAAATGTCCCGAAAACCCATGCCAAGTTTGTCCATCACTCCGGGGCGGAAGCTTTCGATGAGCACGTCGGCTTTTTTTGAGAGCATTTTGATTTGAAGAAGTGTTTGGGGATTTTTCAGGTCTGCTTCGATTTTGTTTTTTCCCTTCATGACATTGGGAAAGCTTAAGACTTCGTCATCCTCCGGTTTTACGACCCGGATTACTTTTGCGCCCCATTTTTGAAGAAGAAAAGTGGCGAAGGGTCCGGGTAAGTGGCGACTGAAATCCAGAATTTGAATGCCTCTGAGAGGTAGAATGTTTTTTTTCATAAAAAAAGGGACCTTGTGTAAGGTCCCTTTTGGAAAATAATCGGAAATTTGTAAAGGATTTCTTAGAGGATAGACCCTAATTTCAGGGCAAGTCCCATGTCACCTTTTACTTTTAATTTACCTGTCATGAAAGCCATTTGGGGATTCAGTTTGCCTTCGATGAGATCGGAGAATTTGGCAGAATCCATAATGACGGTACATTTTGCACTTTCAGAAGGACCTTCAGTGATTTTTCCACCTGGTTGGGTAAGATCCAATACCCATGTCCCTCCATTGTCGCCGGTGATGTTGAATTGGTAAATTGCCTTGATGTTGGCGATTTTGTCTGCGCGTTTTTGAAGTCTAGCAGGTAAACGTTCGGTAAAAATCTCAGTCGGCGTAAGAGCCATGGTGTTCCTCCTTTGGTTTCCGCAGCTACCCTTCCCTCCCTATGAAGAAAAGATACACGGTGAATTTTTCTGCTAACACAAGATTTTTGAGCAGGTCAAGAAATTCAAACAATATTCAGGCCAATCATGAGCTTCCAAATCCATTGTCCAAGGAAGAGAAGTCCGAAGCTCCATTGAAACCAAAGAGGCATTTGCCAAGAAAGCTGCTGATTCCAAATGAGAAAAATCAAATGCTTAATAAGATAAAAAAGAAGATAAAGATAAATCAAGGGACCCAAAACATTAAAGTGAAGAGCTCCTTTCCAATCACCATGGGAAATAGCAATGAAAGAACGAGTTAAGCCACATCCTGGGCAATCTAAATGAGTAAGGTATTTAAAAAAACAAAGAGGAATCCGTTCGATGCTGTTGATTTTTAAAAAAGCGCTGAAGCTAAATATTCCTATCAGCACCAACACAGCAAGGAGCGAATTCCTCTTTGTGGAATTCATATAAATCATTCAACTTTGCTCAGAATGATCCGCCTGAGGCAGATTATTTTGCAGCTTGTTTTTCAGCCAGATCACCAATGAATGGAATTTTCCATTGTTGACCTTGATAGGCTTTTACCATGGCAACAATCCAGATTACGAAAATTCCAAGATACACCAAGGTTCCTAGGAGGCTAATGATAGTTGCTAAAGCACCTGAGATTGCTCCCATAATGGCGGTAAGAATGGCCACTGCAATTTGAATGACAATGGAGCCTGCCCCGAGAAAAATGGCCTGCCAAGCATGGAATTTCACCTGCTTGTTATCTTTTTCGATGAGCAAAAAGATAATACCGGTAATAAATGTACAAAGATAGCAAAGTAGTGAGGCAACATTGGGAGCCAAGCCGGATCCGCCTGAGCCTTGTGTGTTTTGATCTGCCATGTTTCATCTCCTTTTAATATAGATGGGGTTACAGGAATTTACTCAATATTTTGAGTAATTTACAGATTTATTGCAATGATTAAAAGAAAATACTGAAAGAGTTTCAAGTAAAATTATTTTAGATAAAAAGCTCTATTCATTGTAGAAAGAATCCAGAATTTCTTTGTAGCGTTCCGTGACCAACTTTCTTTTTACTTTCAGGGTTGGAGTAAGTTCCCCACCTTCAATGCTGAAATCTTTTTCCAGAATGGCAAATCGTTTAATGGTTTCATAGCTCGGAAGCTGTTTGTTTTTTTCTTCAATTTTCTTTCGAACATGCTCATGAATTTTGGGATGTTTTGCAAGCTCGCCATGGTCGCTTGTTTCAATTTTTTGATGCTGAGCAATCTTTTTTACCTCATCCATATTCAGGGTGATTAAAGCAGAAAGAAACTTACGGCGATCACCATGAACCATGACTTGGCTGATAATGCTATCCATTTTTAAAAGGTTTTCAATATATTGAGGAGCAATGTTTTTTCCGGCAGCGGTCACAATAATATCTTTTTTACGATCCGTGATTTTCAAGAATCCTTCTTTGTCATAAACTCCAATATCTCCCGTGTGGAAAAAACCATCTGCGGTAAATACTTCTTTTGTCGCTTCGGGATCTCGATAGTATTCCTTGAATACATGGTCTCCCCTGACCAAAATTTCACCGTCAGCCCCCAGCTTTTCTTCTGTATGAGCCACGATGGGCCCTACGGTTCCAAACTTGTAGTGAGTGGGAAGATTTACATTAATGGCAGCGGTGGTTTCTGTAAGTCCATAACCTTCCAAAATCAGGATGTCCGCGGCATGAAAAAACTCTGCAACTTCTGCAGCCAAGGGCGCTCCTCCGGAAAGGAAGAAGCGTATTCTGCCCCCGAGTTTTTTATGGAGTTTTGAAAATACCAAATTTTTGGCGATTTGATATTGAGCCGCAAGAATCGGTGAAATGCCTTTGTTAGCTTGTTTTAAGCGGCTAACTTCAGCGCCCACTTTGACTGCCCAATGGAATATTTTTTGTTTAAGAGGACTGGATGAATGAACGTCGTGCAAGATTTTGGAGTGAATTTTTTCAAAAATTCTGGGAACACAGGCAATGAAATGAGGACGTACTTCTGAAATATTATCCAGAAGTTTATCGATGCTCTCGGCATAAACCTGAATAAATCCGGTACAAAGCTGATAGAACTGAAAAGCTCTCGCAAAAATATGGGCCAGAGGCAAAAAGATCAAAGCTTCTTGATCGGAAGGAAAAATAAATATTTTTTGCAAAGCATCCATTTCGGAAGCCAGGTTTTTATGAGTAAGAACCACTCCTTTGGGCTTTCCGGTGGTTCCACTGGTGTAAACAATGGTGGCAATGGCATCCAAGGGTATTTTGTCGGTTCTGACTTCGAGACTCAAAGCATCTGCTGCATCCCCTTCAAGCAGTTTTTGAAATGAAGTGGTGTTGGGAGCTTGTCCTTCGAAGAGAATAATATCTTTTAAGGAAGAAAGATTTTTGCGAATGCTCTCAATTTTTTTTAATTGGTTTTTATCTTCCACAAACAGCAGCTTTGCTTCAGAATGATTGAGAATAAACTCTGCTTCATTGGGGAGTGTGGAGTGGTAAATGGGAACTGTGACAGCTCCCAAGGAAAGGATGGCCAAATCACAAATCGTCCACTCGTAGCGTGTGGTGGAAAAAATGGCTACTTTGTCTCCTGTTTTTACCCCTTTTTCGTCCAAAGCCGAGGCAAGTTTTTCAACGGCATCCTTTACTTCAAACCAATCGAGAGTTTTCCATTTATCTTTGGATTTATATTTAAAACAGGGTTTAGCTCCCATTTCTTGGGCTTTTTGTGCGAACTGGGCGATTACGTTTTGGTATTTCATTCTATTGACTCCATTAAAAATTGAACCTTTCTAATAATAACCACCCAATCCGTCCAGTGGAAACTCGAGATATTCAATGGAGTTTTTACCCTCTTTCAAATTGACCTGAATGACTCCAAAATGGATATTTGAATTATTCGATTTTTTCTGAAGATAGCTTAAGGCACTTCGAAGAATTTTCTCCTGTTTGCGCTTATTGACCGCCTCAAAGCCTGATCCGAACTCGGGACTTTGACGGCTTTTAACCTCTACAAAAACAATTTTATTTCCCGTTTGAGCGATTAAATCCACTTCTCCCCAGCGACATTTCCAGTTTTTTTCAATGATTTTAAGGCCTTTTTGCTTTAAATATTCGGCGGCCCATTCTTCGCCCTGTTGCCCCTTTGTTTGTTCTGAAGGCTTTTTCATGTCTCCTGTTTATTAAAAATCTTGCATAGTTTCAATATCTTGTGTAGAGAAGCCCCTCTTTTTAAGGAGTTTTATTATGTCGAGAAAATGTTTTGTTTGTGAAAAAACACCCCAAGCTGGCAATACAGTGAGTCATGCCAACAACAAGTCTCACACACGTAATTTCCCAAATTTGCAAAAAGTGAAGGCAATTGTGGCAGGTAAAGTGAAGAGTATTTTGGCTTGCACCCGTTGTATTCGTTCAGGTCACGTTCAGAAAGCTTAAGATAATTTCCATTCCTCTTGCTTCCTTTTAACTTAAAGAGGAGGCATCTCACGAAGTGAGATGGAGGAGTTAATTCCTTATTCTCTCCACGCTGATTACTCCTCCCAATTTTTCCAAGGCCCGTAATACTCCTTTTAATTGGGAGATGTTTTTGATTTCCACTTCAAAGATATTTACTGCTTTTTCGTCACTCGTGGTTCGTATGGAAGCCTGAGAGATATTGACCCCTTCATTGGCAATAGTTTTACTCATGGATGCTAAGAGGCCAGGTCTGTCTGCACTTACAATTTTCAGTTTTGCCTGATGAGAAGCTTCACTGTGTTTGTCCCAAGCAACCTCCACTCTTCGTTCGGGGTCTGTGGAAAGAACCTTGGCACAGTCCATAATGTGAACCACAACTCCCCTGCCTCGCGTAATAAATCCTATGATAGGATCTCCAGGTAGAGGGGAGCAGCAACGCCCCAAAGATACCATGATGTCGTCGTAGCCACCTACTTTTACAATGCTCTTACCACGTTCTTTTACCTTTTTGAAAATTCTGGAAAGAGTACTTTCGGCTTTTGTTTCTTCTGAAGCTTTTTCTGCAAGAAGTTCACGTGGAACGAGTTTTGAAATAAATTGTAAGGGAGAAATTTTTCCATAACCCACGTGCATTTGTAAGGTTTCAAGATTTTGATAGCCCATTTCCTGAATGGCGTGCTTGAGTTCTTCCCCTTTCATGTATTTTGAGGGGGAAAGTTTGAATTTTTCGAATTCCTTTTCAATTAACTCTTTTCCCAGGATAATACTTTTTTCTCGTTGTTCGTGTTGAATTACTTGGCGAATCCTGGATTTTGCCCGGGAAGTGACGGCGAATTTAAGCCAGTCTTTGGAGGGTTTGTGATGGGCACTTGTGAGAATTTCTATGGTGTCACCGCTTCGTAAGCGATAATTAAGAGGGACAATCTTTTCATTTACTTTTGCACCCACACAGCGATTTCCCACGTCAGAGTGAATGGAATAGGCAAAATCAATAGGAGTGGCTCCGTGAGGAAGTTCTTTCACATCACCATTGGGTGTAAAAACATAAACATCTGTGGCAAATAAATCAAGTTTGACGGTATCGAGAAATTCGGCCGGGTCTTTGAGTTCGTTTTGCCATTTTAGCAGTTCCTGTACCCACTGAAATTTTTGCTGATCTTTGTCGTCGATCGAACCATTTTCTTTGTAGTTCCAGTGTGCAGCGATCCCTTTTTCCGCCACTTCATTCATTTCTTTCGTTCGAATCTGGAATTCTGCACGCTCTCCTTCCATGCATACTACAGTGGTATGGAGTGATTGATAGTTGTTTGCCTTGGGCATGGCAATGTAATCCTTGAATCGCCCGGGGATGGGGGTCCAAAGTTCGTGAATAATTCCTAGGGCAGTATAACACTGTGTAATGTTGTCCACGATAATTCGGAAAGCAATCAAGTCATTTACTTGTTCAAAAGAAATGTTTTGGGCCGCCATTTTTCTGTAAATACTAAAATAATGTTTGAGGCGACCATAAATTTGATGGGGAACTTTATACTCATTCAGCTTGCTTGAAACTTCCTGGAGCACTTTCTCAATATAAGGAGCAGATTCTTTTTTAACCTGCCTCATTTTTTCATCAATATCTTTATAGGCTTCAGGTTTAAGATATTTGAAAGATAACTCCTCGAGTTCAACCTTCATCCACTGGATTCCCAAACGGTTTGCTAAAGGAGCATAGATATCCATGGTTTCGCGGGCAATGTTTTGTTGTCTTTCTTCGGAGAGGTGTTTCAGAGTTCTCATGTTGTTGAGGCGATCCGCAAGCTTGATCAGAATAACCCGGATGTCTTTCGCCATAGCCATGATCATTTTGCGAAAATTTTCGGCCTGTTTTTCTTGTGCGCTCGAAAATTGAATTTTGCTGAGTTTGGTTACGCCATCTACCAAGTGGGCAATTTCAGGTCCGAATTCTTTTTTGATTTCGTCGAGAGTTGCAGAAGTATCTTCTATCGTATCGTGAAGCAGTGCTGCAACAATAGACGGAACATCGAGTTTCATTTGAACAAGAATTTCAGCAACTTCGAGAGGATGAATAATATAAGGTTCTCCGGATTGCCTTTCTTGGCCTTTATGAACCTTACTGGCAAAATCCCCTGCTTTTTGAATGAGAGAAAAATCCCCTTGGGGGTTGTAGGATTTGATGTTCTGAATGATCTTTTCGAGAGTGACCATAGAGGGATTGCTTAGGTAGACCTTTTTATTTTCCTTTCATTTTCAATAACATGAATTATGAACTGTAAAGTTTTTTCTAGCGAGTCGTTTGTTACGTGGTAGTGATATTCTTCTTTAAAGCTTCTTTCGTGACTTGCTTGGGCAAGGCGTTTTGCTTTTATTTCTGGATCTTCAGTGCCTCTTTGCCCCAAGCGATTTGCCAAGCTTTCGTCATCAGGAGCATCGATAAAAATCAGGACAGCATCTTTAATTTTTGATTTTACAGCGAGAGCTCCCTGTGTGTCCAGATCCAGAATCAGGTCATTTCCCTTGTTGATAATGTCTTGGGTGTATTGAAGGGCGGTACCATATCGATTGCCATGTACCCAGGCACTTTCCAGAAACTCTCCCCTTTTTTCCATTTCCTCAAATTTTTCCAGACTTAAAAAATGATAATCTTTTCCCTCAATCTCACCCTTACGGGGAGCTCGTGTGGTGTAAGAAACAGAGTGAGGGATTCTCAAGTGTTGTTCTACTTGGCGACATAGAGTAGTTTTTCCACTACCGGAGGGGCCAGAGACTACAAATAAGATTCCCTTCTTGGTCATTCAAGTTCCCTTTTAAGTTTGGAATATTTAGACTTTAACAGGGTCTATTCTACGTTTTGAACTTGTTCTCTCATTTTTTCAAGTTCATGTTTGCATGCAACCACATGCTTTGAAATATCACTGTGTTGTGATTTTGCGCCGAGAGTGTTGATCTCACGATTAATTTCCTGAAGAATGAAATCTAACTTTCTTCCCACCGCATCTTTTTCTTTTGTGACTTCCCTGAAATGTTTGAGGTGGCTTTGTAATCTTTGAAGTTCTTCAGAAACATCGGTGCGATCTACGAAGTAAGCTACTTCCTGGGCAAGTCTCCATTCGTCAGGACTTTGTTGGCTTAATTTTTCAATGCGTTCCTTCAGGCGTTTTTGGTAATCGGAGATTACTTCGGGAACCTTTTTTTGGACCAATGCCACATGTTCTTGAATCAAATCCAACCTTTCTTCAAGGTCTTTGCGGACACCAGCCCCTTCTTTTTCTCTCATTTTTTCAACTTTTTGAAATACTTCGGAAAGGTTTTTTTTGAGATGTGAGAGAAGAAGTTTTAAATCTTCTTCATCGTCTTCCAGTAAAACAACATGAGGAAGATTGAGAAGATGTTCGATTTTTATGCTTTCAGGGAGTTTTACTTGTTTATTGATTTTTCGAATAAGCTTTAAATAATGTTTAAGCTGTTCTTCGTCGATTTTTACTTTTCCACGGACATTAGAACCGAGCTCTCGAATGAAAATATCAATCCTTCCTCTTTTAAAATGCTTCTTGGTAAATTCGGTAAGCTCTCCTTCGAAATGATAAAAACGCTGTGGAAGTCTGATGTTCACTTCACAAAATCGATGATTGACGGTTTTGACCTCAAAAGAAAAATGTTTGTATTTTCCTTTATATTCACCCGTTCCATAACCTGTCATGCTTTTCATAGGATTACCACGTTTCTAGTTCGACATTGAAAATGCAATTTTAGTGGCACCAATTTCAATGAGGTCCCCTTCTTTTAAAGTACGAGACTCCACTTCTTGACCATTTACAAAAGTACCATTTCTGGAAACCAAATCTAATATTCCCGCCCCACTCTCATCATAAAAAAGCATGGCATGAAGTCTGGAAATGGCTGGATCGTTGAGGACCAAGTCTGGAAGTCTTTTAAAACTTCCAAAGGCATTTTCAGTGTTTGCTTTTGCAGGAGCTGCTTTACCCTTTTTCTTGGAAAGATAATTCAAGACGAGTTTTTTGGTAAAGTCATCCAGTGGAACAATAGGCTCCATGTTGAAGATTTGGGTTTTGTTCACATCGTCGATGCTTCTTCCAATGGCTCGACAAGAATCGAGAGGGAGCTTAAGAGACTCACCTTGGTTGGGACCCTCTTTGATTTTGAAAATAGCTACCGGTGACTTTGTAGCTTTGGTCATAAGTTCCCCTCCCTTTCCGATTTCAAAAGCTTCTTCTTCGCTCATCACAGGAACGCCTTCCTGTATAGGGTACAAAAGTGAACAAGAAGAACATAGCAAAGCATCTTCTTTAGATTGATACTGAAGAGCCTTTTTGCACTTGGGGCAAACAAGTAGTTTCAGAAGTTCAGTGCTTATAGCCATGAAGCTTTAATCTATTTTTTTGCAGGATGGGGTTTGGAGTTGTACAGCTGAATTAATGCAGGAGTCAGATCGGTTGCATTAGGTGCATACAAAACCACGTCTTGTCCTTTTTCGAAAATAAGAGTGTATTTGTCTTTTGCCCCAACTTCACTGACTAATTGCTTTAAAGCAATGATGATGTCTCCTGTGTACTGGGCTTCTTTTTGTTGAAGCTCTCCTCGGAATTCTGCCAGCTTCTTTTGGAGTTCGATAAATTTATCGCGGTATTCAATTTCTTTTTGTTTGAGAGCATCCTGACTTAAAACAAGTTTTTGTTTTTCCAAGTTGTCTTTCATCGCTTTGAGATCATTTTGCAATGCATCCAAAGTTTTTTGTTTTGCATCAAATTCGGCTTTCAAACGTGCCTTTGCAGCTTTACCTTCTTCCACTTCATTGAGAGCTTTTTGAAGATCAATCAAACCTACTTTTTCCTGAGCCATCACGGCATGACCCAAAAAAAGTGAACCTAACACTGCTACAGAAATCAGAATCTTTTTCATTTTATATTGCCTCCTTAAAGGAATGTTTTTGTTTTTCTATAAGAATATTTTTTTAAAAACAAGCACAATTCGTTCAGCAACGCTGAAATCAGGATATGGGTGTTATGAATTTTGTGAAAAATTAA
Organism: uncultured Pseudomonadota bacterium; assembly: GCA_964414715.1. Classification (GTDB taxonomy): domain Bacteria; phylum UBA10199; class UBA10199; order JADFYH01; family JADFYH01; genus CAYPXN01. The sequence continues at coordinate 32,373 of CAYPXN010000040.1, read as the reverse complement.
AAGAAAGTACCAATTGTGAAGTTGAAGACGATGCTTTGTTCTCCAGGTTGCTTATGGAAAGGTAAACCCCATTCAAATCGTAAAGGTCCAAATGGAGAAACCCAACGGACTCCAAAACCCCAATCTGTGCGGACTTTCAATGGGTTTAAGTCCTGATTCTCAGCATAAGCATTACCGGCATCAATGAAAATAACTCCTCTAAAGTTGGCGGGATCATAAATGGGGAATTCATATTCCATATTGAATACCAGTAACTTATCCCCCCCATAGACGAAGGTTTGATCTCCTGCCGTGGTGCTGGGTGGAATTTGAAGTTTGGGACCAATGGTTCGAGGGGCAAAACCTCTCAAAGAGTTTACACCCCCAGTGAACTAGCGTTCAAACAAGGGAACGGGAGTGCCGTTTTCAAGAGATTTAATATAACCAATTCTTAAATTGGCTTTAAAGACCGAAGATTTTAAAAAGGGAACTGGGACCGGCAAAAAGTAGCGGGCATTGGCATTTACTCGGAAAAAGTGGTTGTTCCCACCCAAGCCCGCATATTCTGCGACGACCTGCTCATAATCCCCCTTGGTCGCTGCCAAACGATTGTTACGCGTGTCTCTTTCCATTGCAACAAGGGCGCTGGAGGTTACCCCACTCGTGTCTTGTTGAAAGAATTGGGGAACAACGAGAGAGAAATTGTCTACTTTCACTTTTTCAATACGGTATCCCAGGGTTGCAGAAGAATTGTCAAAGAGATGTCGTCCCATATTTACTTCGCCACTGAGGGCATCACGGTCGAAGTCGTCGAAACGAGTCAATAGTTTGGAAACGTTTCCTGAAAAGATCCATTTCGTGTCTAGGAAGTATGGGTCTGCATATTGAAGAGAAAATTGTTGTCGGAGTTTTGAAACTTCAGCCAACACGGATCCGCTGATTCCCAAACCCATGAAGTTTTGCTTGGTGATAGATGCCGTGACCAGGAAACTTTCTACCGAGCTGTAACCTGCTCCCACAGAAAAAGAGCCGGTCGGCTTTTCTTTCACATTAATATTGAGATTGAGTTTGTCGTCTGCGGTCCCTTTGGGGGTAGAAATTTCAACTTTTTCAAAATAACCCAAGGCTTCCAGTTTTTTCTTGGATTGTTGAACGAGTTCTTCATTGTAAAAACTGTTCTCGGTGATTTTTAATTCGCGACGAATCACCTTGTCTCGAGTGATGGTATTCCCTGTGATATTAATTTTTTCGACTGCAATTTTGTCGCCTTTATCGATGAGAACATTAATGTCCACCTCTTTGCTGGCATCATCGGGATTGGGCTGTGGACGGATGTTGGCGAAGGCATAACCTTGGTTTCCGTAAAGTTCTGTAAGTTTTTGAATATCATCTTCCAATAACTTTTGAGAATAATAGTTGCCTTTTAGCGTGGTGAATTTTGAAAGAAGTTCTTCTTTGGTGGTAAGGACATCTCCTTGAAGGGTCACATTTCTGATTTTATAACGCTCCCCTTCAACGATCTTATAATGAACTTCAATTCCATTTCCTTTCGCCAAAGGGATGATTTCAGGTTTATCGACTTGAACCTTTAAGTAGCCTTTATTGAGATACTGATAAGTCAGAAAAGCAGTATCTCTTTCAATCATTTCATCGCGGTATTTTCCGGAACCCGTCAAAAAGGAAAGAAAGCCTTTTTCTTTGGTAGCCATAAAGCTACGAAGTTTGCGCGAAGAAAAAACGGTATTTCCTTCAAAAGTGATTTTTTTGACTTTGAGATTCTTGTTTTCGCTAATTTTGAATATCAGTTCAGCTTCATCGTTTTTGAGGTTTTTTATCTCGGTATTTACAACCGCCAAGCCCATACCTTCTTTGGAGTAAAGTTCTTTGATCTTTTCTTTGGACTCCCCTACCTTCTTTTCATCCAAAGGTTGGTCTTCTTTCTGAACGATTACTTCACGAACCTTTGAATCTGAAACTCCCTTTGCTCCCTGAATAGAAATTTTGGTGATGACGGGGCGTTCCTTGACCTTGAAAATGATTTTTACCCCTGAACCGGCAGCTTCCTTGTTTACTTCGATATCGGAAAAAATTCCCAAAGCGTAAAGGCTTTTCAGATCTTGGTGAACTGCTTCCAAGGAATAGGAATCTCCCGCCTTTGTTTTGATTGCCTTGAGAGCGGTGACTTTGTCGACTTTGGACAAACCTTCCACGTCTACTGAAGTGATGGTTTCAGCGGCCCAAGAGTTGATAGGAAAAAGAGAAAGGGAAAAAGTAAGCAGGCAACAAAGTGCCAAAGTTCTTTTGTTGAGTGAAATTGAAATTATTTTTGAACAAAATCTTCTAAACAATTTTTCCATCCTGGATTCGAATTCGTTTTTTCAGACTCGATGCCAATACTTCATTATGGGTTACTAAAACAAGTGTCGTTTGATAGTGCTCACTCATTTTTAAAAGCAAGTCGAAAATCATCCGAGAATTTTCAGCATCCAAGTTTCCCGTGGGTTCGTCCGCCAGCAACAATTTGGGTTTCATAATCAGTGCCCGGGCAATGGCTACGCGCTGTTGTTCTCCTCCTGAGAGTTCGTTTGCTTTATGACTCAATCGATGCTCTAGGCCAACCTGTTGCAGAAGGAGTTTTGCCATTTCAAGGGTTTCCATCTTTGAAATCCCTGCAATCAGGGCCGGCATCATTACGTTCTCCAAAGCTGTAAACAATGGAAGAAGATGGTGAAACTGAAATACAAAACCCAATTCCTTGTTTCGAAAGTCTGAAAGTTCCTTCTCAGTTTTTTCGAACAGGTCACTTTTTTTAAAAAAGACCGAACCTTCAGTGGGCTTATCCAGAGCTCCTAATATATGAAGTAAGGTGGATTTTCCCGCACCTGAGGCGCCCTCAATTACTACGGGTTCACTTTTCTGCAAACTAAAACTTATGCCTCTTAAAACTTCGATCTTCTGCCCTTCTTTTCCATAGGACTTATGAATGTTTTTTGCTTCGAGAATGCTTTCCATTTATAAATCCAGTTTCAGCCCCAAAACCTTGCGTGAAGCGAGTTTTGCACTGAGATAAGAGCTTAAAATCCCAAAGGTGAATATCCAGCCCATCGTTTTGAGTGAAAGTTCTATCGGCAAGTGAGACACCAAATAAACTTCCTTGGCGATATTTACTATAGAGTGATGAGTAAGGTAGCTTGTGAGGAGCCAACCCAAAAGACATCCCAAGCTCACACCCAAAATTGCCAAAATGAGCCCCTGTAACGTGAAGATTCTCTTGAGGATCTTGTTTTTCATGCCCATAACCTTGAGAATCGATATTTCTTTTGACTGTTCCGAGATCAGAATTACCACCAAGCCGATCAAGTTGGCTGCGGCTACTAACACAATTAATCCCATAATGATAAAGAAAAGTTTCTTTTCGAGCTTTAAGGCGTGAAATATTTCTGCATTCAGTTCATCCCAGGATAAAGCTTGGTAGGGAAAGTGAAAATCTTTGGCCATGCTTTCTGCAATTTGAGAGGCTTTTTTTAAATCCCGAACCTTCATTTCATAACCGGTTACCACGTTAGGAAGGTCAAAGAGTTGTTGGGCTTGAGAAAGATCCATTAAGGCAAATTGGGAATCAAACTCATAAAGGCCGCTCGAAAAAGTGGCAATCACCCGAAATTTTTTGAAGGCATGTGAATCCGTGATTTTCTGAAGGTTTCCCTTGGGCAGCAGAATGGAAACCATGGGTTCTTCCGGACTTACTCCTAAGTATTCCGCCAGATCAGAACCTAAAACAATGGGAATCCCCTCTTCTGGCTGGGAGGGGATTTTTTCCAATAAAGAAGTTTGAAAAGGATTTGAATAATCATTAAAACCTTTAAAGGTTAAGTTGTAAACATTTGAAAATGTGTTTGTATCGATTCCTTTAATGATAAAGCCTTTTACTTTCGATTTGTGGGCCACCAAGCCTTCTCTATAAAGGAAGGGGGTGATGGCGCGAACCCCCTCTTTTTCATAGCTTTTTAATTCAGCCAAAACTTCCGAAGGATTACTGATTTCTCCATCACGCAATAAAACAAGGTCTGCATTGAATCCCAAAATTGATTCTGTAAACTGTTTTTCGAATCCGCCCAGAATTGAAATCGCCACTACCTGAGCAGCTACTCCCAAGATTAAACCAATGAGAGCGACCCAGCCAATCGCGGAATGAGCATAGCGCGACCTCGGTGAAAAAAGAGAACGTAAGGCAATTTGAAAACTAAGTTTCCACATAAAAATTAAAATATGCTCCAGTCCGCAAAAAGCTACTCATAGCGTAGAGAGTCCGAAATTTCGAAACGTCCTCCCCTGTAGGCCGGATACCAGGCTGCCAAAAATGAAAACAAGGGTGCCAGCAATAAAACAATGATCAGTGTGGGGACATCAATTTGTATGGGTAAATTATCCAGATAATAAGGAGTCGGCATTTTGAGGGGATGCCATTTCAGAATCAATGCAGCAAGTATTGCCAAGGAAGAACCTATCACAGCTCCCAAGCTTCCTATTAACAAAGCAATACGGGTAAAAATGGAGACCACCCGATTTTTTGCCAAGCCCATGGCCCGAAAGACCGCAATTTCTTTTTGCTTATCGACTACAATCATCATGATCAAACTGAAAATATTAAAGGTCGCAATGATGATCATGAGGGCTAGGACGCAGGTCATGGTAAATCGTTCCAATTGCAAGGAGGTGAGAAGTTTTTTGTTATGTTCCCCCCAACTTTCGGCCTTCCATTTTCCAGAGAAAAACTGATTGAGTTCTTCGGCTTTTTTTTGAGATTCAAAAATGGAAAGGTCTTGCAAGGCCCATTGGGTGGGAACTTCTGTGGCAGGTATCAAGCGTCGGGCTTCTCCCAAAGCAAGAATGGCAAACTTGTTATCATATTCGTAATAACCGCTCTTAAAAGTGCCTATCACCCGAAATCGACGGACGCGCGGTCTCATCTCGCCGGAAGGATCTACGTCTCCAAAAGGGTAAATCAAATCCACTTCTTCATTAAGGCTTGGGTAGATGTTGAGGCGTTTTGCGAGTTCTACTCCCAGAATAATTCCGGGTAAGACCTCTTCTTTGGAAGGCAGGTCGTTCAGGGAATAGCCTTCTTCATAATCAACCTTCAACTTTTGAGTAAGAATAGGATCCTGCAGATCGAGTCCCTTGATCTTTAAACCTTGAACCGCTTCGTCTCCCGTACGAATCACTCCCTCTGTTTCAAGATAAGGAAAGAGTTTCTGAGATTGAAATGATTTTGGCATTTCAGGGAGGGATTTTCCTGCGAATAAAGTGGGATCTGTCGGTGTAAGAACCAAAGGAGATGAAAAGTGAAGTATTTTACTTCGGACATCCTTTGAAAAGGCTGTCATGACAAATTGAATACTGAGGAGAGAAAAAACGCTGACGATGACTCCCAATAGAGCAATGACCGCCAATAAAGAACCCAAATTTCCCTGGCCACTTTTCAGGAGATAGCGCTGTGCAATTTGGGTTTCGAGTTTCATTAATTTCTTTGGGGCCTCCAGCCTAGCTTTCCTATTTTTCTTTTCTCAATTGCGGAAACAAAATGACATCACGAATCGAAGCCTGATTGGTTAAGAGCATGACTAAACGATCTATACCAATTCCCTGCCCTGCGGTGGGAGGCATGCCATACTCCAGAGCACGGATGTAATCTTCATCGAAAAACATGGCTTCGTCGTCGCCTTTTTCCCGAGATTCCACCTGTTTTAAAAAACGTTCTTTTTGATCGACGGGGTCATTCAGCTCCGAGAAGGCATTGGCCAATTCACGACCATAAATAAAAAGCTCGAAACGATCGGTAAAGTTTGGATCCTGATCATTTTTGCGCGAAAGCGGTGAAACTTCCGTGGGGTAATGAGTGATAAAGGTTGGATTGATCAGTTTCGGTTCTACGATTTCTTCAAAAATTTCTGTCAAAATTGCAAGGTGTCCTTCGCTTTCATATTTCAACTTTATCCCAAGTTTTTGGGCGAATTGATAGGCTGCATCCCTGGAAGTCAGTATTTCAGCGGGAGCTCCCCCGATTTCCACCAAAGAATCCATGAAACGGCAACGCTTGAAGGGAGCTTTAAAGCTAATCGGAGTTCCCTGATATTCGATCTCTGTGCTTCCGCAGACTTTGAGTGCGAGCTGACTCAAAAGTTCCTGACTCAACTCAATCAAATCTTCATAGGTCGCATAAGCTTGATAGAATTCAAGCATCGTAAATTCGGGATTGTGCTGGATGGAAATTCCTTCATTACGGAAATTGCGATTGATTTCAAAAACACGTTCCAAGCCCCCCACCACAAGTCTTTTGAGATAGAGTTCGGGAGCAATACGTAAGAACAATTTCATATCCAAGGTATTATGATGCGTAATAAAAGGTCGGGCTGTGGCTCCTCCGGGAATGGGATGCATCATGGGAGTTTCCACTTCCAGAAAATCCCGTTGGGTAAAAAATTCACGGATAAACTGGATAATCTTCGAACGCATCACGAAGGTATTTTTCACTTCGGGATTGGCGATCATATCCACATAGCGTTGACGATAGCGTGTTTCAACATCCGATAAACCGTGCCATTTTTCGGGAAGATTTCGAATCGATTTTACTGCAATGGAAAAAGTTTGAGCTTTGATTGTCAGTTCATTTGTTTTTGTGCGAAACAAAGTGCCTTTTACAAAAACAAAGTCTCCCACATCCAAAGTTTTAAAAAGATTGAATTCGGCTTCTGTAAGAGAATCTTTTTGGATAAAAATCTGGATTTGTCCGCTACGGTCGCGAACTTGAATGAAAGAAGCTTTTCCGAAAGAACGGATGGCCATCACTCGGCCTGCAAGAGAGTAAACATCCGGGCGGGCTTCCAGTTCTTCCTTGGACATGTCGCCGAATTGTTGATGAATTTTTCCGGCAAGGTGTTCAGGCTTGATACCATTCGGATAGGGATTCACTCCATCCGACTGCATTTTTTTGACTTTTTCGAGGCGCTGTTCGCGATAAATATTTGTATCTTCCATAACTTATGCCTATTCCCAAATGGGATAAACAAAGTCAAGCAACAGAAGTAAAATAAGCTCAACTATTCAGGAAGATAGACTTCAAGAATCCAGAAATTCTTTTCCAAAGATTTTTTTTCTTTTTTTCAGCTAAGCGCGCTTGTCCGGAGGCATGAGCGGCATACAAGGCCAGCATTTCTTCCCGGTGTTTCGAGAGTTCAGCAGAGCTCCCCTCACTCTTTGGAGCGACGCGCGTCGAGGAAATTCCGAGCAGGTAGTCCAAATTAGTCAATTCCATTGTTTTTTGGGCGGGAGTCAAATCGTTTTCTTTCTTTTGGGTTTCGGGTGCAAAAAGAGCCAAGGAGGCAGAAAGTACTTCTTCACCTGATACAAAGGAATCGGGTCCTACAAAAGCGGAAGTTTGATCTTTTATAAAAACATCTGCTACAGGAATTTGAAAAGAAGGATTTGGAGAAGAAATATTCGATGAGCTTTCAGAAGATGTGACAGAAGGAGACTTTCCCTTCTCCAGGGAAGTGACCTTTTCTACTTTAGATACCGGCTTGACGGGTTCCGTCATTTTTTCTTTTTCAGCTTTCTTTTTAAGATACTTAAAAAATGTTCCGTTTCGGGAATCTTAAGTAATTTTGCAAAAAGAATATAAGTCCCTCCTCCCAAAGCGATCAAGATTAAAAGAGCGGAAAAACGTCCCAAGGTGGAAGTGCCCAGATGAGCGCGTATGAAAGCTTGGGAAAAAATCAAAACAAGCCCCATTCCCAAAGAAGCCGCAACCATTTTCAAAACAGATGGGATCATTTTTTTGAGTCCCAAGGCCCCCATCTTTTTTCGAAAGTCAAAAATATGCAGCAAGAAATTAGTCATGGAACCGAAGGCCACGCCCAAGGCCAAACCTTTGTGTCCCAAGGGTTTTAGAAGAATTGCTCCCATGATGATGTTTGCAAATACGGCGATATTGGCCGCCTTCACGGGGCTTTTGGAATCTTGAACAGCATAAAAGGCAGAGGAGGTAATGCGAGTGCCCGATACAAAGGGAAGACCCAAGGCAAAGCATTGCAGCGTTTGAGCGGTCATGATCGTGGAATTTTCGGAAAAGTGTCCGTGTTGAAATAATACTGAAATAATCAGGTTTGCCAAAGTGATAAGTCCCACGGTCGCGGGAAAATTAATAAAGTAAATCATGCTCAAGCCTTCCAAAAAAGAAGACTTGAATTTGGGGATGTTTTTATCTGCCGCATGATCGGAGAGTTGGGGCAAAATAACCGTTGCAAAACTGATGGCAAAAACTCCCAAAGGAAATTCCATCACTCGATCTGCATACCAAAGGTAACTCACCGCGCCTGTGGTTAAAAATGAAGCCATAAAAGTAATGGCAAAAAGATTGAGTTGATAAACTGCCGATCCATAAATCGAAGGGAGCATCAGTTTGAGAATTTTTTGTACCCCAGGATGTTGCGGATTCCAGGATATTCGGGGAAGAAAACCGAATTTGATGAGCGCGGGAATTTGGAGAAGAATCTGCATCACTCCCCCCAAAATCACGCCGATTGCCAGGGCCACAGAAGGCTGGGAAGTGTGATGTCTGAGAAGAATCGCCCCCAAGATAATCCCGACATTTAAAAAAATCGGAGAAGCCGCTGGAGTTGAAAAATGTTTGAGGGAATTCAGGATGCCCATTGAAAGGGCCCCCAAGCTTACCAAGAATATATAGGGAAAGGTAATACGGGTGAGTTGTACCGTAAGCGCATATTTTTGGGGATCTTCGGTAAATCCAAAGGCCGTCAATTTTACAAAGAATCCTGCGAAAACTACCCCAATGAGAGTGATTACAAACAAAAGGAGGGTTAAAAGAGTAAAGGTATAATCCGCCACCTGCTTAGCCTCTTTTTTATCTTTTCTTAAATATTCCGTGAAAACAGGAATGAAAGAAATGGTCAGGCAACCCTCGGCTAAAAGTCTTCTTAAAAGATTGGGAATACGAAATGCCACATAGAAGGCATCTGCGGCTTCTTTGGCTCCCAACAAGTAGGCAATCAGGGTATCTCGACCCAATCCAAAGATTCGTGAAAGGAAGGTGTAAAAACCTACCATCCCTGCCCTACTGGAAACCTGGGCTATTTCAGGCCCTTCTTCTGCAATATTTTGGGAAAAACCTTCGCCTTCTTTTTCTTCTTGTTCAAAATCAAAAGGTATTTGAGTGGTCATGAAAGAGGTTCTGCAATCCCTTTCTTGAAGGATTGCACCTTACATTTAATATAGATGATAGAGGGAAGCTGCTAACACAATAAGGGGAAATTGCCAGCAATTTTACGAGGTTGACAGAAATAAAAGGATTTGTTACCCATGCGCACCCCGTAAGGGATGATAATAAAGACTAATATAAAGCATTTACCATGGCAGAAGCAGCCTCCGCAAAAAAGAAATTACCTAAAGGTCGACATCAAAGTCAGATCAAGCGTGAAAAACAAAGCATTCGTCGTCACGCTCGCAATGTGGCCTTAAAATCAGAAGTAAAAACCTACATTAAAAAAGTAAAAGACGCAGTGGTTCAAAAAGACAAGAAGCTTGCTGCAGAACTTTTGAAACAAGCTTCTCGCGTGATTCAAAAGACCGCATCCAAAGGCGTTTTACATGCCCGCAACGCCTCTCGCAAGATTTCCAGACTTTCCAGTTTGGTAAGCGGTTTATAATAAAAAATTAAAAACCCAAGTGAAGATTCATTTTCTTAAGATTTTCCTTGGGTTTTTTCTTTTCTTTTTGGATGATATTCAAATGCTAAAGGTTGCAGCAGCCATCATCCAGAAAGAGGGAAAATATCTCATTACCCGTCGTCATAAACATTCTCATTTGGGACATCTCTGGGAATTTCCTGGAGGGAAACTCGAAGTGAATGAAAGTCCCGAAGCTTGCATTATTCGGGAATGCCAGGAAGAAATTGATCTTCAAATCAAGCCCACCCGCCTCTATCGTGAAGTTCAACATGATTATCCCGAAGTGAGTGTGCACCTTTATTTTTTTCTTTGTGAGATTGTTTCAGGAGAACCTAAGGCAATTGATTGTGCCGGAATTGCCTGGGCTAGTCCTGAAGAATTAAAAAATTATGAATTTCCGGCCGCTGATCTTCAACTCCTTGAAGATCTTTCACAAGGAAACCTCTCATGAAAAAAACATTATCCTTCTTTCTCTTCTTGTTTTTTCTCTCCCCTGCTCTTCGGGCAGACATTTCCGTCCAGGATTTGGGAAAAAAATTTCAGGTGCCCAGTGCTCAGTGGAAAAAAGATAACCCCAATATGTCGGATAAAGAATTTCTCATGATGGAGTCCATTAAGCTGGGAAAAGCCCTAACCATTTCCGGACGTACAGATGATATCCCAATGGATGCCAAAACCTACCTGAACCAAATTCGAGGATATTTGTTAAACGATAAAAAAACTTATCCCAATGCTCGCATTACTTCTGCGCAATCTAAAAATCTTTTTGGAAAAGATTGGCAAATGATTCGTGTAGAAACTCCCGATGGATTGCAGCAGGAGCTTTGGTGTCGCAAACTTGATGCAACACAAGTTGTTTTGTTTTTATACACAAGCGTTGGAGAAGCTTTTAAAAATTTTCATGCCGATTTTGACAAAATTTTGGAACAAGGTGCGGCCATATGAGCAAGGAAATCATTTTAGAATCAGGTGACAAGGCCCCTGCTTTTAAACTCAAAGATCAAACTGGTAAAGCTGTCAGCTCGTCGGATTTTAAGGGCAAGAATGTAGTCCTTTATTTTTACCCCAAAGACATGACTCCCGGCTGTACAACAGAGGCCTGTGATTTTAGTGCAAACCTGAAACAATTCGAAAAAAAGAATGCTGTTATCATCGGGGTAAGTCTGGACGATGAACTTCGACATCAAAAGTTTGCGGAAAAATACAAACTGCAACACATTCTTTTGGCAGATACCGATAAAAAAGTTTCCGAGGCTTACGGGGTTTATCAGCAAAAGAGTTTATACGGTAAAAAATTCATGGGCATTGTCCGCTCCACCTTTGTGATTGATGCGAATGGAAAAATTAAAAAGATTTTTCCAAAAGTAAAAGTCGCCGGACATTGGAAAGAAGTGTTGGATTCTATTTAATTACAGAGCTTTGTCATCCTGAACGGATTGAACCCTAGCATAGCTGCCTTCCGGGCTGCCATGCGGAAGTTAGGGAGAGCAAGAAATCCCTGTGTTATCTGTGTTATCTGTGGTATCTCTGCGTTTTCCAGGCTCGCGATGACAACACTTGAAGTCATTGCGAGCGGAGCGAAGCAATCCCGTTGAAACAATATGCCATATTTCGTTTATATTCTCACAAATTCTAGAAATACTGTTCTCTATACTGGGGTTACGAATAACTTATCACGCAGATTGAATGAACATCTGTCAAAAGAGAGTATTGGATTTGTGAAGAAGTATAATTTAAACAAACTTGTTTACTGCGAAGTATTCGATGATCCTGAAAATGCAATCCAAAGAGAAAAACAAATAAAGGCAGGTTCCAGAAAAAAGAAAGTTGCTTTAATAGAAGTTCTTAACCATGAATGGAAAGATCTAAGTTCTCACTTATACTAACGGGATCGCCACACCCTGCTTCGCAGGGTTCGCGATGACCCTGGCTGGAGTCATTGCGAGGAGTCCCACTTTGTGGGACGACGAAGCAAACCCTTTGATAGCGTTTATTTAATTTCCTTGAGTGAAGATGTTGCGATTTCATTTTTTGGGCCTATGAGGCATTTCTGCCCTGTGAGAGAACAAGTGAGCATGATTTTGTCTCCCTTGATTTCTCCCATGGCCACTAGTTTTCCGGAAGCATCGATAAAAAGAATGGCTTCTTTATCTAAGGGTACATATTTGGGATCCATTCCTTCCCAAGTTTTTTCCCAGCCGTTCGGAGCAATATCTAAAGCATAGTCCTTGCCTTCAATCCAGCCGGCAATCCCCTTTTTCCAGTCTCCCCTGCCCCAAAATACTTTTTGAACTAGCACGGAAATAATGTGGGGGGAGGGATAAGTTTCCCATTTAATTTTTGCGATGAGTTTTGATTCCGAAAGAATTTGTTCGGGAGAATAATTGTAAGATGGGGTTTCGGGCGTTTTGTCAGCGGCGAAAAGAGGAAGACTACAAAATAAAAGAATCAGGAATAAGGTCTTTTTCATATAACGCTCCGTGTTGTGTTCGCTTGAGAAATATTAACAACTTTTCTTGTATTTTATCGAGTTAAAATTTAAGAAAGTAAAACTTTAGGTGGGCACATGGATACCAAACAAGGAGGTATTTATGCTGCCCATTGTTGCTATTGGAGCCGTTGCTTTGGCAGGCTTGTTATTAGAAAGCTGTACTGGAGAAAGAGGTCCGCGAGGAGAAAATGGAAGTGAAGGCCCTAGAGGCTTCACGGGAGATCCGGGTCCTCAAGGCCCTCCAGGGAGAGCGGGAGAGCGTGGGCCCCAAGGAATTCAGGGGCCTCAGGGACCAATAGGTCCGATGGGTTTGCAAGGGCCTGCTGGGCCGAGGGGGCCTGGGATTCTTTGGAGTGGCTGTAGGGAAGTGCACAGAAGTTTCACTGCCAGGCAAGGTGTTACAGGTGAATTAGATTGCGGCTCTGGTCAAGTGGCTGTAAGTGGAGGTTGTAGTATTTCTACCAATGGTGCAATTCCTACTTGGTTTCTAGAGGGTCCATGTAGTTCAGCAATAAAAAGTTTTATTGTTCCTGGTGCATTGTGTTTTGGGGGCATTCCTGATTCGGAGGCTATTATTAGAGGTAGGTATTGTAGTGTGCTTACTCCAAATGCAACAACAAATGTTAGCATAACTATTTTTCTAGCCTGCTGTCCACGCGAATAGAATAAAAAACCCCTAATTGGAAATTCCAATTAGGGGTTTTAAATAATCTTAATTTTTTTTAATTCTGTTTTTTAAGTTCGAAAGTCACTCCGATTGCTGCACCGTCTAAAGCAGCATTAAATCCTTGTACTTTTACACCTATGACTACTTTCATATCTCCTGAATCAGTTAAAGCTGATCCATGCAGAGTTAAGGAGGCACCATTGTCACCTGTGATGGCAAGATCTTCGGATTTGAGCGTGACGCCATCAATAGGCAATAGAGCATTTAACTTTAAATGATCGATTGATAGTTTATTGTCGGTAAATGTACCTGTAAAGGTGTCGTTATCCAATTTAATCTCGAGTTGATTGCTGTTTACAGGAGTGGATCTTAATGCTTCAGAAACAAAGGTTAACTTTGGAAAACCATCTTTATCAATAGTAGCACTACCATCTCCAGCAACTAGGAAAACAAAATTACCTGTTGCAGTTACCTCATTTTTAAAACCATCAAATGAACTGCCAGGCATACTAATTTCCATGGTCGCCTTGTTAACGGTAAAGGTCATTGTTTCCCCTTCTCCACAGCCTTCTTTTGCAGTAGGGGCTTGTCCATTCATTCTGATTTGTAAAATACCAAGTTTAGGGCCATTTAAAAATAGGTCGAGATAGGAAGTGTCGTTAGAGGAGCCTGTAACTTTAGTAGTTTTATAAGTAGTATAGACACTCATGATGCCCCCTGCAGGGATCAATACATTTTGTGCTAAATTTGCGGAAGGCTGATATTCAGTATTACCCACTACCACTTTATCAATTTTATATTTATTTTGATCATTCGTCCCCAATTCAAAGGAAACGCCCATTACACGTTGGGGGTTTTGGGTATCGCTGTTACGAAAATTGATGATTTTTTGTTGGGGTACGCAGGCTTGGGTATTGAAAGAAACCGTTCCGATAATGCCGCCGACTTGAGCTTGATCTCCTCCACCGCAAGAAAGAGCACCAAAGGTGCAAATAAACATTGCAATCAGATAATAATATAAAGTTCGAATGGATTTAGAATTTTGATTTGTCATGAGATTTCTCCGGTGCCCCATGACAATTTATAATTGTTTGTTTTTATTGTTGAGCTTCAATTTCTATTTTTAAGCCAAAAGCACCATCTTTAAGTTTTGCTAAGTTGCTATCGTCGGGGACTGGTATAGCTGCAACAAGTGTTGCTTTATTATCAGCTAATCTCTTTCCTTCGACACTAACACTACCCTTAGGTTGAGTAATACTTGCCGGCTCAGTTGTTAAAGTAACATTTGGAATTGGGATAACGAGTGCTTTTAAATTTAAATTTTGGAGCTCCATTTTTCCTTGGTCATCAAGTGTGCCTGTGTAGCTTCCAGCATCCATGGTAATATCTAATTCGGGCACTGGAGCACCCAATTCAGGAGGTAGCGGTAATGTTAAAGTAGGAAAATCTGAACTTTCACTTAAAGTTAAACTTCCGTCACTTCCCATGCCTAAATTTAAATCTCCTTTTTTGATTGTGAGATCAAACTCTCTAGGTTGCCCTGAAGTAAAATCTTGATGATTCATAATGAAAGTTGCTTTGGTAACTTTGAATGTTTTTTTATTGTCAGAAGAACAACCTTCTTTTGCCGTATCCGACTCACCATCTAGTTTTATTTGGAGAATTCCCAATTTTGGACCATTTAAAAACAGATCTAAATAACTAAGATTGTGGCCTGTTTTTGTTGTAATTACTCGAGGAGTATAAGTAGTATATACAGACATGATACCACCGGCAGGTATCAATACATCTTGTGCTAAATTTGAACTCGGTTGATATTCAGTAGCGCCAACCACCACTTTATCAATTTTGTAATTACCATTATCATTCGTCCCCAATTCAAAGGAAACGCCCATTACACGTTGGGGATTTTGGGTATCGCTGTTACGAAAATTGATGATTTTTTGTTGAGGCACGCAAGCTTGGGTATTAAAAGAAACCGTTCCGATAATGCCGCCGACTTGAGCTTGATCTCCCCCGCCGCAGGCGAAGGCACCGAAAGTAAAGATCAAAGCCGTCAGTACACTATAAATCCATCGACTTAATTTTTTTCCCCTATCCTGCATATTAAAACCTCCCAAATTATAGCCCTCATACATTTATAGTTATCGGTCGCAAACAAAAAATGTTGCGATAGGAAAGCAGTGAAAATGCCCTTATTTCAACACTCTGCGTCATAATTAAAGTTTTTATAAACCCTGATTTCTAGGGCAACTTTTGAGCAAAATCTCCGAAAAAGTTTTAGTTCAAAA
This sequence comes from uncultured Pseudomonadota bacterium, assembly GCA_964414715.1. GTDB lineage: Bacteria > UBA10199 > UBA10199 > JADFYH01 > JADFYH01 > CAYPXN01. The sequence continues at coordinate 17,199 of CAYPXN010000040.1, read as the reverse complement.
AATCATAACGGGGGCAGCTATCGGTTTTTGATGATAGCTCATACGGGGCACAACGATGATGAACCTCTTGGATCGCAGAATGAGCGTGAGCTCATCCTTGCCTTCCTCCCACAACTTGACTTCCCAACAAAGGGAAATGGATGCCCTGGATCACCAGTTCATGGAAGAGGCGTGCAATTGGAGAAACACTCTTTCCATGATGGCAGGCGGGCTCGCTTATCGCTTTGGAAAAGCGGCTGTTTTGGCCAATGATGCCATTGCTCCTCTTGCCGGCAAAGTCTTGGCTCCTTTGGTGGGTCTTTTTACAGAAGTGAGTGCCTATCGCGGAAGTCAAATTCTTTTAAACAACGCTTCCCTCTCCTCTGTTTTTTCGCGCGAAGAATTTCTGGGCACTTACCTGAACTTTGCCAATCTGAAACTTTTTGGGAAATTGGGCAGCTCCCATTTGTTCCTCAATCATTTTATCCAGGATACGGGAATGGTGGCGGGAGAACATCTCAGCTATGCCCTACACCTGACTCTTGCTCCTGAAGGATCTCTCACTCAGCAATATCTCCACGCCGAAATGACCAATACGGCAATGGGTGTGGGAATGAGTTTGGGAGAACTGGTTACCGGGGGAATATCAGCTCGTGAAACAAAAGCCATGGAGAGTCTTGTTCAAGGCCCGGAACTTTCAAAGCAAGACTTTGTTTTTGAAGAAACGATGCAAAGAGGTCTGAAAGTTTTTGCAAGCCCTCGAGACGAGTTTGATTTCAAGGATCCTGCCGAGCGTCAACATTGGTTAGATACATGGAAACCGCGTTTTCCCGATCTCCCCTATCGTGACAATTATGTGCAAGAAATTATTGAAACCGCTCTGGAAACTCCCTTTGAAAAAATGGGTCATTATACAAGCTTGCTTGAGATTTGTTCTCGCATGCCACAAGCGGGAACACTGGAACAACTTCATGTGTTACGAGGGATACAGGAAGTTTTTACGACCGAAGCAGATAAAACGCCTACAGGTGGTTTTGACCGCATGTTGTTGCATGAGTTGTTGAGTCGAGGGATTTCCGAAGCTCCCCAGCTTCGTCAAGAACGTTTGGGAAAAATTTTGGAGGCCATGCGGCAAGGAATCACTCGGGCAGAAATTTACAAGCTGTTTGATGAGTTTTCTTATTCGAATCGTTTGAGCCTTCAGGATCTTCGTGACTTTATCAAAAACTCTACTCTTGTTGTTCAGGCGCTCAGGGGAGGACGTTACGAGGCCAAGGATATTTATAAAGTTCTCGCCTATGCCCTTCGAAGTCCAGCAGGAATGTTGGTGTTCCGACGAGCCTGCCAAATTTTTGCAGTGGAAGATTCTCCTTACAAGCTGAAAGAAATCACGGAAGGAGATCATTCGGAAGATAAACTGGGCTCCATTGCTTGGATGGTAAACAATGGAATAGATCCCCAGTTGGTGGCTCATCTCATGAATGGAAGCTCGGCCACTGCTTTTATCCATGATGAGCGTCTGGCCAGAAAAGTGGTTTCGGTGATGATGGACGTGGAAGAATCTCTAAAAAATCCACATAAGGTGGAAGAAGCAAAAAGAAGAGTGCTTGATAATGTCTTTGCATTTCTGGAATCAGGAAGACCTTTTACAGAAGAAGAAATGATTTTACTTCTGGAAGCAAATACTACTCCTCATATAGAAAGTTTGAAAAGGGCATGGCATTCCCATGCTTTTCAAATTCTTATTGTGGATGAAGCAGAGTTTCAGGAAATGGCTTCTTCCCTGCATGCCCCCAGTGACTGTGGAGTGGCTTTTTTTGTTCCCAGAACAGAGATTGAGGATTTGATTGTAATTAAAAATATTCCTCGGCCCAACATGCAGACCCACGAAGGAATTTCTCGTGCTCGAGACGAAGTGGTCATGCGATTGCAGGCGCTGATTCATGAATGGGAGCACTGGAAACACAGGACGGGAAATTACGATGAAATGGAGGTTGGAGCAGACCCTGTCATTTACTCACTGGATCGACACAGCAGGATCGTTTCTGAAATGATGGCTTATCTCGAAGAAGAACGCTGGACCATGACCCATTATGAATTAAGCACATGGAGAGATGCAGCAAGAATTGGAGAAAATCTTCCCATGTTTTTGCGCAACCGTGCAGACAGAAGTTATTATTTGGGAGTGAACAAGAGGATTTTGGGGAGGACTTAGATCTGATGCAATCAATGAATTGCAAGACCCTGCTTCGAAGGACTCACAATAACATGTGTGGGAATTATTTTTAGTTGGGATAAGCGTATTTTCTGAGAACAGTATCCAATTTTGCCTTCATGGAGTCGTTATAAGAATCCATGACGAAACTGCGAGCCCTGATATAATCAATCAACTTATCAATAGTAATTTTGTTGCTGTTCCATTGACCCCTGTTTTGAAGATACTGTTCCAGTAGTCCGACAGGATCCTTGAGCTGTTCGTGGCTACGCACTCCAGCAAGCGCAGTACCTGCAAAAAATGTTTGAAAATTTTGAGCGCCCACTTCAACACGAGCCCCCCGACTTTTCAATGCATCTGTCGTGGTTTCAATGCTCCAGCCATGAAAAGGATCTCGAATTCTGGCGACTCCTTCTGCTTCCGAGTAATAATCGACAACAATAACATGTCCTCCAATTTCTCCACCAATACCTACAACCATAGAACCGTGTTTTTGGATGGCTGTTTCAAGATTTTGCACACCCCGAGGAAGAATAGGAATAAGTCCTGCATAATAAATATCCGATGCGGTAGTTTTTTCATTCCCTAAATTTCTAGTTCTTACTTCTCTTCCACTTAAGTTTCCACCTTGATCCAGGATAAGCATTCCGCTTGCAGCAGCGGTACAGCCTCGTTGCCCCTGTTGCTGAATTACATGACGACCAAAGCGGTCAACAGAAAAGGGAACACCATCTGCTCGACCCTTTGCTTCTGAAGCGCGGCTAAAAATAGTACGAATTTCGCTATCATCGATAAAGTTTATTCCTCTTCCATCATGAAGTGGGGCAATACTTCCATCTGCCCTTCCTATAATAGTATCAGCGCTGCCCAAGGGAGGCCATTCTCTGGGAAGGTTTTGTGTATTCGGAGGAGCTGCTTCTGCCACGACAGGACTTGCAGTAGGTAAGGTTAAACTAAAATCATGAGTTCCAATCTTAATTTGATAAGTTTTTCCACCTTCCAGCACTTGTTGTCCCATACTACGTCGAGTTCCGTCTATGCTCCAACCATCATGACTCAGATCCGCATTCAGTTGCAGATAGTATTTTCCATTGCGGGTGGTTACCTTGAACAAAGGTTGTCCGGAAGTATCCGGAAATCCTTGAATCAAGCGAGGTTGATCGCCAAAAGCAACACTTATCCAAGTGGGTTTGTTTGGATCTTGAGAAACATTTTGGAGAGAAAAATTTTGTACCGGCGTTTCACCATACAATTTCCCTTCTATTCTTACTCCGGAAGAATTCAAGGGTGTGTGTGGAAGATCCTTCACCGGAACAGGACGTATTGCAGCACGTCCTGCGATAACAGGATCTGCTGCGGGTTTTTGAAGAAGATCTCCTCTCGATGTTGGACGGGAATTGCTAAACAAGGTGTTTCCATCCGTTCCCAATATATAAACGATGCTGTTATCGAGGTTATATTTTTTGCTGGGAAGACCTACACCTGTCGAAGGCAGAGACATTCCTTCTTCAATCACGCTTCCCAGCGCGAAAGATTGTCCTGCCTTTAATGGGTAATTTTCTCCAGGTGCCAGTTTTCTCCAGGCGTTCTGTTCTGCAACCCAAGTTCCATAATTTTCTCCCTTCGAGCTTCCCTGATAACTGAGATCTCTTAACCAACGCGTGCCATCTGCCCCAACTACAATTTCAGCGTGACGTCTGCCGATGGCCTGGTCATCGACAGGAAAAAGATTGGCGGGGTTTGAGGCTCCAGCCTGCTTGGCAGGTCTTCCTAAAATGACCGAATGATAAGGGCTGCCTACGACTTGTTGCCAAGGAATTTTTTCGGGACGAAGTGCAGGCATGATGACCGTGGGATTCGAATCTACATGATAGGCATTGCCTGCTCTTGGAGCAACGGGATCAGGAAATTTTGCGCCCACAGGAGCTTTTGCAACGGGTGCTTCTTGTGGAGGAGGACTTACTTTAACAGGTTTGGCTTCAGGCACAGGAGGAGTGCTGTCTCCCAAGATTTGAACTCCCACTGTCGTATTATCCCTTTTGAAGTGTGTGATCGCCAGTGGGACATTGTTGAGCTCTTTGAGTGTTTTACTTGCGGGATCAACGTCTTCCCATCTTCCCACATTGCCATTATTATCCAAAACAAAACGTTGAGAGGGAGAGGATTCATACATTCCACGCCATCCTGCAGGGGCTTGCTGTTGGAATAGTGTTTGATAAGCGAGAGCATATTTCTCGTGTGTAAGTTCAAGAACTTCTCCACTTTGTCTCATTTTCAATAATTGTTGACGCAAAAGAGCTTCCCGCATCAAGGCATCCCGAATTCCCTGGGGAGTTTTTTGTCCACTTGCCTGAACGACTTTTGCAATTTCATCAAAGCTGCCAAAGTTTTCAAAAAATCCATCGGAACCCGAAATGATAATATCTCCTTTTTCCAATACCTGTTTATCAGAGTGAATATCAGAAGAAGAAAGACCCAGTCCTTCAGCCACGATGTTTGCAATCGGGTTGAGGCGTTCCACGAGTGTATAGTTTCTTTGTCTGCGACCTGAGCCATCTTGAAGGGTGGGAGTTTTACGATCGGGCAGGAGCAGATTCATGGCAGAAGGTCTAGAGGTATAAAAAGGAACGGTGGGAGCTGAACGTCCATCGGCTGAAGGTCGAATGACAATCGCTTCTGCATCTCCAATGCTGACAAATTCTGCTTCATATTTTCCACCTTCAATGGCCTTTGTGCTTACCCCTACAGCTACCGCTCCTGGTAAGTGAGGATCTGCTTCATAAGCTTTTTTACCTTTTGCAACAAAGTTATCGACAATGGGTTGATTGACAGCCCTTAGAGTGCGCTTCGCTACATCGATGGCTTCATGAATGTTGGCACCTTCCGCAAAGGCTCTTTCGAGGGAAGAACGAATAATCTCGGCAGCCCTTTCTGCTCCCACCTGCCCTCCCATACCATCGATTGCAAAAGTAATGGTACGACCATCTCCCAAATTCATCGCGTAATAACGATCTTCGTTGTGATCTTTGTATCCCACACCTTCATGAGAGGCAAAAGCGACCCCAGGAATAGCTCCCTGTTTGTTTTTCCAGTTCGGGTTGTTTTCGCTTAAATCTGCAAATTTGGAAACATCATATACTGCCAAAACGCGAGGTGGTTCTGGTGCCTTGTCTGCCGGGTTTGCGCTTACGGGTCTGGAAGGAGTTTCTGAAGTTTGGCCATCAAAACGATATACAAGCTCTCCCCGCTGTGTTTTGTAGATAATCAAATCTCCAGGATTAAGTTCTGAAAAACCATTAACCCTTTTTCGTTCTCCGGACGAAATCATGACTTCGATACCATAAGGACTTTTTTCAGCTCCCCCAACTCTCCCATCATAAACAAACCACTTGCCCTGAATGTTGGTTCGAAGTGAAAAATAAACTCGTGCATGGGGGTCTCCGTCCTCCGTGAGATGATTCACCTGTCCACCCCCAGCTTCATACACAGCATTTCCAATGATAAATTCTTCACGAGGATTCGAAGTCGAAGGGATTGTCAGAGAGGGATATTGTGTAAAATCGATTGCAGGCACAGGGCTTTGGCGCGCAGGCTTTACGCTAGCCCGTGCGGCAGCATTATGCGGAACTCCGGGAACAGCTTGTTGGAGATGAGAAGGAGCATCCGGAGATCGAAAGATGAATGCTGATTTTCCCACAAGAATCACTTGTCCGTCTTGCAAAAAAGTTCTTCCTCCACTGGGAAGAGGCGTTTCATTACCTGCGGCATCCAAAATTTTAACCCCATTTTTACTTGCTTTGATCTGACCTGCTTGTGCGTCGCCATCTTGCAAAACCCATTGTCCTGTAGAAGTTTTATACAGTGTGCAGTGAGTTCCGGATACAGAAGTATCATTTGTAAAGTGCCCGTACTTCCTGCCGATTAGAATGACGGAATCCTGAGGATTGGGTTTTACCTCCATGCTTGGTGCGACACTTTTTTTATCACCCCCTCCTTTTCCAAAAAACATTCCCAAAACAGGAATGAATCCTGCTGCATATTTTAGACCTTCAAAAATCAGGTGGCCGGGATCTGAAATCGCTTTCCCTGCTTCATGAACAGCTGCATGAGCATCTGAACCGTAAAGAAGTGCTGCTCCTCCGGCGAGAATCCCCAAAACGAGAGCGGAGCTGCCATCCGGAAGCCCTCTTCTTCTGATGCCAGGATTGGTAGCTTCTTCAGATCTGTTGGGAGAAACATTTTTGCTTACATCTCCCTCTCCCCCGTCGTGATTTACCATCGCTTCGGACTCAACATGTTCTACGGCTTTTGGTTTTGGTTTTGCCTCCGCAGCCAAGAGGAGATCTTCTTCTGCAGGGACTGTATTCGCATTTCTTCGTTCGCTTGCAAGATGAACTTCAAGCAGAAAATCTTTTCCCTGCGGGGTGCGGACGCGAAGTACATGAGGGCTTTCGGAAGAAATACGATAAGTTCTACTTTCAGGGTTTTGTTCGATAAAGTTCAAAAGACTACGACGCTCCGCTTCAGTCGAAACTGTAAAGTGAATGGAGTAGTCATTCAATGAAACATCTCGCCCGGCAAAACCTGCTTCCATCAAATTTCCCCGCAGATCAGGGTTTTCACTCCAGTCAGGTCTTTCTATATCGAAGGAAACCGGAGACAAGGGCGGTTCAGGCATGTGTTCCCTATTTCGACCAGTTTCCATCATATTTTTTCGCACACTGTGTCTTACCGAATCACGAACATAAGGAAAGGAGAAGTCTGAAATTGATTTTGCGTATTGTGTTACGCCATCAGAAACCCTTTTCCATCTTTCCAGGTCCTGACTGTGATGATCAAGGCGAATATACAGATCGTCCAGTTGATTCAGGATTCTTCCTTTTTCTTCTGTGGATCCTGTTTTTCTATAAGAAATTTCTTTTGCACGGATTTCTTGAACTAAAATTGGAATGTTTCGGGCTGCTGTTTGTGCAAGAAGAGCTGCCTGACGAGAGAAAGGTTTTCCATATTCACTTGTCCAAGAGATATTTCTGATCCAGGCAGGCGGAATGTCTTTTTCGTTTCCTTCCCGAAGAGCTTGAGCAAAATCCATTCCTCTTTGTCCAATCTCTTGGATTTCCTGAGGAGAATTGCGTCCTACATCCTGTGTGTAGCCCGTGCCTATCGGGATTTGTGATTCATCGACAGCCGGTGTGTATTTTTCCATTAGCGCTGTCATGGCTTCCAATTGCTTGCGAATTTCAGCTACATTGGGAATGTTGTCCGGGATATCTGGGGCTTTGGGCATTTCTCCCAAAGTTTCACCCGGTTTGAGATGTTCTGCCTTGCTTAAATAATCAGCCGCTGCTTTACGGAATGCCTTGATGGGTTCCATAACTGCATCGGGAAGATTCTTGTTTTTATAAACGAGTTTATGTTCGATCTCTCCCCATTCATTCATCGCTTCGGTTTTGATTTGGATTTCTACGGGCTTTCCGTCTATTTCAACCACGACATGCAAAGCTCGATAACCACTTGCTGGATGACCTTCGACTAAACGATGAATGGCGTCTTTGTCAGGCTTTACATCCAACCAAACTTCATTTTCCACTTCAGGCAGCCCTCGTGCTCTCACTTCAGCAGGATCCATGAGATCCAGTTCTATTTCTCCCTCTTTGGTATAAGTCTCACGAATGGGATATTTTTCCTGAATTTTTGCGATGACTGCTTCTACATCGGAATTTGATTTTACAATCACACGAGTAGCGGCAATATCAGTAAGAGCTGCATCATGAGTATAACCCCGTCGTATTATTTTAGGCACGATATCAGTGATAGATTTCATTCGAGCAGTTGGAGGTGGTTTTTTACTGATATTAAGAGAGGGATCCGAACTTAAAATATTTAAAAATGAGAGAACTTTAGCCCCCGCAACACGATGATCTTTTACCATTTGCTTTGCAATTGCATCCTGGGTTTCATGGTATTGATTAACGGAAATTTTACCTGCCAAGAAATCTTTGGCTGCTTTTGCAAAAGGCGTGCTGCCTTCTGCAAGATGTCTTGCTTGTGTATGAGAAGAATTCTCAAAATCTAAAAAAACAGATTTAGCCCATTTATTATTCATTACTCCTTCTGCTACTCGTACAGGATCAAATGTTGACGATCCAGACATATTGCCTTCTAAAATTACTTTTAAGAAAGCTTGTCTTCGAAGGAGAAGATCTGGAATATCCTCCAGAGCTTTCATTTTTGCCTCAGAAATGACGGGGGTTGCGCCGTGCATGTGAAGTGCCGCCATGAGTGTGATAAGATCCGAAGAGGAAAAAACCTCCTCTAGCCCTAAGGAATTGTAATTTTTGATAATGCTAATCAGTCCGTCGAAATATTGTTCTTTGTCTGCAGCAGGAATTTTGAAGCCCGCTTCTTCGAGGTTGTGAATCAAAATTGCCTTTTCATCTTTGCTAAGTTCTCGTCCTTTGGAAATGATATTAAAAAGGTTAAAAAGGCGTCCGTCCGTATTGGTGACTCGTTTTACTTTGTCGTAAAATGCTTTAGGATTTTCGACCAGTTTTTCCAACCAAGCGGACTGGACTCCCAATTCAGGAACAGCTTCCAATAGAGCTATGTTGCGTCCATTCGCATCAAAACCCAAAACAAAATCCAAATCTTCAGGACTAATTTCTCGGCTTTTACATTTTTCGAAAAGCATTTGGGCAAAGGGTTCAGTAATTTTTCCCTCCACCACTCTCTTGAAAAGTTCCTCACGAACAGCCTCAGGATTTTTAAAGGAGCGCTGATTTATTTTTGTTGCCTGAAGGGCTTGATTGAGTTTTTTAAGAATGCTTTCTACTTTTGCCGGGTCAATATGTCGAGCTGCTGTTGTGCCTGAAAGATCATGAACAAAGCTCGAATTTTTTGAAATACCAAAAGACTTCGCCAAGCGATTCAATATTTCAACGGGTTCAGACTTTACCAGGGAAGCCTGGACTTTTCCTCTGGCTGCCACACGTTGAGACGCTTCATCTACGGGAGGGGCTTGAACGTCCGCGACTTTCTTGTCCGTATCTGGAATGGGTGTTTCTGAAATAATTTGTTCATCGCTCACAGGATGAATAATGTTTTCAGGTCGAAGTTCAAAAACCCCTTCTCCCTTTCTTAAGTTTACATCCCCGTTTTCCCATGCGAAATGCAATTTTCCAGCTTCGATGTTATTTGCAATTTTAACAAGATCTCCCTGCGACACTTCATTTTCCACCGCCCAGTACAAGAGGGCAAGTTTTTGATCCGGCGTGTTTGCTTCGGACAGTGTGAAAAAATTCGTAGACCTTAAGTCATGCTCGACATCACTTAATCGTTCGCACAATTCGTGGATATGATCTGCATTGTCTCCGGAGCGGGCAAGACTCAGCATGAGTCCCGCCATAATTTTTTGACCTTCCGGAGTAGAGCTCGCAGGCTTTCCGGTAAGCGAAGAGGCAATCATGTGCAAAGTGTTATAAATATCAGAAGTATGTTCCAAATATTTTCCGAACTCGGTAGGAGAAATGTTTCGGCTGAGAACAAAATTCATCAACTCGACCTGGATCTGTTTTCCCAAGGCCGAGTCGCCGTCTATACCACATTGTTGAATAAAGGTTTTTGTGCCTGTATCGAGCTCATGATAATTGCGTTCCAACTCAGGACCCGTTAAACTTTTTCCTCCCTCGCCTGCTCTCAGTGCATAAGTTACCCAAAGCGCCAGCTTTGCTTGCCCTTCCGGAGAGTGGAGGTCTGTTTTTCCATCGCTAATTATTTGATGAATACGATCAATGGTATCTTGAGGAGGCGTTTCCAAACGACCTGTTTGAACAGAGTTCTGAACAAGGATCCTTAACACAAGTTCCGCAGGACTTTGAGGAAAGGGTGAAGAAAAGTCAGTATGAATTATGTTTCCAGAGCCAGGGCCACTACCGGGGTCAGGATTAGGATTAAAATCGAAACCTATTTTTTTCAAAGTCGGTAATATTTCATGAGCTTTGTATTTTAATTGTGTTGCCTGTTCTGTTTTAGAAATTTTTCCACCACTCAGGATGTCTACCACTTTTCCGGCTTTGACCATTTGTGCATCGGTGATGGCCGAGCTCAGCAAACGCATCCATAAAGGAACATTTTCATGCTCTTTCAAGCCAATAGCTTCATTAATATATTCAGTGGCTGTAAAAGATCCGACACGTACTCCCCAGCTAGCCGCTCCAAAAGTAGTTTTTCCAATAGAAGTATCGAGAGCGCCTGCTTTTTCTAAACTTTTTCCAACTTTTTCCATTCTCATGCTCACGCCATGCAAGAGAACAAAAGTCACCATCATGGATCCAAATTCTTTTCCAAAATTTTTGATATTCCAATTAGCGGTACTTCCCGTCATCATGGATTGAAGTGTCATGTTTGAAAGAGTAAAGGCTCCTGCTTCAGTAGTGGTTCCGACTAGAAATCCAGCAATTTTGAAAGCAGCGGGATTTTCAATTAAAGTCGCAGCACGCGCAACGAATGCAGCTTCAGCTCCCACTCTTGCCCAGCGAGCAATGCCAAAGGGGACTATCGTGGTGGCAGCATTCATAGCCACTCCCTTTAAGGCATTCAATGCATGAGTATCACCACTTTCTTCACCAATGGTTGCAGGAGAAGAAACATCGGCAAAAGCCACGGCGGGAGCAAGAGGAGTAAAATATAAAAGCCCGTGACCTGCGTTGAGTATCGTGTCCCACTTCGCGCTTGAGGGAATATCTTCTTCGATGAGTTTTTTTGCTTCAGCCCCTACATAGATATCTTCGCTGATAAGAGAGGCGATTTGAGCAGCGGTGGAGTATTTTCCTTCTTTTACAAACCACTGGGCAAGCTTGAGAGTACTTTTTGCGAGATCTTGATCTGAAATATTATTTTCAGTGCCGCCCAAGTAACCGTCCAATCGCCAACCAGGACCCGTTTCCACCATGAAACCAAAAAAACGGGCTCGAGCTCCTTCGTAAACACCTGCTTTACCTTTCATCACCATCGTGGTGATTTCATCTAAACTTGCTTGCGCAGCTCCTGCGTATTTTCCTTGATGTGCTGCTAAGACTGCCGCTTTCAAAACATTTAGGCGGAGAGCCATGCGATGTTGAGCCTGAGCTTTTTCGATATTTTCCAGCAAAGCTTTTGCTTGAGGATTATCCACTAAAGCTCGGAGACAGGTTTTTGCTTGATCCAAATCCCCAACATTCATCCGCTTTAAAGCGGATGCGAGTTGCGCTGTATCATGTACCTCTTTGGAAGCACCTGCAACATCAAGTGCAATCAAGCTGTCGAAAACTTGCCCTGCTTCTGTTTTCATTCCTGCTTGCTGATAGAGATTTGCCACTCCGAATAAGAGGTTTATCTTTTCTGAAGGATTTTGAAGTTGATTTGCCGCATCAGCTACAGGTTGTAGTGCCTGACCCACTCTTTCGGTTAAACCCAACTGAGTAAAAATTAATGCAGACTGATTGTAAAACTTGATTGCTTCGCTTCCTTTGGATTCTTTGCCTTGAGCGAGAAGTAAATGAGCACTTTGCGCATAATCTGCAAATTGCTTGAGTGAATCTACATTGAGATTCGCGGCCCAATCCGGCTTGCCCTCTTCTATGGATTTGTGAAGTTTAAAGCTAAAATCTTTTACCACCTCTCCTGCAATTTGTTTCTGAAGTTCAGGGGCATTATCTGCTTGAGCTAGAAGACCCATCACTTGCAGATTCAAATCGGCTTCAATCAAGGCAGAGGTGGGTATAAAGGCCAAAGAGCTGATGATAGGATCTTTTCCCTGAGTAAGCGGAGTGTAAGCTGCTGCCAGGGAAGCTAGTTGCCCCAATTGTTCCAGCTGCTTTTCCGGGGAAGCATCTGTCGCCTTGGCAATACTTTCCCTGTATAAGGACAGGCTGGATGTTGCCAGCTTTCCAAAATTTTCTTTTACATCATCATCTTTGCTGGCCTTCTCCACCTCTCCCTTCAAGAGTGCTTGATCGACCTGAATACAAAGCCCGACTCTTTCTAATCGTTCATCGGGTGTAAGAGGTGATGCACCTAGGTTTGCAGCTGATAATTCTAACACAAAACCTTTTTGGATATCTCTCAATTGGATCTTGATCGAAGAAATATTTGCAGCATCTTCCATGACTCCGGACAGACTGTTGTCAGGAAAAGCCTCAAGAAAAGATTTTGCCAAGATCAGACTCTGGATTTTTTGAGAGGAATCAGCTGGAAGATTGGAGAGGAGATGCTTCACCACTTCTCTGCCTTGACTTCTTAAAGTATCTTCATTTTCAAGCCCTGTGTCTTTAAATGCATTATTGATTGCAATATGAACTTGGAGTTTTTCGCTGTCAGATGAATTCGCAACGCTTTGTTGTAGCAAGGTAATTAGTCTGTCTGCGTTTCTTGTGCTGCGAAGTTGAATAAATTCGTTTAATACCCCAAGCAATGCGGTCCTTTTTTCCTTGGGATTTTGAAGGTTTTGGGCCTGATCGATTTTGTCTAAATTTGCAGAACAAGTTTTTGCATAATTTTCAATTTCTTTAGCACCCAATAGAGGGAATAGTTTTTCATCATTCAGATCGATGACTCGATCTAAAAGTTCGGAAATATTCTCATGAGCATCTCGGGCGGAGATGTAGTCTGCTCTTTCAAGAATGCGATCCTTCAAAGCCCGCATTTTTTCTGTAATTTGGTTTGCGTTCAATGGAAATCGGATGGGATGCAATGGGTCTGTGACTTGATTGCGGAGATCGAGATGTTCCTTGAAAATATCTGTAAAAGCTTGAAGCAATTCCTGTCTCGGCATCATTTCTCGGGGGACTTTTTCAAAAAGATTCGTACAAAGGTCCAAATCCTGAATCAGAGTATTGTCAGCCGACCCTGAACTGAGGGGGCCTTGTGGCAAAGCCCGAACTTGTTTGTCTATTTGAATTAAAAGCTTTGCACTTTGGATTTGTTCCAATGAAGGAGCTTGACCTTCGGGAACCGTAAGGCTTCCACGAATTTGTTGGGAAAGTTCTAAAATTTTTCCATGTGCCGCATCAACATTACTTCTCAAAGCAGTGAGCTTATCGGTGTAAGCTTTGTATTCAGGATTGGAGTCCACCATGGGAACACCAATGGGTATGCAAGATTTTTCCATCCGATATACCGCTTCATGATAAGCTCTTGCAGAAAAAAGTTGCTGAAATTTAAGTTCGGGCTTCTCCAGCGGGATACTTTGAATTTCATCCAAAAATTGTTTTACAGTCGCCGCTGTCTTTTCTCCTTCGGCGAGATTTGCAGCTTGCCCTTCGGCATTCGGACCCTCCACGTAAGTGGGAATTTTACCTAGCTCATCTTTAAAAGCTTCGTGGGCAGATTTCCAGGCGGCTTCATAGGCAGCTTTACTTTCATTTTCCTTTCCCAATTGTGACAAGATATCCCCTGCGAGTCTGAGTGCTCTCCAATCGCCGAGATTGATTTTTAGACTTTTATCAAGCGAGAGCAAAGAGTCTGTATAAAGTCTGTTTTTAATTTGTGGATTTGATTCCTGATCCGCTAAAAGTTTTGTGTTGCGGGCTTCATCAAACAAAACCTGTGATTTTAATTGCAGCGCTTCTGCATGTTCTGGCTTGCTTACGAGCAGAATATCCAGGTGTTCCACAAGTTCAGCTTCAAGAACCGCCTTTACTTGAAGATTTGTTTCCTGATCGGAGGCCGCTCTTAACGCAGAGGCTGCTTCGAAATGCAAATTGGGATTTTCAGGATTAAAGAGGATCGCTTTTTCAAATTGTCTGGAAGCCTCATGCGCTTTTCCTTCTGCCAAAAGTTTGCGGGCATATACGGGAGTTTGGGTTTTTATCGCCAGCTGGACCCTTTCGCTACTTGTCATTGCATTCATACCTGTCAGTATTTGATCAGAGCCTGGCAATGTTACTCTGGAAAGGAATTCTTTTTGAAGATCTTGAGGAAGCAAGGCAAATTCTTGTGTTTTTAAAAATTGGATCGATTTTTGAATATTGGCAGGATTTGCAACAGCACTTTTGTCAGGGCCCTTCTCAAGTTGACCCCAAAGCTTTTGCATTGATTTGCACATCGTTCCCCAAGCTTCCTGTTTTCTTTGCTCTCCCGGGATAAGAAGATGTCCCTCAGGGGTTACCCCCAACTTTTGCAAATTTTCCGGGTTGCTTGCGATTTTTTGGAGTTCAGCCTGAGCTTCAGGATTTAAGGGAGAGGGGGCATCTGCTTTTTGAGACTCAGGTTTTAGCTCTGGGGGATTAGGGGCCTCTGGTCCCAAAAAACGAGTCACAAAATCCGGTAAATAATTACTAAATCCTATGAGTGGCTCTGCCATTCTACCCCCAAATCTTTAACTTTTTTATTATAACTTTTCACGCCCTTGCATGCGAAAGAAAAAGTAAAAGATGTGTCTGATTATCGTGATTTAGAGGTTGGAAAGTTGTGACTTTGTTAAGAAAAGTTAAAAGTTGTTTAAGAAAACAACTCTGTTATTTTTTGAATCAGGGCATTGATCGTGCTTTGAGGGGCTTTTTGGGCCTTTTCAAAGCCTAATTCTTTTGCTTTTTGGAGGCTTTGAGGCCCTATGCAAACACAAGCAGATTGTTTGAATTTCTCGTATTGAGAAGGTGAAAGTATTTTTACAAAATTTTCTACCGAAGAGGAAGATGCAAAGGTAATGCAATCAATTTCTGAAATGTTTTGAAGTGTTTGATCCATATTTTTGGGGATTTTATTTTCGTAGGCAATGAGCAGATCTACTTTGGCCCCTTTTTCTGTCAAAATATCGATCAAGTCATCCCTTCCCTCCTTTGCTCTGGGGAAAAGAAAACGTTTTCCTTTTATATCTTTGCTTTTAAAACTTAGTGCGAGTTTTCTTGCATTAAATTGGGCGGGAAGTTTTGCAACTTGAAGGTGTAATTTTTCAAGGGCTTCCGCAGTAGCTGGTCCTACAGCAGCAATTTTTAATCCCGATAAATCTCGAATATCTTTCTTTAACTTTTGCAGTCGCCCAAAAAAACTCTGAACTGCATTTATACTGGTAAAAACAAGCCAATCATATTTTTTGATATTTTTGATTGCCAGATCCATTTTCTTCCAGGAGGCCGGAGGATGAATTTCTAATGCAGGCACTTCTATTACATGGGCACCCAAATCTCGAAGCTTTTGAGAAAGTTCACTCGCCTGCTGTCGGGCGCGTGTTACTAAAATTGTTTTTGCAAAAAGGGGTTTCGATTCAAACCAGGTAATTTCATTCCTTAGGTTTACCACTTCTCCTGTAATCAGAATTGCAGGAGGCATTAAATGATGCTCTTCCACTTTGTCTGCAATTTGAGAAATCGTTGAGACAAGGGTTTGCTGTTTGGGATATGTTCCCCAGCGAATGATGGCCGCGGGTGTTTGTGGATCTTTTCCTGCAGCAATCAGACTTTCCATGTTTTTTCGAATACTTTTAACACCCATTAAAAAAACGAGAGTTCCTATTTTTGAAAGAGCATCCCAATTTAAAGGGGCAAAAGATTCCTGTACACTGAAGTGACCCGTTACAAAAGCCACAGAAGAGGTGAAGTTTCGATGTGTGAGAGGGATGCCTGCATAAGCGGGTACCGCAATCGCAGAAGTAACACCCGGGACAATTTCAAAAGCAATTTTTTCCTGAACGAGCCTCTGTGCCTCTTCTCCCCCTCTGCCAAAAATAAAAGGATCTCCTCCTTTGAGTCGAACAACACATTTCGCTTTTTGAGCTGCTTTTACCAGTTGATCCTCGATATGTTGTTGCTCGGTAGAATTTCCTTCTCCTCTTTTCCCCACATAGATTTTTTCGCAGGAATCCCGGGCTTCTTTTAAAAGTAAGGGGTTTACGAGATTGTCATAAAAAATGACATCTGCTTTTCGGATTAAATCCAAAGCCTTTTGGGTAATGAGTCCGGGGTCTCCTGGTCCCGCCCCTACCAAATACACTTTTCCAAATTGAGAACTCATGATTTCCTGATCTTGTCTAATATTTCTGCAGCACCCTGTTTGAGTAATATTTCAGACAACTTTTCACCCAAATCCTCTGCCAAAACAGAGTCGCCCACCACATGATCTTCCAAATATTTCTGACCATCGGGTGTCGAGACAAAAGCTTTGAGGTGAATTTTATTGTTTTCTAATTCTGCTTGGGCACCGACGGGCAGCTGGCATCCGCCCTCCAATCTTTTTAATACGACTCTTTCTGCTTTCACACAGACTTCCGTGTCAGGATCTGCAAAAGGCTGGATGAGCTTTTTCAAATCTGTATCTTCTTCCCGAGATTCAATTCCTACGGCACCTTGACCTGGGGCCCAAATAAAAGGGAGAAGTTCCCGGATGACATCTGATTTTCCCAAACGATTCAGACCTGCTGCGGCGAGAATAATGGCATCAAAATTTCCCTCATGAAGTTTTTTGAGACGAGTATCCACATTTCCGCGAAGTTCCAATACTTCAAGGTCAGGTCGTTGTTTTAAAAGCTGAACTTTTCTTCGAAGCGATGTGGTGCCTATTTTTGATTTTTGAGGGATATTTTTCAGGGAAGGAAATTTCTCGCTTACCCAAGCATCCTGAGGATTTTCTCTTTTTAAAATGACTGGAATTTCCAAGCCAGCAGGAATCTGGCCTGGAACATCTTTCATACTGTGGACGGCAATGTCTGCTCTTTTATCTAGCAAAGCCTCTTCAATTTCTTTTACAAACAAG
Source organism: uncultured Pseudomonadota bacterium (assembly GCA_964414715.1). Taxonomy (GTDB): domain Bacteria; phylum UBA10199; class UBA10199; order JADFYH01; family JADFYH01; genus CAYPXN01. The sequence continues at coordinate 281 of CAYPXN010000040.1, read as the reverse complement.
GCTTTCCCCCCGACATCTCGAAGGGGTTTGTCCAACAAAATATCGCCCTGGGTTTTAAGCTTTAACAATTCCACGTCAAGTCCTGGCCAACGGCTTTCTAAAAGAGAGCGTACTGTTTCAGCTTGTACCAAAGCCAAAGCTGAAGAACGGGTTGCGATGATTATTTTTGTTCGCACAAAAAACACTCCAGTAAGTGATAAAGTTTTTCCCGAATTTCTTTTGCGGATTTTAAAACCTGATCATGACTCAACTTTTTCCGACTTAAAGGAAGAAGTTTGTTG
>CAYPXN010000039.1:0-2377 GCA_964414715.1 uncultured Pseudomonadota bacterium | reverse complement strand
TGCATTGTTGAAGATGCTTACGTTCCCCTTTTAGCAAAAGGTGGAAAATTATCTGGCTTTGTTTGTGAAAACTATTTCAGGGATTTGGGAACTTACGAACGCTACGAAGAAGTGAAAAAAGAATTCTCCAAAAATTGGCCTTACACTACTCTGAGCCCGGCCGATTTTGCCTCCGCATAACTGATCACCCGATTTCTTCCCAAATTTTTTGCACGGTAAAGCGCAATATCGGCATGATTGATCAAATCTTCCATATTGCTGGCATCGTCAGGATAAGTGGCCACTCCGATAGAAACCGTCACTTGCGTATCTATTTTATTACTTTCACTATAAAAAGGATGTTGCTCCACCAATCCACAGAGCTTTTGAGCCACATGAAGGGCATCTTCGGCAGCGGTATGTGTCAGAATGATGGAAAACTCTTCTCCTCCATAACGGGCCACCGTATCGACTTCACGGACATGGTCAGCTAAAATCTGGGCGATTTTTTTCAACACCTGGTCTCCTTCCAGATGACCATGCGTATCATTATAGTTTTTGAAGTGATCCACATCCACCATGAGTAAGGAAATATTCCGACTGAATCGTTTGGCACGTCTCCATTCCATTTGAAGCATATTCTGAAAATGCCTTCGATTGTAAATATGAGTGAGTTCGTCTGTTACGGAAAGCTCTTTAGTTTTTGCATAAAGACGGGTGTTTTCCATGGCAATCGCAATCTGGTTTGCCAAGGAATTCAAAAGACGGATTTCATTGGTGGAAAAGGAATCAATCCCAGGACGAGTAAAGTTCATCACTCCCATCAGGCGCTCGTGACTGATCAAGGGAATGGAAAAAAACGAGCCTTCTTCCATTTTTTCTCCCTTGTAGTGAAGATAGCTATGATCTTTCGAAGTGTCTTTAATGTAAACCGGTTCGCGTTTCTCCGCCACTTTTCCACTGATTCCTTCTCCCAAATCAAACATCAGTTCCTTGATTTTTTGGTTATCTTTAAAACCATAAGCGGATTTCACCACCAGCTTTTTACTTTCATCTTCGAAAACCAAGAGTGCAAATTCGTGGAAACCCAAAGTTTTCACCACATCCAGCATAATGTTATATAACTCATCCGGTTCCAATGTGGATGAAATCATCTGGCCCACTTCATATAACATGGAAAGTTCTTTGACCGATTTTTCAAGTTGCTGATTGGTTTTTTCAATAATCGAGGATTTTTCTTCCAACACATTTTTGTACTTCAACTCTTCCTGCGCATGGATGAGCTCACGCTCTGTTCTCATCTTACGGGCATCCAACTCTCCAATCTTTTCCAACATCTGATTAAATTGGTCCGAAAGTTCTCCAATTTCATCAATGGTATGAACCGGAGCTTTCACTTTCATATTTCCTGAACGAGCCTGGTTCATCACATGAATTAAGCGATCCACCGGTTTCTGAATAATTGCAGAAGTGGAGATATTAATCACCAAGACGGCAAGAAAAGTAAGTAAAAGGACGAGAATCACCAAAATTTGAATCAAATTGAATTTCGAAAAAATCTGGACAGGAATCACGGAAAAGCTCGCAATCATCAAGACTGCCACAAACAAAAGAGCAATCGATGTAATGACCGCAATCTTCCAGCCCACATTTTCACGAATCAATTGTATAAAACGCATCACCCTAACACCCATTATGAACGGGTGGTCCGCCTGAGGCGGAACAGGACCCGTTCAAATTCAAACATTAACACAGTGCGTAAATTGTAAGGTTCTTTGTTTTCAATTGTCAACAAGCTTAGTCCTGCGTAAAATTTCAAAACCATGAAAAAATTAAACCCCCAAGAAATCCAAAATGCCCTTTCTCCTCTTCCTTCGGGCTTAAAAATTGAAACCTATGTAGAAATTACCAGCACCAATGATATGGGGCACCAACTGGCAAAACAGGGTGCTAGTGAAAATACTGTGGTTTTGGCAGAAAAACAAACAGCTGGCCGAGGGAGACTGGATCGTAGCTGGGAGTCTCCCGCTTTCAAAAACATTTATCTTTCCATTATCCTGCGTCCCACTTTGACACCCAATAAAACCCCACAAATCAATCTCATCGCAGGACTTGCCGCCTATCGGACTTTTTTACAATTGCTACCCAAAGGACTCCACCTGAAATGGCCAAATGATCTTTTATTTAAAAACAAAAAGCTCGGGGGAGTACTTACAGAAATGGAACTCACACCAGAAGGTGGGGTCGATTATATGATCGTTGGGGTAGGGCTCAACATCAATGCAGAGTCTTCCGACTTTTCCGCAAGCCTAAAAGATACGGCCACTTCCCTCAAAATGGAAAGAAAAGAAGAATTTTCACGTTCCCAGATTGCCGGAATTGTCCTCAATGAGTTTTT
>CAYPXN010000038.1:0-3597 GCA_964414715.1 uncultured Pseudomonadota bacterium | reverse complement strand
AACAACTAAGTTAGGCCTGCCGAAAAAGATGTTTGCAGCAAAAGAGGCTCACGCTTATAATATTTGCTTGTTGTCAAAAATAGCTGTAATTCCAAGGAGATAATCATGGGTAGACTGACTTTAAATGATTTAGACGCAGAAATTCCCGCAAACTGGCAAGATCAAGGAATGGTGACTCTCACCATTCCTTCTACAGATAAGAATGTTCGTCCGAATATTATTCTTACAAAAGAAAGACTGAATCAGCCGGTGGATCTAAAGACTTATTTTGAAAAAATCAAAGAAGCTGTAAAAGCGCGCGGCATTCAAAGTTTTAAAATTGTGGATGAGAAACAAATCAGTGTAGGTGGGGTGCCCGCAATGCAGATGGTTTGCCAATGGGATTTAGCTTCGATGAAACAAATGTTAGGTGAAGAAACTCCCGCCTTGAAAAACATCAAAGCCGGCCAAAAGGTTCAGCAAATTCAGATTACCTTGATTCGCAATGATGTGGCGATTAACATCACCGCAAGCTTTCCGGGCGAGCAATTTGAAATTTACGCCCGACCTTTCCAAAAATTCATTCAGACAATGAAGTTTGCTTAATTTAAAATCGAATTTCAAAATTTTCAAACGCTCCCAAATTTGGGAGCGTTTTTTTTTGTACTTCTTGAACTCGAGCGCGAGCGGGTCCTTGATTACAAGCTTGAATGAAAACTAGGACTTTTTCTTCAGGACCTTGCACTTCAGCCTCCACACTGTTGTCAGCACAATTTTTTACCCAACCCACAAGAGCAAGTTCATGGGCTTTGTGAGAGGCCCAGTTTCGATAACCTACACCTTGTACCTTTCCTATAATTTTTAAATATATTCGCAGCATAATTTAAATTTGATCGGGTCCTGCCGCTCCTCACCTCCAAATTCGGCATCGCTGCGCTGCTGGCGGAATTTGGAGGGCCTCCAGTCGCGTCACCCGATCGTATAATTATTCCTATACAATTTTTTTTAGAAGCTCTACATATTTATTACCGTGAAATTTTTAGCCTTAGATGTGGGTGAAAAAAGGGTGGGTATTGCCACAAGCGATCCTTTGGGCGTTGGAGTTTGGCCTCAAAAGACTTTTTATCGTCAGGGGACAGATCAGGATTTTGAAAAACTGGCGGAACTTATTGAAGAGCAAGGCCCACAAGCTTTGGTAGTAGGTTTGCCTCTGAACATGAATGAAAGCGAAGGACCTCAAGCCAAGAAGGTGCGCCAATTCATAGAAAAACTCCAAATACAAATGAAGCAAAGAAATTTAACCCTCCCTGTTTACTGGCAGGACGAGCGGCTAACTTCTTGGGCAGCCGAAGAAAAACTTGTAGAAAAAGGTATTCGGGGTAAGAAGAAAAAAGAGGAAGTAGATTCAATGGCCGCCTGCTTAATTCTGGAGGATTATCTTCGTTCGAAAGGAAAATTATGAAAAAGGTATTCTGGGGGATTTTTTTAATTTTGCTCATTGTTGCAGCTTATTTTGTTTTTAGCCTTTACCGTTTTCCTTCACAGCCCTTTGGACCCCAAGCAATTATTGAGGTCAAAAAGGGGATGGGAATTCAATCTTTGGTGAATGAAATTTATAATGCGAAGCTTACGAATCATCCCAAACTTTTGGATTATTACTTTCGCTATAAAGGGGTGGCCTCGGTTTTAAAAGTGGGAGAATACGAATTTGGTCCGGGAGCAACTCCCGAGCAAATTCTTCAAAAACTATTGAAGGGTGAGCGTTTGCGCCGAAGTTTTACGATTCCCGAAGGTTTTAGCGTGCGAGATATTGCGAAGAGTTTGGGAGAAAAAGGCGTGGTGAATCCTGATCTGTTTTTGCAAAAGGCATTGGCAAATAACGCTGCGCCTCGCTATGGACTGGAAGGGAGCAGCTTAGAGGGTTATCTTTTTCCAGACACCTATGAATACACCAAAGAAATGAAAGAAGATCAAATTCTTCAGATGATGGTGAATAACTTCAAGAAGAAGGTAGATCAAAAGTTGATGAATATTCCTTCTCAATTGGGATTGAGCAAATATCAGGCTTTAACCTTGGCCTCTATTGTTGAGAAAGAAACAGGCAAGGCGGAAGAAAGGCCACTCATTTCAGGTGTTTTCTATAATCGTCTGCGTACAAACATGCCTTTGGCGACAGATCCCACTATTATTTATGGAATCCCCAACTTTGATGGCAATATTCATAAATCTGATTTGGAAAGGGATGGGCCTTACAATACTTATCTTCACCCAGGACTCCCACCCACACCTATTTCAAACCCTGGCTTGAAAAGTATCGAAGCCGTTTTAAATCCTGCGACAACCGATTATCTTTATTTTGTGAGTAAGGGAGATGGTTCTCACCAGTTTTCAAGAACGGTGGAAGAACACAATGCGGCAGTTCAAATGTATCAGTTGAATAGAGGGGCAAGTTCCCAGCCGAGCTCGCAACCTAGCTCACAGCCAGCGATTTCGACCTCTCAACCGGCTCACTTGTAGTTGGGTATATTTTCAGTGATGGATTTGACAATCTGGCTTAAATCTTCCTCATTCCATTGACCTGGAACTTGGGATTTTGTTTCCAAAGGTGCTTCAGGAAGCTTTGAATTTTCAAGGTTGGCTTTTTTTTGAAGAAGTTCAGAGTATTCTTGGTAATCCACTAAAATTTTGAAGGGTCTTCCGTGCCAGGTGACCACCACTTTTCCATCTTTTTCACGGAGAACCGAAGCAAAATTTGCACGAGCTTCGGTCACATTGTAAACCTTGAGTTTACCGAGTTTGCTATCTTCCATTTCAAACATACGAGTGCTCCCTTTCTATATAAACCCCTTCTGGAGGAGGGCTATGATAAAAGTAGTTCTTTGGCAATATGTAAAAAGGGGGAAAAAATGAATAGACACTCATTTTTTTAGCAACTAAATCATCTGCCTTTCGAACAAATTTCTATTCTACAAAGAAATAAGTTTTTTTAACTGGGATTAAAGGGAGATAAATTCATTTCCCTTTTCCAACGGGATAAGGAGTTATGCAAATGACGCGAGATATTCTCACACGCCGAGAATCACTATTAGGCAATCATTCAACATCTCATTTAAATCAGTCTCATATGGAGATGGATGCGACTTTAAACAGTTTCGCACAACAAGCCGCCGATCCCCTTTCTCTGGCTGCCATGACTCTAGGCTCTGGGGTCTTCCGACTCACTAAAATTGCTACTCTCGAAGGAGCCGCTGCCGCAGGACTCACAAGATTTGCTCCCAGACTCCTCCTCAACGGCGCTGCCAATGCACTCGCTCTCACCGGTGAAGTTATTGCCTTTAGATCCGCAAACAATGCCTTTGCTTCTCTTTCAGGACATCATCCCGAACAAGGAGTGTTTGATCACGATGGTTTCTTGGGAACCATGACAGATTTTGCTGCTTTGAAGCTTTTATCTCCTTTGGGAGGACACAGTCCTGTTTTAGGTCATTTTGCCCAAGCCAATGCCATGGTGATTGGACATGAGTTATCTGCAAGAGCTGGCTTTACGTCTCATGAAGAAGGAAGCTACATCCAAAGACTTGCCAGAGCAGAAGCTTCCAACATCTCCATGGGAGCAGG
>CAYPXN010000037.1:0-3784 GCA_964414715.1 uncultured Pseudomonadota bacterium | reverse complement strand
ACTCTCTGCACAAGCAGGATTTACAACTCACGAAGAAGGATCTTATCTCCAAAGACTGGCAAATGCTGAAGCAACAAACATCGCTCTCGGTGCAGGATCTGCCCTCGCAGGCCATCTCACCGGAGGACGCATCCATGCCTTCGAACGAAGTCTCGATGTAAGAATGGAGGCTGTGAAACCTATTTCTTCATCGCCCCTTCTTCCTTCTTCCCAAAACATGATTCTTCAATTTCAAGCCTCTGAAGATCTAAGAGTACGCCTTGACCAAATTGCCACTCCCAATTTGAGAAAACTCAGTGACACTAAACTTCCCGCAACATCCCGTGATTCTTTGAATCCTAGAAGAATAGGAATTCTCACCAGTGGAGGAGATGGCCCCGGCGAAAACGCAGTCATTCAATCCCTCGTAGTGGGAGCTCGTACTTTTTTTAATTTACCTTATGATTTCGTGGGTATTTTAGATGGCTTTCGGGGCTTAAGAGAACCTGAGGGTAGAATATTTCCATTACACTCCCGAGACTTGCTTGGCAAAGCTGCCGTAACAAGAGCTGCCCAACAAATATTTGGAAACCATGCGCCTCATCGACGTATCAAAGAAATTGCCTACCTCGGTGGAAACATTTTGCGCAGTAGCCGGACCAATCCTGTGGAAAAAGATCCTCATGCAGAACGTATCAAGGAAACTCTTCATCAATATGAAATCGACGCTTTGATAGTACTAGGAGGAAATGGTTCCATGAAGGCAAGCTTAGCCCTTCATCGCGAAGGCGTTCCTCTTGTTTTCATTCCACAAACCATTGATAATGATGTCCCCGGCACGGATGTAAGCATCGGTTTTCCTTCTGCGGTTCAACAGGGAGTTGAAGCAGTTCGTAATCTCTATCATACGGGGCATAGCTGTGAACGTTGGTTTATCGTCGAAGTGATGGGTCAACACTCAGGTGCATTGGCAATGGCTATTGCAAGAAAAGCAAGCGTGGATGGCCTCTTTGTCGGAGAATACCCACGTCCTTTGAGTGAAATATCCCATATTATTTCAGAAGCACGAGCCAGAGACCAACATCATGGGGTCATTTTAGTTTCTGAGGGAGCACGCTTTTTGGATGATGCAGGTCAACTGATTCCCCTCCCCGAGAATCATGATGAACATGGCAGACTCGTTATAGAAAGCGGTGAAGTAGCCCGTTGGTTAAGTAAGCAAATAGACAGAAAAAACACCCGGGCGGAAAGTCTTGCTTACCTTTTAAGAGGAGCTCCTCCCACAAACCCCGAAATAGCCCTCGCTTTTAAGCTTGCAATTGGAGCGCTTCGGCTTGTTGAAACTGAACAATACGGTCACATGAGCGCCCTTAAATTTGAAAATGGGAGATGGAAAAGGGTTTATCCCCAACTCGAAACGCTTCAAACTCAACAACAGTTGTTAAGCGCAGAGGAATACCGTTATGCAATCAGCGAATTGGGTCAGTCACACCATTAAATAATTTACATTTACAGAATTGCGAATCTTTGAAAGAGATAGCTTTTTAACTCATAAAGATTCATTGAAAGTTAAAACACTATAACACATATATCCTATGATGAATCCTAAAGCCTTTCTCAAAGCCCTTTTAATGGGGCGAATTATTCCTCTCCACTATAATTCTGTGGAGTTGAAACAAAGACTTTCAGATCTTCGTCTTTTATTGGAGACGATTCAAAAAGTTCCAGCCCCCGATTCTCCTCAAGCTTTGGAAGTAGACTTAAATGACATTCAAACTGCACTCCAAACGCTGTTGACAGAAAAAAATATCGAAAAGGCACAAGAAAAATATGATGCCGCTTTGGCTCTTCTCATGAATGGACTGAACCTCGATCGGGGAGATCAAAAAAAATGGCCGCATCTGAACTCCGAAGAAAAAGCTATTCGAGTTCTCACAAATTACTACGCCAGTAGCCCCAATCGTTTCGTCTTGGAAAGACCTTTTCGAAAATACCATGTAGCTTACCATCTCATCAAAGCTGAAAAAGATCTGGACGAAAACAAATACATGGAAACCGAGCAAGACCTGCTCAATGCCCAGGAAGAACTCCGCCACGTTTTTGCACTCACACTGGGAATTGATCTACGTGAATTTCGGGAAGAAGTGGAAACACTCAGCCAAACCAGCAATCGCAGCGAAAGAGAAATTTGTCTGGAACAATTCGAAAAATTTCTCTCACCCTCATCTCCCACTTATGAAGCCGTCGTAAAAGCTGCAGAACCCTTACTAAGTCAGTCTCAAATTTCTTCACAATTCATACAGGCTCTCCATGAAAAAAAATTCGACACCAAAAAACTTCAAGGCATAAAAACCAATGAAGCCCTTTTAGAGGCTTTACGAGAACAACCCGAAAATCTTGAAATCATCTTAGACAAAACGGCTCAAATCGACTGGACTTTATTCTTAAAAAAACTGCTCAATCTTCCGGATCCTTTGCAACATTGTTATTATCGCATGCCCGATATCGACCGTTTTCAAAATGTCCGAGTTGAAGATTTGAAAGGAAATTTAATTCTTTGGTTTGATGATATGGCACGCTTAGCGTGGGCCCCAAGTTGTAAAAAGCCGATGGGCGTTGAGGGGGAGGCTCCAACGGCTCCACGAAGTGGCCCCCTTGCGGGGTTGCCGATGGAGGGGGCGATGACCGAAGGAAATCCCTGTGGGACGCAAGCCCCTATATTAGATGTTGCTATTATTGGAGGAGGTCCTGGGGGAATTTCAGCAGCTGCAAACCTGATGGGTTTTGGAATATTTCGCATCGCTGTTTTTGAAAGAATAAAACCCAACTCGACGGTAATCGATATTTGGTCTCGCGAAAAAGAAGCGGACACTTTTTACTCGGGCCCTCCCGGAAAAATTTCCGGCCTTGTGGGAATGCAAGATACGACTCGTGCAGTTTTTCTCTCAAGAATGAATAGCTTCATTGATTATTATCATCTCAACTTCCGCAACAAAGAACGTATCACTTCCCTTGAAAAAAACTCGGATGGTTCCTGGAAAATCAGCAGCAATCTCGGAACTTATCATGCCTGGAACATAATCATGACCGCAGGTCGCTACGGAAAACCTAAACTTCTCAAATGGGAAGAAGGGGAAATCTCCGAAGATCTCAAAAAGCATGTCGTAAGAGGTGTAGAGGTGGATGACATCCACAACTCCACGGTTCTCGTTATTGGCGGAGGCAATACGGCTTTCGATAACGTAAAAACCCTTTGCGCAAACGGGAACTGCACCAAGAACAATCAGATTTATCTTTCTTATTATAAAAAACCTTTCAGTGTTCCCGCGAGCTTGCATGTTCACAACAATGAACAACTCATGCAATGGGAAAGCGAAGGCATCGTCAAAATCCTTTGGAATACCAACAGCGAAAAAGTGGAATCCATTGAAGAAAACGGCAAAAAGCGATGGAAAGTGAGTTTCCGGGAAGGAGAAGAGCCTGCTTCTTTAGTGGTGGACTATTTTGCTCCGGCAGTAGGTTGGCAAATTGACAAAGACATGATGGAAAAAATCGGTATTCCCTTTGAAAAAGGAAATCCCTTGTGTGATCCGTCCTCAGGACAAGCTTATCAACTCGATGCTGACGGAAATAAAGTTTCCGTTGAAGGACTTTACATCACCGGCGACTACGCCAGCCAAAAATCGGTTCCCGCAGCCTTCATCACAAACTTCAATGCTGCCCAAGATATCGCAAAAAAAATCACAAAATAAATTCAATTTTTCTTCGCCCAATTTTTTGCACCCGGCAAACCCCAATATAAAAT
>CAYPXN010000036.1:0-24255 GCA_964414715.1 uncultured Pseudomonadota bacterium | reverse complement strand
GAAACAGGCCAAACAAATTTTAAAAAGCTATGATGATTTTTTACTAAGCTTGCTGGAATCTCCAGAGTCCAAAGAAAATCATTTCATCATTCCTGATCACACTGCACCCCATGTACTCTTTCGCCTCTTTCTCAATTTGCTGGAGAAAAAAAGTAAAACAACCCAAAGTAAAGTGATCCCCTACGATACGGATCTCAAACTCCCCTTTCAAAAACTTTTGGATTCTGGAATTTGTGCCTTGAGTTTTGCCACCTGGATTTGCCCCATCGACTGCGATGAACCCGAACATTGTCCTGGAATTGACAACACTCGCACTTGGGATTTTCGAAAAACTTTTGAACATTATGACCAAAAAGATCCCGCCAAAAGCATTCACCTCTTCTATTGTGATCAATTAGCCTACGGCGTGGTCGGAATTTCTTCCCAAAAACTCTGCAAGGAATGGAATTCTTTTGAACAAAGAGTAAAAGAGCTCAAAAAAGCTCCGCTCAGTCTCGAAGTCGCCACCTTCACGAAATGCCACGGCATTATCGGCCGTGCGGAAATCATGTCATTGCGAACGAAGTGAAGCAATCCAGCTAGTGCACTCACCCCAAGGAGGGGCCACTTTGTGGCGGGATTGCCACGCCCTGCTGCGCAGGACTCGCAATGACCACAAATTCATAAATCCCCAATCTTTTGTTTGACTTAGTCCCTTTTTTCGTTCATTTTGCACAAACTAGACTGACATGTCAGTTTAATGAGGTCGGAAGGGGCGAAATTTTTATTTTTTAACCCGCAATACATCCACCTTCCAGCCATTGTTAGCCGAAGCAGGATTTTAAAAAATAAAAATTTTGTTCCTTTTGACCGACTTTAAGGAGAACCGTGCATGCCTAAAGAACTCATGATCGGAATGGATGTCGGATCCACCACCGTTAAAGCTGTTGTGGTTGATCCCTCAAATCTTCAAATCCTTTGGAGCGATTACCAACGCCATGAAACAAGACAGCCTGAGAAAGTCCTCGAATTCTTGGTCCGCATTGGCCAGGAATTTCAGGATGTGGCAATGGAAAATATCCGTATCTTCGTAACGGGTTCGGGTTCCGCCCCTCTCGCAACTCCTCTCGGTGCAAAATTTGTTCAAGAAGTGAACTCCGTTACCATGGCCGTTGAAAAACTTCATCCGGATGTCGGCTCCATCATCGAGCTCGGCGGACAAGATGCCAAGATTATCATTTATAAAGCCAATGAAGAAACCGGTGAAAAACAGGCGATTGCTTCCATGAATGACAAATGTGCCTCTGGCACCGGCGCCACCATCGATAAATGCGTGATTAAAGTCGGTGTGGAATCTAAAATTCTTGGAAATATTCCTTTCGACGATTCCAAACTCCATCATGTCGCCGCAAAATGCGGTGTGTTTGCCGAAACCGACATCGTTAACCTTGTAAAATCTGGAATTCCTTCGAATGAAATTTAATGTTCCCTCGCTGATGCCATCGTCATGCAGAACCTATCGGTTTTGACTCGTGGAAACACCTTGCGGCATCGCGTACTCTTGCTCGGTGGACCGAATACTTATCTCCCCTTCCTTCAACAATGTTGGAGAAAAAGAATTCCCGAAACCTGGAAGGAAAGAAATTACAACTATCCCAAAGATGTTCCCATTGAAGAACTGATTTTCGTTCCGGAAAACGCACAATACTACGCCGCTTATGGTGCAGTGATTTATGGAACCTATGAAGAAGCGAGCGTCGGTCGTTACAAAGGCTTGGATGATTTGAAGGAATTCATCACCCACGGACGCAAAGCGACTTTAGGTGCCAAGGCTGCAAAACCCCTTATTAAAACCCCTGAAGAATTGGATTCTTTCCGTAAAGAATATTCGATTCCCAAATTTTCTCCAAAACAGATTCAAAGTGGTAGCGTCGTAAAAGGTTTTATCGGTTTGGATGGCGGTTCCACTTCTTCGAAAGCCGTACTGGTTGATGAAGAAGGCGAAATTATTTTGAAAGCCTATCAACTCTCCAAAGGAAATCCGATTCAAGACACCAAAGAAATTTTACAACAGATGAATGATCACGTCGCATCTTGCGGTGCCACTTTAGAAGTCCTTGGTTTCGGCGCCACCGGTTATGCTGCAGACGTTCTGGAGGCGTCTGTAAAATCCGACGTAAATATCGTCGAAACCGTTGCACACATGATGAGTGCCGTGCACTTCTTCGGAGATGTGGACGTCATTTGTGACATCGGTGGTCAAGACATCAAAGTTCTCTTCATGTCGAATGGTGACATTAAAAATTTCCGTCTTTCCAATCAATGTTCTGCAGGAAACGGAATGTTGTTGCAAGCTATGGCTGATCAATTCGGAGTAAAAGTTCAAGATTATGCGGATGTCGCTTTCGGCGCAGGACTTGCTCCTAAATTTTCTTATGGCTGTGCGGTATTTTTGGATTCTGACCGCGTAAATTTCCAAAAAGAAGGTTATTCCAAAGAAGAACTGCTCGCCGGACTTGCCCAAGTACTTCCCAAAAACGTATGGCAATACGTGGTGCAAATTCCGCGTATGGCCGAACTTGGAAAACGCTTCGTGCTTCAGGGTGGTACGCAATACAATCTCGCTGCAGTAAAAGCTCAAGTGGATTACATCAAAGAACGCGTGCCCGGAGCGGAAGTGCTCGTCCATCCGCATACCGGGGAAGCCGGCGCCATTGGTGCCGCAATGGAAACACGTCGCGTGGTACAACGCCGGGGATATTCCACTTTCATTGGTTTGGATGCAACGATCAATCTCGAGTACACCAGTCGAAATGATGAAAGCACCAAATGCAACTTCTGTCCGAACAATTGCAGCCGTACTTTCATCGACACCAAAACTCCGGAAGGGGGAACCAGTCGCTACATCTCAGGTTTCAGCTGCGAAAAAGGTACCGTGGAATCCAAAGAAGCGATGGTGGAACTCGCCAAAAAACGAAATGAATTGAAGAAGAAATATCCAAACCTGGTCGATTATGAAGCGAACGTGGCCTTCAACTCTTATCCTTTTGATGTGCTCCCGGAAGACGGTGCGGATTACGAAGATATCGAAGTCAAGAAAACCCTCTTCGGAAAAATCAAACGCATTCCTTTCAAAAGACAATTCAAACGCTCTTCGCCTGCAAGCTTAGAAGCACGTAAAAAACTGCGCATCGGAATTCCTCGCGTGTTAAACATTTACAATACAGCGCCGATCTGGAGAACTTATTTAGAAGTTTTAGGGGTTCCTCCTACCCAAGTCATTTTCTCCGACTACACTTCAGAGGAAATGTGGGTCGAAGGTGGAAAATATGGATCGATTGATCCCTGTTATCCTTCAAAAGTTGCCCAAGCTCACATTCACAATTTACTTTTTCACAAACATAAAGCTGAAAAACCACTGAATTACATTTTCTTCCCCATTATCACGCACGTCACTTCTTTTATGGATAAAGTAGTGGATACGGCTTCTTGTCCCATCGTCGCCGGAACTCCCGAAGTAATGAAGGCGGCTTTCACGAAAGAAAATGATTTTTTCAAAGAACGCGGCATTACTTATCTCGATCCTGCAGTCACTTTGAATGAGCCAACCTTATTCAAAAAACAAATGTTTGAAGCCTTTGCTCCCATTCTCGACATCACCGAAGATGAAAGCGACTGGGCGATGGATCAGGCTTGGAAAGCTTTGGAAAAATTTGACATCACGCTACAAAACAAAGGTCGTGAAGTTTTGGAATGGGCCGAAAAAGAAAACAAGATGTGCTTATTGCTACTCGGTCGTCCTTATCACATCGATCCTGGCTTGAATCACAACGTGCTCGATGAATTCCAAGTACTGGGCTACCCCGTTCTTTCCATGCGCTCTATTCCGAAAGACAAAGAATTCCTGATGAAATATTTCGGAAAAGAAGTGGAAGCCGGCATTATCTCTTCTCCTTACGACATCAACGACGTATGGCCGGAAAACTATTCTGCAAACAGTTCCGTAAAAGTGTGGTCTGCAAAATTTGCAGCAAGACATCCGAACGTCGCAGTACTCGATCTCTCTAGCTTCAAATGCGGACACGACGCACCCACTTACGGCATCATCGACAAAATAATCTCTACAAGTGGAACCCCCTACTCTGCCCTGCATGACATCGACGCGAACAAACCAGGTGGTTCCATCAAGATTCGCGTAAAAACTTACGCGCATTCTCTCTCACTGCATGAAGAAGCGCTTACGGATCAGAAATCTAAGAAAGATGAATTGAAACAAAGACTCGCTGCCAAAAGGGCGGAGCTGGAACGTTTGATGGGACTTCAAAAAGAAGACTCCGTTGAACTTCCCAGCTATCAAGCACATTTAGAAGGAACGAAAGAAGAAGTTTTAGCGAAAGCAGTTTGATAATTTTTTGTCATTGCGAGCCCGAAGGGCGTGGCAATCCCCCGAGTGCACTCTCGAGATCGCCACGTCGCTACGCTCCTCGCGATGACAGCACTCGGAGGACATACATATGCAAAAGCTGTTTAATGAAGTCACCACCAAAAACCCATCCACTTATGCCGCACTCGAAGCTGAGCTGGCAAAGTTTGAAGCCGAAGAAAAAGCAAAACTCGGCATCAAGGAAAGCCGCTCAACACAATGGCAGGATAAAATCTCTCGTGAGTTTTATGCGGACCAACGTGCCCATACCACTATTTTGGTTTCAGGCTTAACCATGGCTCACGACTTGTTCGTCGGCGCAGGTTTGGCGGGCTTGGGTTACAGCATTAAAGCCTTGGATTGTCCCGATAACGATGCACTCAATACCGGAAAAGAATACGGCAACCGCGGACAATGCAACCCCACCTATTTCACCGTGGGAAATCTCGTGAAATATTTGATTGATCTTCGTGATAAGCAGGGTTGGAAAACCGAAGACATCATCAACAAGCATGTATTTCTTACCGCTGGCGCTTGCGGTCCTTGCCGATTCGGAATGTACGTTACCGAATATCGCAAAGCTTTGAACGATGCTGGATTCGAAGGTTTCCGCGTGATGTTGTTTGAACCCAATGGTGGCATGCACCAAGCGACTGGAAAAGAAACCGGCCTGAGAATGGATAAGGAATTTTTCCTTACTTTGGCGAAAGCAATTTTCACCGGCGATGCTTTGAACGCCATCGGTTATCGCATTCGTCCCTATGAAGTTGTGAAAGGTTCTACGGATAAAGCAATTGACGAATGCCGTGCGGTCATCATGGATGCTTTGAAAACTAAAAAATCCCTTCTCAAAGCGCTTTGGAAATCCCGCAAAATTCTTCAAAAGGTGGAAGTGGATCGTACCATCGTAAAACCAAAAGTAAGTATCATCGGCGAATTCTGGGCCATGACCACGGAAGGTGATGGAAATTACAAATTGCAAAGATTTTTGGAACAAGAAGGCGCCGAAGTAGACATTCAACTGATTGCCAACTGGATTCTCTACAATATTTGGCAAGGTCGTGTGGATACGAAAGCTCGCATGCGATTAAAGTCCGCAGACATGAATGCACGCAAGGGTTTGAAAACCGTTGATGTGGGCAAGAAGTTCCTTACACTTTGGATTGCGGAAAAAGCATTGAAGGGAACCTTTTACACCTTCTCAAAAATTCTCGGTTTGAAAAATTACAAGATGCCGGACATGGAAGAAAATGCGCGCGTCGCTGCAGAGCATTACAACAATGAATTACGCGGTGGTGAAGGTCACATGGAAGTGGGCAAGCTCATTCAAACAGTCACTCATAAAAAAGCACACATGGTCATTTCTGTAAAACCTTTCGGTTGCATGCCCTCTTCCGGCGTTTCCGACGGTGTGCAAAGCGTGATTACCGAACGTTATCCCGATGCGATTTTCCTTCCCATTGAAACCAGCGGAGATGGTGCGGTCAACGTTTACAGCCGTATTCAAATGATGCTCTTCAAGGCAAAGCGCGTCGCGGAAAAAGAATACGAAGACTTGTTGGCAGAGAAAAAACTCAGCGTGGAAAAAGTGAAAACAAAACTTCCTCGCAGCAAAAAACTCGCCACGCACTACAGCCCGCATGTAGTGGCCGGAACCGCGGCGAATTTATTGTATGAAGTAGCGTAATTTGAACAGAATCTAGAATGCAAAAACCCCATCCATTGAAAAATGGATGGGGTTTTTAATTTAGAACCGGTCACAATTTGTGGCCGGTTCTGGAATATGAGTTATCTCTAACTTTCTACTGCCCTACGAATCCACTCCTTCAGGATTTCTACTTCAAAACGAGTAATAGACCATTCCGAGAACTTAGATTTTTTGAGAAGTTTTTGAGTCGTGAAACTTTTTTAGAATCCACAAAAGTGCCAAGTTAAGCACCGAAATTCCCAAGACCCCATTAGAAAAATCGTTCACACCCACGTGCAAGCTACAAGCTCCCTGCAAAGCACCCGGCGTGGGAGTGGGAGGAGGAGGAAGAGGAGTTGCTGTGCCTGTGCCGCTCAAGGAAAACACTTGAGGGCTCGCAACAATCTCCGCATTGTCGAAGTTCTGCACATTATCTGTGATGCTGATATTCCCTTCTCGAACTCCTTCGGCGCTGGGAGTAAAGCTTACGAAAATGCTGCAACTTTCAGCACTATTCACAGTGAGTCCACAATTATTCGTTTGAGAAAAATCTCCCGATACAGAAATATCTGTAATTCGAAGCAAAGCAGTCCCACGATTCCTCAAGGTAAAAGTCACCGGATCACTCGAAGTTCCTATTTCTTGATCAGAAAAAGCGTAAGTTTCCGGCTCCAACTGCAACACCGGACTGGGAGTAATAAAGTTACCAAAAGCGATAGGAGTGTTGATGCTTGCACTGATATCAATCGCCGTACCCACTTCCAAACTTTGAGTATCAATAGGGCTCACAGTTGCATCGGAAGAGTTCACCACATACACAGTAGCACCATCGGGCGTAATGGAAATACCATAGGGCCCTCCCCCGACTATGAGTCCGGAACCTATCACCGTATTATTGGAAGTATTCATCACAGAAACCGTGTCGTCCGCATTATTGGAAACGTAAAGTCTGCTTCCATCGGGACTGATCACAATACCAATAGGTTGATTACCCACGCTGATTGTCGCATCCACGGATTGAGTTTCGACATTGATGACGGACACTGTATTTCCTGCCACATTCGTCACATAGGCGTGAGTAGCATCGGGAGCCATTGCGATTCCAATAGGACTTGCCCCCACCACTATAGGTGCTCCTACAAGACTCTGCGTTGCCACATTGATCACCACCACCGTATCATCCAATCCACAGGTCACATAGGCAAAGGCGCCATCTGGCGTAAAGGCAATCCCGCGAGGTACACCACAGGCAGATACTGAGGCAATCACTGTATCGTTGCTCGCATCGATCACATCCACACTATTACTGAAGAGATTTGCCACGTAGATAAAATCTCCTTCTGGACTCACCGCAATCCCCAAGGGACCATCGTTGACGGAAATGTTTTCTATCAAGGTGTTACTACTCACTTCTATTTTTGAGACACTGTTCGTTGTTTGATTTGTCACATAGACAAAAGCCCCATCCGGGGTAAAAGATACTCCTTGAGCACCCGCCGAGCCAGAAATCACAGGACCCAAAACATCCGGAAGGTCGATCACAGCCACATTACCGCTTACATACGCGGGGATATAGGCAGAAATCTTTGCAGCTCTTGCACTGTGAAAGGGGAGAAGAAAGACAATTCCTGCAAATAAAATTTTTATATTTTTGAGCATATCAAATATTAATAGGACTACGAAAAAATGTCTAAATTTTTAATCAGTATTTTGCTAAAAAACTCAAAAAGAATGACTCGCCTTTCACTAGAAAAGAGCTTAAAATTTCATTTGTTTTAAATGAGAAATTCTTTTCTCAAACGGCAAAAAACAATTCAAAAGGTAGCTTTGCATGCTCAGAAACTTACTTTATAACCACAGTCTTTTATTCACAGCAGTGATTGTCATTGGGTTTTGGGTGGCAATCTCCGTATTAGGACATTGGACTTCGCATCGCTTCCTGGCTCTCGACCATCGCAGAAGTCACAACGACGTATTGGGCTTTGCTGCTTCGACAATAGGACTCATTTATGTGGTCCTCCTCGCTTTCATTGCTTCGACCACCTTGATTTCTTATGACCGCGCAGATAATTTGGTAAATCAAGAAGCCTCGATTGCCAGCGATTTGTTCAATGACGCTTCGGTTTTACCACAACCTTTTGAAACGCAAGCTACCGTTCATTTAAAACAATATGTCGAAGAAGTAATCAATGTGGAATGGCCTAACATGTCTCGTGGGGAACATGCAGGAAGCACCGCATGGCCCTTGCTTCGCAATTTTTACAGAGAACTTTCTCGAGCGCACACCGAGAATCCCGTACAAGTTGCCATCATCCAAGAAATGCTGACACGTTTGAATCAACTTTATGATGTTCGTCGTGAGCGCACACGCATCGCCGCTCGACCTTCTTTGCAACCGGTCATTTGGTTCGTGGTTGCAGCGGGTGGACTCATCATGCTTGCATGTACTTGGCTGTTTGGTTTCGAAAAAAGAGGACTTCATTTGCTATGCACTATTCTCATCGCGGCAAGTTTAGGACTCGTCATCTTCCTGATCGTCGCTTTCGATTATCCTTTTCGTGGAGAAATGGCGATTTCCCCTGCTCCTTTTGAACGAGTACTCGATCACATGAACAAGCCCAAAAGCTGAAAAAAAAAAAAGCCCCGCCATTATTCAATGGAGGGGCTTTTGAAATTCCAATTTACTTACTTACTTTGATTATTCATTTTCTGTTCCACTTTTTCCTCGATCTTCTTATCAATCATTTCCTTACAAGGAGCGGACAAGTTCTTATAATTACTTTTCAGACATGCCTTGATTTTATCTTCATCCAAACCTGCATCCGGACAGAACTTCTTTCGATCATCACGACATTCACCCATTGCAAAGCTGAGTGAGGGAGCCAACATCATTAAAAACAAAGACGCTAAGACGATCTTCTTCATATACATCCTCCGAAAAATTTAGGGTTAAGGTTAAGGAGATATTGTAGCTGCTTTTAGGGAGAAGACAACCAGAGAAATGAAGGCCTTTCTCCAGCCCCCTCTTTCATATGAATTTTCCTCTTTTTTACAGATCCATTTTATGCGATTTTAACAAATCATTTGGATTCACTCGGCACTTAAAAAAAAGGAGTATATTCATGTCTACAGAAGTTAAAAAAATCCCCCAGGGTTACCATACCCTCACTCCTAGCTTCACTTTTAAGAACTCTCAAAAGGCCATCGACTTCTATAAAAAGGCCTTCCATGCAAAGGTGGTGGATCTTTTTCCAAATCCACTCGGAAACGGCATTATGCACGCTACTCTTCAGATCGGCAGTTCTCTCCTGATGATGGGCGATGAAATGGCACATTGCAAAAGCGCTGAAAGCTTAGGAGCCTGCCCTGTAAGTTTTTTTCTTTATGTGGAAAACGCTGATGAAAGCTTCCAACAAGCTGTCGCCGCGGGTTGTGAAGTTGTAATGCCCGTTGAAGACATGTTTTGGGGAGATCGTGCAGGAAGCTTGAAAGATCCTTTTGGTTATTCCTGGATGATCGCCACGCACAAGCAAGATTTTAGCAAGGAACAAATTCGCGAAAATGCTTTGGCGTTTTTTGCAAGGATGGAAAAAAAGTAGATTAAAGTCAGATAAAAAACGGAAGGAATTGAAAAACAATATTTCTCCCTAAGCCGCCTTAACTCAACGACTTATAATCCACATACCCCTCCGCCCCAGAAGCATAAAAAGTTTCCGGCTTCGGCTCATTCAACTCCGTTCCCAATTCAAAGCGCTTTGGCAAATCAGGATTCGCAATAAAAAGTCTTCCGAAGGCGACCGCATCCGCCTCCCCTGCTTCTAAAACTTTTTCTGCACTTTCCTGATCAAAGCCTTCGTTCGCAATGTAAACTCCGCCAAATTTCTTTTTGAGTTGAGGGCCCAAACGGCCTTCTCCTAAATGTTCGCGAACGCAAAGAAAGGCAATTTTTCTTTTTCCTAATTGTTCTGCCACATAGCCAAAAGTTTGAGCAGGATTGCTATCGTGCATGTCATGCGCATCGCCTCGTGGAGCAAGATGCATGCCCACTCGCTTCGCTCCCCAAACAGAAATCACCGCATCGGTAACTTCCAACATGAAGCGTGCTCGATTTTCGAGAGAGCCACCGTATTCATCGCTGCGTTGGTTGCTACCATCTTGCAAAAATTGATCGAGCAAATAACCGTTAGCTCCATGGATTTCCACGCCATCAAACCCAGCTTTCTTCGCATTCTCTGCGCCTTTTTGAAATTGTTTCACGATTTCTTTTACTTCATTTAATTCCAAAGCTCGGGGCGTCACGAAATCACGCAGAGGTCTCAACAAACTCACATGACCTTTCGGCCGAATAGCGCTAGGAGCTACAGGAGTTTTTCCATGTAAAAAAAACGGATCTGAAATTCTTCCCACATGCCAGAGTTGCAAAAAGATAAGCCCACCTGCGGCGTGAACAGCATGAGTAATTTGCTGCCATGCTTCAGTTTGTTCATCCGAATAAATTCCTGGGGTATTGGCATAACCCGCACCCATCGGATCGACAATAGTTGCTTCAGTTAAAATCAATCCCGCAGAAGCGCGCTGTTTATAATACTCCGCCATCAAGGCATTCGAAACACGGCCCTCAGTGCCCGTTCCACGACATCGCGTAAGAGGTGCCATAATAATTCTGTTTTTGAGTGGAAGATCACCCAGGATAAGAGGCTGGAAAAGTTTATTCATTCTTTTTCAATATAGCTCCATAAAGATTTTGGCAAGAGATTCAACCTCTCCTCCGCTCCATCTCTGGCGGGAATCTCTTTCCTCGCAAGTAAAAGAGATCATCCACGGAGTTTGCCTAGTTCAACTACGAGATGGGCTAATTTATAGCAATGAAGTTTTTTTCGATCCATCCGAATTGAGAAAAAAACTAGAATGATTTCGGCCAAATGTTTTCAATTTCTTCCTTCTGAACTTCCTCACTAAAGCTTTCCCACAGAATACCGTTCACGTCTTTTTCCGAAGAAAACTGAGTAGCCTTTGCATCTTCCCATCCCAGGTGGCGCAATTGACCTACAGATTCCGGATCCTTTCGGATCGAAAAATTAAGACTCTCCGTACGCCATAAAGCATATTCACCAGGAATGACACAAACAGGCTGCATTCCCAAACGCATTGAATAATCTTGTACGGATTCTGTAATATCTTTTACGGCAAGGGCGATATGGAATTTCTTCATATTTTTCCCCTTTATTCAAAACAATTCGCTATCCAACTTTTATTCATTTCAGTACAATGCTCAAATCAGTTAAAAATATCAAAGATACACAAACAAGGAGACCTTTTTTATGGCAACAAAAAAACCAGCCAAAAAAACTACAACAAAAAAATCTTCGGCGAACTCTGCATTCATGAAAGCTCTTCAGCCTAGTGATGCTCTCGCTGAAATTGTGGGAAGTAAAGCCTTACCTCGCACGGAAGTAGTAAAAAAACTTTGGGTTTATATTAAGAAAAACAAACTTCAAGATACTAAAAATAAACGCAACATTAACGCTGATGATAAATTAAAAGTGGTGTTTGGCGGTAAAAAAACAGTCAACATGTTTGAAATGACCAAACTTGTTTCAAAGCATTTGAAATAATTATTTGCTAACATTTGTAAAATAAAACCCCCTCCACTTCAAAGTAGAAGGGGTTTTTTTATGAGTTTTTGCAAATCGCTCCTTGACTATCGATTCGCGCAAAAACCAATTTCTAATTGCCCCTGAGCCGGAACGAGATTGTTCCAACTCAAGCCTTCCGCCGTTACAAATCCGCCGTTTTGTTTCCAAGTGGCATTCCAAAGATTATTCACCTTTCCTTGCACTGGAAAAGTTTCCTTCCAATCGTAGGGAGTATTCGTATTATTTCGAATGAACACCTGAGCGCAATAACCCGTTCCCCAATCATTATTAATATTGATGACTACACGATCTCCCGGTGTCGTCGGAGGAGGTGTAGGCGCAGGAGTAGGTGTCGGTGTGGGAGTTGGCGTCGGCGTAGGTGTTGGCGTGGGCACAGGCGTATTACTTACACGATCTACACAATAACCAATTTCCGTATTTTGATTTGCTGCCAATTGTTGATTCCAGGAAACACCGCTCGCATAGACTTTTCCATTCTCTTCTGTTTTGACAAAGCTCCAGTAATCTTTGATGCGACCATCAATCGTCAGAGGAATCTTCCACTGAACACTCTGACTTCCCTGATTGCTTATTCCCACTTTTTCACAATAGCCAGACCCCCAATCACTGTCGCGAGTCACGTTAGTGACAATATTTTCTGCAGGAGGAGGTGTAGGAGTGGGTGTGGGAGTTGGCACAGGAGGAGGTGTGTAATTTCCTCCTGCGTAGCTGAGAATTTCTGCCAATGCTCCGGTGTATCCTGCATTATAGTCACAGGCTACTTCGTTTCGAATATAATCTGTTCGATCATCTTTATAGTCCATGTCATTTGCGCTTCCGGGTCCTCCCACAAGAGCTCCTGTTAATTCATAGGTATTATTGATGGGAGAATTAATGTTATTCGTGGTCGATGCATGCGCACCTCGATGATGAGGATTTTTCGGGGCATTCTGACCAAATCCTACCACATAACTGGACTGTCGGGGATTATCTCCCAGAATATAATTGATTTGCTTGATCGCAAAATCTCTCAAGCGTGCTTGAAGCGCTGTATCCTGGGTTTGACGAGCATAGATCAATGCAAGATAAGCCGTGGTAGAACTGTAACGCAGAGAACCCCACTGATCGAGGAAGGCAAGTCCTCCACTCGATTTTGGAACGGAATCCATCCAGTATTTCAAATGTTGTTCGATTTTATTTTGATAAGTGGCGCTGGGAGAAATGCGTTGCAACAACAAATAGACTCCATTGCTCACATTGTCCCAACTCTGCGCCCAATAAGTTCCATCCTGAGCGCTAGAAACATACATTTTCGCTTTATTCAAATAAGCGCTGTCTCCTGTCGCCAGATAAAGCCATAGCGCTCCCCAAGCAAGTTCATCGTAATATCCTGAGTAAGAAGAATAAAATCCATTCGCCTGGGTATAACCGGAATTACCCGGATAAGTTTCTGCAAAGCGATACAAACGAATCGCCTTGTCCCGCAAAAGTTTGGAATAAGTGAGATCGGCATCTTTAAATACCAAACTTCCCGCAGCAAGCGCTGCTGCCGTACCCGCGGTTACTTCTGTTCCAGGTTTGCTCGCCGTCAGAAGATAAGTCGGACGAGCCATGGTCATGAGTTCGGGAGGGCCCCAAAAAGCATGGTCTGCTCCCGGATCTCCCACCTGATAGGCAAAGCGATCATCGGCTGCGGTCGAAGTGTCTTTTTCATCATAAGCTTTGAGAAAATAATCCAAGACAAAGCGTAAATTGTCTTGGGCATCCGCCAAAACTTGCGCGTTCAACATACTCGCCTGGTTGTCATACATCGCCCAAGCAAGCATGGTCGCACTATAAGACATCGGCAATCCGAACTTTACATGATCGCCTGCATCAAACCATCCGCCCGATAAATCCAAGCCCACATCTTTACCATCATTCAAAGCTGCAATTTTTCTCCAGGGAACCAAGGGAGATTGATTCACACCCGAGCGTTGTGCTCCATAGAACAAAAAAGATTTATGCAAGGCATTTGCATAATCATATTTCAAAGTGGAATCTACAGCCTGAGTAGGGGTGATAAAAAATAATAAAATTCCCAAAATACAAAATAATTGTAATCTTCGCATTCACGTCTCCTTTAAAATTTGTGTAATTGGTTTAGAAACGCGAAATCAGGTGATTGATTTTATTTTTTTTGTTTTGGAAAAAATGCTGAATAGCATTGTTAAAGACTGATTAAAAGAAGTGAAAAGATGTAAGCTAATTTCCTTGCATGATAAACTGCTCATCAATCACTTGAAATTCACCGGATGTAACAGGAGCATACTCGACCGTCACATTAAGAAATCCGTTCAGAATATCTTGGGACGTGTTATTTTGAAAACCACAAAGCACTTGAAAAGCATCCGACGCAGTAGCTCCCATCAAAGCCCCCTGTTGCCATAAAATGGTCATAAAATTACTGACGCTAC
Source organism: uncultured Pseudomonadota bacterium (assembly GCA_964414715.1). GTDB lineage: Bacteria > UBA10199 > UBA10199 > JADFYH01 > JADFYH01 > CAYPXN01. The sequence continues at coordinate 10,074 of CAYPXN010000036.1, read as the reverse complement.
TTGTAATGTCCACCCAAAGAGTCCCATCGTTGGGTTCAAAAACAATCCATTGCAAACCCTCATTCACACTCTGCTGAATAAAGAGATAAAGACGACGAAGATTGATGTAGCGAAATGCTTCATTATTCGGGGCCAGGGTTCGGGATCCCCAAACCACATTTCCTTTACTCGTAAAATATCGCAGGGCATTTATTCCCAGCTCATCTAACAATCCATTCTCTTCATTAGACAAGGCGTAAGTCAGACTGGTCACAATCCCCAAATTGATATTTGCAGGCGCATCCCAAACACCCTCTGTGAGATCCACATAGGCATAAAGACCTGCAAGAATACCCGCAGGTCCCAGCGTATAACTTTGTCCGGTGAAAGGATTCATGATCGTAATGTAAGGATAATACATCACTGTATTTTCAAGAGAAAGATTTGCCAAACCTTGCTGCACAAAATTAATAATCTGCTGAGGGTTATCCATTCCCTGGGGCGGATCCAAAATCAAAATTTCTCCTCTTGCATTTACATAAGGCACTACGCTTTGAGCCAGAAGAGAAACATCCGAAGAAGTCATGTTGATTAGGTCGGGAAATACTAGAAGATTCGGAGGAGGATTATCCACTCCATCAAGAACACTCAAGCCTCCTGACAGCAACTGATTGACACTGGGAGGACTTGCTGCATTAGAAGCCCCTATCACATAGGCATTTTGTCCACCCTGCTGATAAAAAGCATAGACCGAATAACTGAGGGGAAAATCATTATTCAATCCGCCAAAATAATTCACATACTCATTCCAGGAAGAAATGAAATAGGGCTTATTTAAAGTACCTTGGGGAATTGCTCCGACAAAGGCAGTCACATTCGTGGGAACTCCTATCAAAGTTTGAGCAAATGCAATTTCATTAATGTAGACACCCGGATGTTCATAAGTGCTTGTCACCGAGTCTCTAAAAGATAAACCCGTACTTAACGAAGAAGATCCGGAAGTATTACAACCTCCAGGTTGTATCACCAAGCGACCGCTCGCATCTGGATTTCCCTGAACTTTCATCCAGTAATCCCCTGCTTCCAAACTCACCGGAACATTTTCATTTCGACTCGTAAAATGAGCTTTCTGATTTCCGCTCAAATCTTCCAAAGATACCGAAGCAACCTTTCCGGAATTCAAGTTCAAATAAAAGGAATCATTTTGTGAAATACGATAGTGAATCGAATGCGTTTCGCCCGCTCCTTCCAACTTTATCACCACCGCATCATCAAAAGTGGGAAACAAGGAAGAATTTTTAGCAAGCTCCGCCTCTGAATAAATTTGTTGGTAAGCACAAAACTGGTAATTTGAGGAAGTGTTGGAAGATGAGGTGTTACTGTTACATGCAGTGATACCCGCCCCTAATAACAAGGAGAAAAACATCCATTTTTTAAACATCCTATAATGATACGGATTTTGGAGATCTGCTTCAATCTTTTTGGGATTAAAAGATTTTTTCAATATTTGACAAAACTTAACAAGACAAATGCGGTTTTACTTCAGGAAATGCTCAACCAGAAAAAGTTTGGAGGGATCAATCACAGCTCCTGCCACGGTACGAAAAAGTTCCTGGGTCACTTCCTCTTTTTGGGTTTCTTCAGTTCCCAGAAGTGATTGATAAAAGATTTCTTTCAAGGAACCCAAGAGGCAGAGCGCCATCACCTGAACATTCCCCTCGCGCACAAAGCCCATTTCCTGACCCTGTTTCAAACCACGATGGATATAATCCAAAATCTGGTTATAAAAATTTCTCAATTGGGTATCTTGTTCTTCATCCAAACCCACCGCTTCATTAAAAAGAAGACGGGTCAGCAAAGGTTGATTAAATAACAATTCTGTTACTCGCGTGATATTTCCCAAAAGTTGGGAGGGAATTTTTTCCACGGCATCCCGCGGAAGGGCCTGAATTTGTGAAGTCACTTTTTCAAAAAGCTCCTCCATCAAGGCTTTGAAGATTTCCCGTTTACTTTCAAAATAGAGATAAAAAGTTCCCCGGGCTACTTCGGCTTCCTTGATAATGTCGGACACCTGGGTTTGGTGATAACCACGGGTTCCAAAACATTTCAAAGCAGCATCGAGAAGCTGGCGTTTACGTTCTTCTTTTGAAAGATAGGCAGACATGATGGGGCCTCTGTAGTCCAAAAAGCCGCTAGAAATCTACTAAAAATATAGGACGAAAAAGTAAATATCCTCCGGCAAAGCCGTAGGCTTTAAAAAATCCCCCCCAAGGGATTCAAAAACAAAAATCGGGACATGGTGAGCTTGTCGAATCCATCAAAAGAGTGCACTCGAGTGATGGTTCGAGAACCTCACCATGCCTCACTCACACAGGAACTGTCAAACTCAGGAAGTCTCTCCGGCAAAACCGAAGGCTTACCCAAGATTAGTTATGAAAGTCTTTTATGGAATTTAAGAATACTTAAAGTCAAAATCGCCACGGCCATGGTCACCAAAGCAGCAATTTCTGTTACCATGTCTGAAGCAGACAAGCCCTTCAGAATAATTCCCCGGATAATTTTCACAAAAAAAGTGAGCGGAATAATATCCCCGATATAATAAATAATTTTCGGCATGGTTTCCCGGGGAAAAATGAATCCTGAAAGCAAAACTGAAGGAGCCGCAAAAAACATGATGATCTGGGAAGCCTGCATCTGATTTTCTGCCACTGTGGAAGCAAACAAGCCCAGGCCCAAACAGACCATCAAATAGACACTGGTTAATAAAAAGAGAAGTAACCCGCTTCCTCGCATGGGTAATTTAAACAAGAAATGAGCAGTAGTCAGCATCGTGGCAGCAATCACCAAACCAATCATCAAATAAGGAATCAGCTTTCCCAAAATCAATTCATAGGGACGAATGGGAGTTACCAAAAGCTGTTCCAAATTTCCGCGTTCTTTTTCACGCACCACTGCAGAACTAGTAATCATCGGAATCAGAAGCATCAAGAGCAGACCCACCACCCCTGGCACAAGAAAATAGGAACTTTTCAAATCCGGGTTGTACCACATGCGGGGCCTGAAATCGAGTGGTGTGACCGTCACGGGAGTCAAACCTTCCCGTTGCAGAAAATCATTCACAATCGCCTGACCTGTGTTGAGTGCCGTATTCGCAGGATTGGAATCTGTTCCATCAATCACCATTTGTAATTTCGGATTGTATCCCGCCCATAACTGCCGGGTAAAATCCGGAGGGATGTGAATACCCACCTTTGCAATCCCACGATCCAGCAATCTTCTGATTTCTTTTTCAGATTGAGTCACATAATTGATGTCAAAATAGGCAGACTGTTCAAAAGCCTGCACCATGCGTCGTGTAAGTGGTGACTGATCTTCATTCAACAATACGGTGCTCAGGTGTTTCACATCCGTATCAATTCCATAACCATAAATCATGAGCTGCATCACAGGCATCACCACAATCAGTGTGAGCGTTTTAGGATCCCTCAGAATCTGAATAAACTCTTTCCAGATGATGGCCCGAATTCTATGCATGAGGTAGCTCCGTTAAAGTTGCAAAGATATCTTCCAATGAAGCTTGAATGGGTTTGATAGAGCGAATTGTAATATCCTGCTCTCTCGCAATTTGCGGAAGCAATTGGGTAATTTTATCTGCATCTTCCACATTCAAATGCAGATTGGTCCCATAAGCAGTCACTCCCATCACTCCCCGAATTTTTCGAAACACACTCGAGGCTTTCATCACGGGGTCACATTCCACATCAAGTAATTTTCCAGAAGCATTTTTCTTAAGTTGCTCGGGACTTCCTATCGTCAGCAATTTTCCCTGACTAATAAAAGCAATCTGATTACAACGCTCTGCTTCTTCCATGTAATGCGTCGTCACAAACAGCGCGACCCCTTTATCTGCCAACTGATACAAAATTTCCCACAAGGCCCTTCGGGATAAGGGATCTACTCCCGCAGTCGGTTCATCCAGAAAAAGAATTTTGGGACGGTGTAAAATTGAATTTGCCACCGCCAAACGCTGTTTCCATCCCCCGGAAAGATTTCCCGCAAGATAGTTTTTGTAAAACCCCAGTCCTGTCATCTCCATGGCTTCTCCAATGCGTTCCTGCAAAAAAGAAGAAGACAAACCATAAACCTGACCGTAAAACTTCAGATTTTCGGTCACCGTCAAATCGGTATAAAGACTGAATTTCTGGGAGACATATCCAATCGAGTTTTTGATTTTTTCGGGATCCCGATTCACATCGTAACCCGCCACTAAAGCCGTCCCGCTACTGGGAGCCAAAATTCCGCACAGCATGCGAATCGTCGTGCTCTTTCCTGCCCCGTTGGGTCCCAGAAAACCGAAAATTTCTCCGTATCGAAGTGCAAAACTTACATCATCCACCGCCTTTTGCTTTCCAAACTGGCGGGTCAGATTTTTGACCTCGATCGCAAAGGCACTCATCAGTTTTTTTCCTCGCCTAAAGGTAAAATAACATCGGAAGCTACTCCAGGACGCAAAGAGGCGGGCGCATCATCTAAACTTACTTTCACCGCAAAAGTTTGAGTCACACGCTCCTCGGGAGTTTGCACGTTTCGGGGAGTAAATTCTCCTTGGGGGGAAATATAAGTCACATGTCCTTTATAGCTACTAGACAAACCATCAAAATGAAGTTTGGCCGGCATATCCATTTTCACACGATTCACCAGCCCTTCAGGTACATACACTTTCACCCACAATCTGTTACGATCTCCAATGATCACAATGGGAGCCTGAGCGCTCACCACTTCACCCGTGTCATGAACTTTCGTTAACACCACACCATTCACGGGTGAAACCACACGCTCATCCAGCATATCCAATTCGGCTTGTTCCACTTGTTGTTGATTGGCGCCTCCCTGAGTTAAAAGTTGGGAAAGACGTTTGTAATCGCGCGATTTTTGGTTGTAATGGTCGGTCGTCGCAATCAATTGCCCTGTCTTGACTTCGTCACCTTCATCCACTGTTAAAGTGGCAATGCGGCCGGACACCGGAACCCCCACGCCATGTTCGGTCAGTTCCAAAGTGCCTGTAAACTTGTATTCTTCGGACGCCGTCCGATTCATGCAGGAACTACTCCACAAGCAGAGTCCCAACAAAAAAGCTTTTTTCAAAATTGAATTCATTTTTTCTCCCCTAAAGCCCAGGAACGCATTCCGCCCAAACTATGCACCCAGTTCACCCATGCCAAACGGTAAGTCGCAATGGCTTCACTTTGAATATCTTTCGAATTTGCAAACTGGGCTTCGTATTCAATCACCTGCAAATCGGTTCCCACCCCAATGGATTTCTTTTGCTGTGCCAAATTCAATTCCTGACTGGATTTTGTAAAATCTGCCTGGGCAGCAGCAACTCCCACCTTTGCCTGTTTGAGGCTTTCGAGGGCACTGTAAGCCTGGGAAAGTTTGTCTTTTTGGGTTTGATCCAGCTGAATGGAACTTTCACGAATTTTAGAGCTGGCTTCCTGAACTTTTGCCTTGCGGAGTCCTCCTTGATACAAAGGAATGTTTAAAATTCCCCCATACGCATAAGTATCATCAACATCTCCCGGGTGCGGACCATTGGGCCCATAATTTGCCGAGGCAGAAAGTTTTGGAAAATAAGAAGCCACTTCCACTTTTTTGTTTTGTGTATCGACATCCAATTGTTTTTTGGCGACTTCAATATCCGGATGATTGGAAACCTGGCTGCGAATTTCTTCATCATTTGGAATTTGCATCTTGAGAAAGTTTTCATGAGACACATATTGAATTTTCTGATTTTCATCCAAGCCAAGGGCAGCGATCAAATCCAGCCTTCTTTCTTCCTTGTTTGCTTTTGCTTGTGCCACCTGATTTTTGGTCTGGGCCAAATTGGATTCCGCTTGCGTCACTTCAATGGTCGAGCCTAAGCCCAAAGTTTTCTGATTCACTGCATTTCGTAGTCTCGCTTCATCGCGTTTTTGCAACACCTGAATATATTGATAACTTTCTTCGGCACGCTGCGCTTCTAAATAAAGATTGGCCACCAAAGCCATGGCGTCTTCTTCTGCCTTCTGCTTTTCTGCAAAACTCAAAGTTTCAGAAAACTTGGCAGCCTTCAAACGACGAAGCACCGACAAATCAAATAAAGTTTGCTGCAAACTGATCCGGGCATCAAAGACATTGAAGGGAGGAACCAGGGGGTTAAAACCCGGCACCTTGAAATTAATCCCGAAGGATTTCAAGTTCACCGTTTCACGATACATCGAAACAGATCCATCTAGCTTGGGTAACAAGGGAGATTTTTCCTGGGCAATACGGGCAATGGCCTGCTGTACTCTTTCATTGGCAAGCAAAACATCCACTTGCCTTTGTTGCGCGAGTTGCAAGGCATCCTGAAAACTCAAACGAAGCACATCGTCTGCTTTCAATTCGGAAAGAAAGCAAAAAGAAAACAGGAAAAGAATCGTGGCAATTTTTTTTAAAACTCTTCCCATCATGATGAAATGAATGCTCCTGATTAGCTTAGTAAAAGCACGATAAAGGATCCTCTTTCAATCATAAAGATCTTTTTGTGACTTGCATGGAAATTAGCTGGGGTATATGTTCTTTATTCAAAAGATTGGAGATTTTATGAGCACTTATAACGACAATTCCCTTTCCATCGGAAAAACCCCTTTAGTCAAAATCAACAAACTCAATCCGACCCAAGCGACTATTTTTGCCAAAATTGAAGGCCGCAACCCTGCTTATTCGGTGAAGTGCCGAATTGGAGCGGCCATGATTTGGGATGCCGAGAAAAAAGGTCTTCTGAAACCCGGAAAAAAAATTGTGGAACCCACTAGTGGAAACACCGGAATTGCCCTGGCCTTCGTGGCCGCTTCAAGAGGATATCCCATCACGCTCACCATGCCTGAAACCATGAGTTTGGAACGCCGAAAGCTTTTAAAAATTTTCGGAGCAGAACTCGTTCTCACGGAAGGAGCCAAGGGAATGGCGGGTGCCATCGCCAAAGCAAAAGAAATTTACGAGAGCGATCCTGAAACTTACGTGTTGATGCAACAGTTTGATAACCCCGCCAATCCTGAAATCCATGAAAAAACAACCGGCCCAGAAATCTGGGAAGACACCCAAGGAGATATTGATATTTTTGTATCCGGCGTTGGGACTGGAGGAACCCTCACAGGCGTGGGACGCTACATCCGCAATCAAAAGAAAAAGCCCATTCGCATTGTTGCCGTAGAACCGGTGGAAAGCCCGGTCATCACGCAAACTTTGAACAAGCAGGAAGTAAAACCCGGCCCTCATAAAATCCAGGGCATCGGTGCCGGTTTTGTTCCGAAGAATTTGGATTTAAGTTTGGTGGATGAAGTCATTCAGGTAAACAGTGAAGAGGCAATTTCAATGGCACGCCGTCTTGCAAAAGAAGAAGGAATTTTGGCAGGCATCTCTTGTGGTGCTGCGATGGTGGCTGCATTACGCGTGGCGGAAAAAAATCCGGGAAAGAAAATTGTCGTCATTCTCCCAGACTCTGGTGAACGCTATCTCTCCAGCGCCCTGTATGAAGGAATCATTTAGCAATGAGCGTGCTCAAAAAACTTCAACAGATTTTCCCCTACTCCCCCAAAACTCTTCCTCCCGAAAGGGACAAGGTTATAAGCTGTCTGAAGGATTTCTGGTTTCTATTATTTCCTGAGCATCATCATTCCGGAAAAAAAGTTTCGCGTTTGTCTTTTTCTACAGAATCAAAAACGGTGTTAAAAAAATGTCATCGCGAATTACATACACAAATCAAACGAGCCCTTTCTTCGGAAGACAAACGTGATCCTCAAAAAATTACCGAGACTTTTTTCAATCAACTTCCCGGTGTAAAAGAACGTCTTTTAAAAGATGCTAGCGCTGCTTACGAAAAAGATCCTGCGGCACATAGCGTGGATGAAGTCATTTTATCTTATCCCGGATTTCAAGCCATCATGACTTATCGTCTTGCCCATGAACTTTCTCTTTTGAGGGTCCCCATCATTCCTCGCATGATGAGTGAGTATGCTCATTCCCAAACAGGTTGTGACATTCATCCCGATGCAAAAATTGGGGAAGCATTATTTATTGATCACGGAACCGGTGTGGTCATTGGACAAACTTCTCTTATCGGAAATCGGGTCACCATTTTTCAGGGCGTCACCTTGGGTGCCATCGCCATGAAATCCAAAGACGAAACCCAAAAACGTCACCCCACGATTGAAGATGACGTGATTCTTTATTCTCACGCGACGATTTTAGGTGGAAAAACGGTGATCGGCAAAGGCTCTGTCATCGGAGGATCTTGCTGGATTACCCAATCCGTCCCCTCCGATTCCCGGGTCATTCTGGCCAAACCCCAAATGCTGGTCGAAAGTACCCGAGAAAATATCGATTACATCCCGAATTGGGATATTTGAGAAAGTTGGACGCCCCTAATTTTGTAACTATTTACTTACAAAAATGTAAGTTTTGAATTTTTTCACCCCTTGCCCAAGAAGCTCCTACCACACACAAACAATAAACAAAGCAATATCAATAAGTTAAGAAATACTCTCTTTGGCATTTCCTTTGCTAAGTTAGCTATTCGAACAGTTAAAAAAATAAAGGGGTTTATGAGCTTGAGGGCATAGGTCTGCCTACCTCAAGCTCTTTGTTTATTTATCGAAACCACAAGTGATACTTTTATGAATAGCATTTTAGATCGACAAAGCGCTTCCAGCTCAAATCACCACCCTCTGAATGATACTCAGCGTGAACTGGATTCAATCTCTGAAAACTTTGTCCAATCGGCAATCGACCCGCTCAATCTTCTGACAATGACCACAGGTTCGTTTGTTTTTCGATTTGCCAAAGCAGGAATCATAGAAGGAGCCATTTCTTCTCATTTATCAAGCTTATTACCCCGTGTTTTTACTCATGGCGCTGCCAATATTTTGGCTTTATGCGCAGAAGTCACCACTGTGCGAGGGATGAACCAGCTTTTCCAAAAAAAACTCAATCCCAATTCTCCTTCTGAAGAACTTTTCGGACATGAATGGCTCCGTTCTTATATCGATTTTGCTTGTTTAAAAGGCATGGGAAAAGCCTTTCATGAAAGTAATTTTCTATTGAGACATTTCTCAGGGGATTTCGCAACGGTCCTCGGACATCAAATAGGCTTTGGTCTCGGAATATCCCTGAAACCCGAAGAGAGTTTTATCCAACAATTCCTCCAGGCAGATATCACAAATCTCCAAATGAGTTTTGGATCCTCTCTATTTGGAATGATGACTCAGAATCGAATGCAGCTCAAAGAGCAAGAACTCGACTTAAGAATAAAATCTTTCGAAGCCGTTTCTTCAAAATCCGAAGAATTTAAAGAAGCTCTATCCACAAGTCTCTTAAGCATGGCTTCGGTCACAACTACTCCCCGTTCTGTTATAGAAAAACCCGCAACAAGCTTAGCCTCCGGCAGTCTACGTCCTAAATTGGCAGAAATTCCTGAAATACCCAGCCTACGATTAAGAGTTATCCTATCCGATGAACTATTACAAAAAATGGAAGTGTTTCCACGGACTGTTGCAGAAGAACATCAAGAATCCGGCGATAGAAACCCCATCCGTTTTGGATTCAATCACATGGAATGGTGGTTGGAGATTATTAAGAGAGATGTTATTGAACTTGGAGCTCAAGCGGTAATTTGGGGAGGAGAACTACTTTTCGGAAGATTTCAAGAAAAGCCTGAAACACAAAAAAAAGTTCGAGAATCACTTCGCCATCTCGTCAGAAATGAAAGAATTGGCTATGAAGTGGTAAAACCAAAATCTGCAGAATGGTGGGCGGGAATATTCAGAAAAGCAAGCCAAACAAGAGCCGCCAAGCCACTAGAACTGGCTCGCATTCTTTATCAAATTGAAGAAAGCGGTATTCGAGAAGCTCTAGTCACCGAACTTGAAAAAATCCATTTTGATCTTGCTTTCAATATCGGAGAAATTCTTCCTGAACAAGTAGACTGGAATGTTCCTCAAATACCCAAAGAATTAGAAGCACCTTTAAAATTTTTTAAACAAAAAGCAGCCCAAAATGAATTTGAAGATATCAACA
>CAYPXN010000035.1:0-2475 GCA_964414715.1 uncultured Pseudomonadota bacterium | reverse complement strand
AATTCGAAAAAAAACTTAGTTTGTGGAAGAAACATTGTTTTCTTCGGGATCTCCGGTTTCATATTTCAGACTCGCGTCAATCAGGTCTGCCGTAGTCTGACTGTTCCATTGATCGCCATGGCTCTCCTGCAATTCCCCGTTATTAGCCAAAACTCCATCCTTCATTGCCTGACGAACATCCTCGGGAATCAGCTTCAACATAGCCATGAATTTGGGGTCATGATCACTCTTCGCTCCCGAAGCCCTGTAAATTCCTGTCACAATCTTTCGAATCGCATCGTTCATGTATTCATCATTGTACTGAGTCCAGCCTGCATTCCAATCATGAGTCGAATTATCCCGGATATATTTTGCCACTCCAACCCAACTATTTGCCTGCACTGCCTTATCCATTAAATCGCAAATTTCTTCTGCCCGACTTCCTCCACCTCCGGCATGGGAACTATTCGTATTTGTCGTATTCACACTCGATTTTATTCCATCTACAGGCCATTTTACGGTTTTCATAATATCCAATTTCTTTGCCTTCGCATCGACAGCCTCATCAAGTCCCACCTGAATTTTGTCACGTTGCTCTGCACTGAGTGCAGAAGTATCCACATTGCTAGAAGCCAAAATTGCTTTACTGAGTGAATTAGAATCTACGAGGTAAGTTTTCTTTCCTTTGCCACCGCTGGTTTCAATTTTAAACTGATTGGAACTCTGATCAAAAGTAATCACAAACTTATCGGAAGGATTGGCAGGATATAAAGTCACCTGACTCACATTATGAATATCCACTGTTTTAACGCCATCTTCATTAAAATAATTGTGTAAAACCACTTCCTGGTTTGACTTGTAAGTCGCAATTCCCTTCTTTTGATCTACAGAATCGACAGCCGTATCGTCTTCTTGATGTTCTTTATTAAGAACCAAGGTGGCAGCATCTCCTTCTGAGCTCCCATCAAGATTGCCAAAAGCATCCGATGACGAATCCGCATTGCCTTCAACACTTTGTTGAACCTGATCATAAAGTTGAATGGCCTCTTCATATTCTGACACAGTAGGTTTTCCATGATCTTTCACGGAACGAATATCCTTCAGGGCCTCATCCAAAATTCCAAGCAAATCTTTTTCATCGGGACGTCCCGATTTTTTCACCTGACTATACAGTTGGTTCAATTTGATTTTACTAGCGGCAATTTCCGACTTTGTTAAATCTACTTTTTCTTGTGATGAATCTAAATTTTCATTTTTGATTTTCGGGCTTTCAACATCATAATAAAATTCTAAATCGCCCGAATCCCAACCCAAATCATCATTTAAATAATTTTCAGGAACATTATTATTGATAGATGACATTGACTCCTCCTTATAAACTTACCAAGCTTCTATAAAGCAAGGAGCGGGCCAAACGGAGACTGCAAAGAAAAATCCCTAAGTCATTGATATCAGTAAAATTAATTCAAACTCTCAAAATAGTAATGTTTTCTTAAATTGTCCAATATGTATTGGAAATAAATAATTTCATTATAAGCCATTGTTATTTATAATCTTTTTAACAGACCTCAAAATACGTCACAAAAACATATTTTATTAACAAAATTTACCCTTCAGTTTTAAAATGTTATACTGTTTAAAAGGAGATCCGTGAGCCGAACCTCTCAAAAAAACCTCTCCCCCTTTGACAAACGCTACCTACTCCAAAAAAAAATTGGAGAAGGGGGAAGTAGCGAGGTGTATCTTGCAAGCGATTCTCAAAACCTCTCCGCAAAAATTGTTCTAAAAATATCCCTCAATCCCCTTTCAGATTCTTTCACATCCACAATTCTTCGAAAGGAATTCGAACAACTCACCGAATTACAACATCCCAATTTGGCTCAGGTCTTTGACTGTGGAGTTTGGAAAAATAAATTTTATTTCAGTCAGGAATGGATCGAAGGAAAAAACATTCTCGAATATTGCAAAAGCGCAAACCTCAACACCGTTTTTGATCTACTCATTCAAACACTAAGGGCATTACATTATATTCACGCAGAGGGAATTGTACATCAGGATCTCAAACCCGATAATCTACTCATTCAACAATCTGAAAATTCCTGGAGACCTCGATTAAAAATGATCGATTTTGGTCTCGCACAAAATCTTGATCTTGTTTTCAAAACCAAAGACTTTTCAGGAACCCCCCCTTACGCAGCTCCTGAAATCATTCTGGGGAAAAAACCTGATTTCCGGAGCGATCTCTATTCATTTGGAGTCCTCAGTTACCAGATTTTAACAGGAAAAATCCCTTTTGAAGGGAATCGCCCTGAAGAATATTTATCTCAACAACTTTATCAAGAAGCATCAGCTCCTGTATTTTCAGATTTTGGAATTCCAGATTCTATCGGTACTTTGCTTTTAAAATTACTCTCTAAAAATCCAGACGAACGGCCCCATACAGCCCTGGAAGTTTTGGAAGAGCTCAATCGTTCTCTGTCCGAAAACTTCTCAATT
>CAYPXN010000034.1:0-7356 GCA_964414715.1 uncultured Pseudomonadota bacterium | reverse complement strand
TGCCAAGCGATGTGGATTTGCCGGAGTTCCATGCGAGTCAAATTCGGATGCTCCGACAAAGCGGAGGCAAGGAGGAATTCGTGCAGGTTGAGTTCCTTCGGCAAGGGGGAATTCATCGCGGCTCGACGCAAAATCCGGAAGGATTAAATCACATTTTCCCGAAGCAGGGGCCCCTCCCAAGGGTGGAAGGGATTTTTTTCCAGGCTTGCTTGGGGCTTCCGAAGGGCTGTTTCCAAGCCTGCCTGGTCGAGCTCGCAGCGCCCCCTGGAAGCCAGCAGTCCAAAGGAGGAGTGGAGCAGAATTGAATTTCCCAAGGGCGGAAGCAAAGGGCTTAAGGCTGCTCCTCCCGCGATGCCGAGCAGACTGTAATCGAGAGTGCGGCAATCCATGAAGCGATCGGTGAGGAGAGGCAGGCGATTCCAATTAGCGAGCCTCGCTGCCGCATTAGCTCCAGGCGAATAGGAGACGTTTTCCCAAAAAGGTGCCTCGGAAAGAGGATTTGGGAAGGGATTCCAGCTTGTGAAGGGCCATACCATAAGAACTTTTTTGTGTGCGGCCCCGAAAAAGAAGTCTTATCGATGAGGATTGTGGAAAGTTGCTACAGGGTTGTGAGCAGCTTCTGATGTATCCCCCCAAAGCCTCCGTTGCTCATGATGAGCAAAACATCTCCTGATTTGGCTTTTTGTTTGAGAAGAGAGACGATTTCATCCACTTCAAGATTGGCAGTGGTGGGGATGCCTGCTTTTTGAACATCTTCGGCGACTTGCAGCACATCGAGTACTTTTCCTTCTTTTACTTTTTCAGGCATGAAGACTTTTGCAAGCAGGACTTCATCGGCATGCGCCAAGGCTTTTGGAAAATCATGCTGGAAGATATCTCGTTTGCTGGAATTTGAACGCGGTTCAAAAATTCCCCAGACTTTTTGACCGGGATATTTGGCTTTGATGGCGTCGATTGTTTCTGCAATGGCCGTTGGATGGTGGGCAAAGTCGTCGATGACAGTGATGTTATTTACCACTCCTCGAACTTCCTGGCGACGTTTCACGCTTTTGAATTTTGAGACGGCGGATTGAATTTTCTGTAGGAGCGAAGCATGCTTCGCTCCTACGAAATCTTGCAAATTCAACATCAAAGCCAAAACTCCCAATAAATTCTGCAAATTATGTTTTCCAGGGAGAGGGGATTGGAAATGAGTGAGCAAATCCTGATTGTGATACAAATCAAATTCTACACCTTCCGGTCCAAATTGAATTTTCTCTGCGCGGTATTCACAACGTGAATCAAAGCCATAAGAAACTTTTCGTCCCTGGCAAAAAGCAGATAGCTCCAAGGCAATCGGATTATCCCCGCAATAGTAAAGTGCCCCATCTGCTGGAATCAATTCCACAAACTTTTTAAAAGCAGATTTAAGATGGTCAATATCTCTGTAAATATCGGCGTGATCGAACTCAACGCCCGTGAGAATGGCTTGATAGGGTTGATAATGCCAAAATTTGGGTCCTTTATCAAAGAAAGCGGTGTCATATTCATCCCCTTCAATGACAAAATGCGATCCTTTGCCAATGCGAAAAGAAGAATCAAAGTTTTGGGGAATGCCACCGACCAGAAAACTGGGATCCAGACCACAGTCGTATAAGACCCAAGAAAGCAGAGAAGTGGTTGTCGTTTTCCCATGTGTGCCGCAGCAGACGAGTGATTTTTTATCCTGAAGGAAAAATCTTTCCAATGCTTGCGGGAGAGAAATATATTCGATGCCAGATTCCAAAAGCGCCGCGACTTCTGGATTTGTTTTTGAAACGGCGTTTCCCACCACCACAAGATCGGGTTTGGGATTTAAATTTTCGGCTTTAAAACCCTTTTGAATTTGAATTCCCCATTTTTCGAGTTGTGTACTCATGGGAGGATAAACATTGTCGTCGCTGCCGGAGACTTTGAACCCCTTGGCTTTGAGCATTCCGGCCAAAGTTCCCATGGCAGTTCCGCAGATGGCGATGAGATGGATATGTTGAGACATGGTGTGAGTTTAATCAGGTTATTTTATTTTTATCAATGAGACTTCTCAATTTGCTGCGAATTTTTTCCACATGACTTGCATCCCAATAAAGGTGTTCGCATTGAGGACAGCTTTTGAATTTATCCTGTGTGTAATAGACATAATTAAAAGTTTTGCCTTTTATTTTTTCCTTGGGAATTTCAATTAAAAGAGAATTGCAATCGGCGCAGCGGGAAAAAGCTTCGTATCTTTCGAAAATGCCGGGAAATTGTTTATGGAATTGTGCGAATTGATCTTCCAGATGGTCGTGTTCGATAAAAAGGAATTCTTCCGGTTTTAATTTTTGAATCAGACGGGTATCGCGTGTGAGGATGAATCGATGCTCGGACCTTGCCTTTTCGACCCAAATGGAATCCTCTATTCCTCGTTCATAGGTGACATCAAGACCCGCCAGGCGCAACCAGCGTGTGAGTTTCCCCAGCATTTCATCCGCGTAAAATTTCACTCAAAAAAACTAGGATGAATTTTTCAAAACTTCAAGAGCCTATCTTATGAGACGGTAACTCTGAAGAATCAAATCCTGAATCATGGGACGGAATTTTTTGATTCCTTCATTATAACGATAAGGATGTACGCGGTTTGTGAGAAGAATGATGTAGAATTCTCGGTCCAGGTCAATCCAGAAAGAACAACCTGTGTAGCCCAGGTGCCCAATACCGCTTTTCGGGAATAACTCTCCTGCCTGAGAGTTTTCCTCGGCAGGTTTGTCCCAACCCAAAGGAGGACGTGCATGGGTAAAAAGCTGAAGGGTTTCTTTTTTAAGAAACTTGCTTTTGCCTTCGTTGATTTTAATCAGCTCTTCTCCCCATTTCATGAGATCGGGGAGCGTGGAAAAAAGTCCGGCGTGACCCGCTACGCCATTTAACATCCAGGCGTGCTCATCTTCCACCTCGCCCGCCAAGATTTTGCGACGCAGTGACGATTTCGATGTGGAAACGAAATCCGTTCGAGGTAGCTTTGTTTTTGAATTCAGGGGAATGAAAAAAGTGTCATTCAATTTCAGGGGTCGTGCGACCAATTCCAGGAATAATTTATCCAGGGGCTTTTGCGTGACTTGCTCGAGAATATCCCCCATCAGGATGTAACCCAAATCGCTGTAGAGACGCGTGGAGCCGATGCGGACTTCCTCTTCGAGGGATTCACTGAGGATATGCCTCAAGAGTTCTTTTTTGATATCTTCGAGAGCTTCTCCCTTGATCACCATATCTGAAAGCTTTTCATAATAAGGTTTGTAAGCGGGGAGTCCCGAGGTGTGCTGAAGAAGATGTTTCAGAATGATCTGATCGTAGGGAGCTTTTCGAAAGCGGCGGTAATAGGTGCCCACCGGTTCTTCGAGTTTTAATTTGCCTTGCTCGACGAGGACCATGGAAATCATCGCGGTACACAAGGGTTTGGTGAGGGAAGCAATATCGAAATAGTTTTTGAAGCTCAGCTTGCGCTCAACCGGAATTTTTTCCGCGAAACCATAGCAGCTTTTTTCCAAAACTTTTCCAGCCTTCGCGACAGCAAGGGCCGCGCCGGGGAAAATTCCCTGAGCGATCGCTTTTGTAAATGCTTCATCTATTTTTTTGTTACTCATTGAATTAAAGCCCCTTCCACAAATTCAACTACGGGTTTACGAGAATCGAGTTTGACTTCTGTTCCCAAAGGGATCGTCAACATGTTGTCGATATGTCCCGAGGGAAAACCAAAGACGATAGGCACGTCGATGCCTTTTAAAACATCGAGAATTACAGAAATGACTTCTGCATCTGTTTCTCCGCTGTTTTGAAAGGGACCGAAAACAAAGCCTTTGATTTCATCAAACTTTCCCGACATCCGCAATTGTGTGAGCATGCGGTCAATCGCATAGGGCTTTTCATTCGTGTCTTCTAAAAACAAAATCTTTCCGCGGGTATCAAGCTCGTAACTGCTTTTCAGATTGGTGATCATCAGAGAAAGGCAGCCCCCCACCATTACTGCTTGAGTTTTTCCTTCCCGCACATACACAATTTTTTCATCTTTCACTTCTCCGAGGGGAGAAGGATCCATCAATGTCTTTAACAAAGAGTTTTTTCCACGTTCAGCAAATTGATCTCCCATTCCTTTGGCAAGTACGGGTCCGTGAAAGACAACCCAACCCAATTTTTGATGAAGATAAGTAAGCAAGGTGCTGATATCTGAATACCCCATCACAATTTTGGGCTGAGTTATTTTATTCTCCTCTAAAAGAGGGATGATCCTTTGACAGCCATAACCCCCTCGCGCAAAAAAAAGGGCTTTTACCTGAGGGTTTGTTAAATGTTCCATCAATTCGGAGGCTCGTCGTTGATCCGACCCCGCCAAATAAGCATTTTTAGAAAAAATATCCTCTCTGTAAATCACGTTAAATCCTAGTGATTTCAAAAACTTAATACCTTTTTCAAATTCTTCCCTATCGAAGGGACTTGCCGGTGCTGCAACAGCAACGGTGTCACCTTTCTGGAGGGCTGCAGCCTTTAAAATGCTCAATCAGAATCCCTTCATTAGTATTGGAAAAAGAAAATAAACGATTCGGGCTCTCGAGGCAAATTTTTTTATAAAATCACTTTAACGCGCCGCGTGATAAAATTTTGAATGATTTCAATAATTTTTGTGATGTTTTTAGAAAAAATTTGTTACGATTTGAGTATGAAAATCGAGGCATCTCTCATGATCGAGATGTATCGAAGCCTCCAGCGCACCCGCGCTTTGGAGAATCAGATCTATTACCTTTATCACAGTCAAAATCCCGAAAAACCCCTCATTATTGGAAAAGGATATTTATCCACGGGGCAAGAGGCGATCTCCGTAGGCTGTGCTTATACCCTAGAAAAAGAGGATTGGGTGGCCCCTTCTCATCGCGATATGGGATTGTTTTTGGTGAGAGGAGTTCCTGTTCGAGAAATTTTTGCACAATATTTCAATCGAAGCACGGGAATGACAAGAGGACGCGATTCGAATGTGCATTTCGGATATGAAAAGAAAAATATTCCGGGTTTTGTAAGTCATATGGGTGCGAATGTTCCTGTGGCGAATGGTTTGGCTTGGGCATCTAAGTATCGAAATGAAAAAAATATCGTGATGACGATGTTTGGTGACGGTGCCTCGAGTCAGGGTTGTGTACATGAAGCCATGAATTACGCGGCCGTTTTTAAATTACCCGTGGTGATGGTGTTGAATAATAATCGTTACGCGATTTCTACTCCTGTCCATCAACAAACTGCTCTCGAAAATTTGGCAGACCGTGCAAAAGCCTACGGCTTTGAAGGAAAAGTTTGTGACGGGAATGATGTGCTTGCAGTTTATGAAGCAGTGAAGCCCGCAGTGGATAAAGCGCGAGAAGGGGGCGGTCCCACTTTGATTGAATGTAAAAGTTTTCGAGCTGCGGGCCATGGTACCCATGATCCTGCGAATTACATTCCTCAGGAAGAAAAAGATTTTTGGAAGCAAAAGGACCCTGTTGAAGTGATGCGTAGACGTTTGGAAGAAATGAAGCTCTGGGATGATAAAAAAGAAAATGTGCTTCAGGAAGAATTGAAAAAAGAAATGAATGAGGCGACGGCTTGGGCTGCCGCTCAACCTCTGCCGAATGCAGAAGATTTGTTGGATGGAGTGTATAGTTCCCCCTCTTAAGATTAAGAGGGGGTGAGGGGGCGTTGTGAAAAATCAAGTGAATCCACTCATCACAACTCCTCCCGGCTTCCTCTTCATCTGAAGAGGAGGGGATTAAGGAAATTATGTCGATCTTAACCTACGGAGAAGCGATTCGAGATGCACTGGCGACGGAAATGCGCCGGGATGAGCGGGTTTACATTTTTGGTGAAGATGTTGCTGCCTATGGAGGTGTTTTTGGGGTCACAAAAGGATTGTTGGAAGAATTTGGAAATAAAAGAGTTCGAAATACTCCTCTTTCTGAAGCGGCTATCATGGGAGAAGCGATGGGTGCTGCGATTCGTGGTTTAAGGCCTGTTCCTGAAATTCAATTTTCCGATTTCATGACGACTGCTTTTAGCCAGATTGTGGATTATGCAGCTAACTACCATTATCGTAATGGAGTTTCCTTGCCACTTACAATCCGTGCGCCCCATGGAGGCGGAATGCGCATCGGAAATTTCCATTCGAAATGTGAAGAGGCCTGGTATTTTCATGTGCCGGGATTGAAGATTGTGTGTCCTTCTACTCCTGCAGAAGCAAAAGGTTTGTTGATTGCCGCGATTCGAGATCCGGATCCGGTCATTTATTTTGAAGAGAAAAAACTTTACTGGGAAATTAAGGGTGAAGTTCCCGAGGGAGATTATGTGATTCCTTTGGGGAAGGCGGATATAAAAAGGGAAGGCAGAGATGTTACTCTCGTTACTTATGGGAGCATGGTGCATCTTGCCTTGGTCGCTGCGAAAGAATTAGAAAAAGAAGATATTTCCCTGGAAGTTCTCGATTTGCGTTCTCTGACTCCTTTGGATGAAGAAGCTTTGCTCAAGTCTTTTAAAAAAACGAATCGTGTGATCGTTTTACATGAAGCGGTAAAGCGGGGAGGAATTGGGGGAGAGCTCGTGAGTATTATTTGTGAAAAAGCCTTTGATTATTTGGCAGCTCCTCCCTTGCGGATTGGTGCAAAGTTTTGTCCGATACCCACTTCGCCAGTGTTGGAAGACGCCTATTTGCCCAGCATGAAAGATATTCTGGACGCCGCTTACCGATTGATGGAGTATTGAAAAATGACCGAGGCCGGGTGCCCTTTGGGCGGCCGACCGAATGGTTGGAAACGAGAGTTGGAAACCATGAAACTTTATCTCACTATGCCTAAACCCGGTGAAACCATTCGTGAAGGAGTGGTGGTGCAGTGGCTCAAGAAAGCGGGAGAGAACGTCGAAGAAAAAGACCCTCTTGTGGAACTCGAAACTGAAAAAGCAGTTTTTACCTACGAATCTCCCTTCAAAGGAAAAATCGAAAAAATTTTAATAGAAGAAAATGCCTCGATTGCAGTGGGTTCTCCGATTGCCTTGTTTGAGGTCTCTGAAGAAGATGGGCAGCGTTACTTGATGTTGGGAGTGGGACTGCCTGTGGAAGAATCGAAGGTAGCTGCGCCCGTACAAAAAAATGTAGGGGCGAACCCACATGTTCGCCCGCCCGTGGAAAGGCAGACACATAGATCTGCCCCTACAGTAAAACGTCCAGCAGTTTATTCTCCCTTGATTCGAAATCTTGCGCGCGAAAATCATCTTTCGGATGCGGACCTTGCCAATATTTCGGGCAGCGGCCCAGGGGGAAGACTGACCAAAGAAGATATTCTAAATTATTTGAAA
>CAYPXN010000033.1:0-21952 GCA_964414715.1 uncultured Pseudomonadota bacterium | reverse complement strand
CCCGCTTACGCTTACGAACAAAACAGCGAGTTGCATAAAAAGAAACCGAAACTATGACCCAATTCGAAACTATCATCGGACTTGAAGTCCATGCACAGCTTTTGACGAAATCCAAACTTTTCTGTGGATGCTCGACCGAGTTCGGCGCACCTCAGAATAAAAATACCTGTCCTGTTTGTTTGGGATTGCCGGGTGCACTGCCTGTTCTCAACAAAAAGGCCGTGGAATATGCCATCAAGGCAGGACTCGCCACAAATTGTAGCATTCAAAACAAAAGTGTTTTTGCCCGAAAAAATTATTTTTATCCGGATTTACCTAAAGGTTACCAGATTTCTCAATATGAACTCCCTATCTGCTTGGGCGGGAAATTAGAAATTGAAGTGGATGGAAAGAAAAAAACCGTCGGCATAACCCGCATTCATATGGAAGAAGATGCAGGCAAGTCCGTGCACGATCATGGCGACCCAAATTCCTCTCATATTGATCTTAATCGTGCCTGTACTCCCCTCGTGGAAATTGTCAGCGAACCCGACATGCGTTCTTCTCAAGAGGCCAGCGCTTATCTCAAAAAACTTCGCGATATTCTCATGTATCTCGAAGTTTGTGATGGTAACATGGAAGAAGGCTCATTTCGTTGCGATGCAAACGTGTCTATTCGGCCGGTGGGAGAAACAAAATTTGGAACTCGAGTGGAGTTAAAAAATATCAATTCCTTTCGCTTCGTGGAACAAGCCATCGAATATGAAGTAAGCCGCCAAGAAGCGCTTATCAACGAAGGCGGACAAGTGGTCCAGGAAACTCGTCTTTTCGACAATGAAAAAGGCGTTACCAAGTCCATGCGCTCCAAAGAAGAGGCGCATGATTATCGCTACTTTCCAGATCCCGATCTGCTCCCCTTAATCGTCGAAGATCAATGGATTCAAGAGATCAAAAAAAATCTTCCTGAATTGGCGCATCAAAAAGCCCAACGTTTTATCTCGCAATATGGATTACCTGAGTATGATGCAGGCGTACTCACGGCAGAAAAATTTGTCGCCGACTATTATGAAGAAGTTGCAAAAATCTCCGGTGATTCCAAGAAAAGCTCCAACATTATCATGACCGAACTCATGGCACTGGCTGCGAAAGGGGAAAAACCTTTTGAAATAATTCCTGCAGTAGAACTGGGAAAAGCAATCTCCCTTTCTCTAAAAGGAACCATCAGCGGAAAAATGTTAAAGGACGTCATCCTCGCTATGTACGAAAACAAGGAAAGCGCAGACGCCGTGGTTGCGAAGATGGGAACTCAACTTTCTGACACTGGCGCTATCGAAGCCATCATCGATCAAGTGCTTGCTGCAAATCCGGATAACGTCGCTCAATATAAATCTGGCAAGGACAAACTTTTCGGATTTTTTGTCGGACAAGTCATGAAAGAGTCGAAAGGCAAAGCCAATCCTCAAGTAGTGAATGATTTATTAAAAAAGAAATTAACCTAAAAGAGTCAGAAACCATGACCGAGTCCGGGTGCCCACGAAGTGGGCGGACGAGGAAATGGTTGGAGGCGTAGCCGAAAACCATGAATTTTAAAACCATTGAATGGAAAAATGACAAAGTCATTTTAATCGACCAACGAAAACTTCCTCCCGAAGAAGTTTATTTGGAATATGAAGACTACAAAAGCCTTGCCGATGCCATCAAATCAATGGTGGTTCGGGGAGCCCCTGCCATTGGCGTCGCCGCTGCCATGGGAGTCGCCTTGGGAGCCTTGGGCATTGATGCCAAGAGCCATGAGGAATTTTGTGAAAAAATGGAAAAGGTTTGCCAAACCTTGATTGATGCAAGACCTACCGCCGTCAATCTTCCTTGGGCCGTGGCTCGCATGAAAAAAGTTTACGAATCAAAAACCGATGTCAGCATCGAAGATCTGAAAAAAATCATTGTTAAAGAAGCTCTCAATATTTTTGACGAAGACATCGTTCTCTGCAAAAAAATAGGGGAACACGGAGCAAAACTTCTGGAAGACGGAGATGTCATTCTTACTCATTGCAACGCGGGTGCTCTTGCTACGGCAGGCCAAGGTACCGCTCTCTCTCCTATTTACGAAGCCATCAAACAAGGAAAAAAAATCTCTGTATTCTCTGACGAAACTCGTCCTTTTTTACAAGGCGCACGGCTTACCTCCTGGGAACTTCAAAAAAATGGGGTCGAAGTCACCCTTATTGCAGACGTCGCCGCTGCTAGCTTAATGAGAACGGGTTTGATCAAAAAGGTTATAGTAGGTGCGGATCGCATTGTATCCAATGGAGATTTTGCGAACAAAATCGGTACTTATTCCGTGGCCTTAGCAGCCAGAGAGCATAAAATTCCCTTTTATGTGGCTGCCCCTTTTTCTACCATCGACTGGCAAATGAAGAATGGAAGCGAAATTCCCATTGAAGAACGTCCCGAAAATGAAGTAAGCTATTTTTTAAACCAAAAGACGGCTCCGGATGGAATCAAAATCCGCAATCCTGCTTTTGATGTTACTCCTCACGAACTTGTTACAGGCATAATCACCGAAAAAGGAGTGGCCACTTCACCGATCGACAAAAATTTAAAGGCTTTATACAATCAAGGCTGACCGACCTGACTAAATGTCAGCTCGCATGCAGCCGCGATAGTATAATAGACCATTAATAAAAAAAGGAAAAACTATGCCTCCCGTGCAAAAAGTGCCCAAAATTTGGCTCGATGGAAAAATGATTAATTGGGAAGACGCAAACGTCCACGTACTCACTCACACTTTGCATTACGGCATGGGAGTCTTCGAAGGAATCCGCTGTTATGAATGTGCGGACGGACGCTCTGCCATTTTTCGACTCGAAGACCATATCAATCGACTCTACGATTCGGGTCATATTTTGTTGATGGATATTCCCTTCAAAAAAGAAGAAGTTCTCCAGGCCTGCAAAGATATTTTTACGGTCAACAAACTCAAGGCTGGTTATCTTCGCCCTCTTGCATTTCTCGGTGACGGTGAAATGGGACTCTATGCTACGGGTAATCCCGTTCGCTTGGCAGTGATTGCCTGGCCTTGGGGAACCTATTTGGGTGATGAAGGTGTTAAAAATGGAATTCGAGTAAAAATCTCAAGTTATACCCGTCATCATATCAATGCGATGATGACAAAATCCAAGGCTGTGGGAAATTATCTCAATTCTATTCTTGCGAAACGTGAAGCTATGATGGCCGGCTATGAAGAAACCATCATGATGGATGCTCAAGGTTTTTGCGCCGAAGCGAGTGGTGAAAATATTTTCGTGGTAAGAAAAGGAAGAGTAAAAACTCCCCCTATTACGAATGCACTGGATGGCATTACCCGAGACACCGTGATCCAACTTCTGAAGGATGAAGGAATCACCGTAGAAGACGCTCTCATGACCCGAGATGAACTCTACATTGCAGATGAGATTTTCATGACGGGCACCGCTGCAGAAATTACCCCGGTTCGGGAACTTGACCACCGCAAAATCGGTACAGGCAAGCCAGGCCCTATCACAAAGAAAGTTCAATCTTTATATTTTGATGTGGTAAAAGGTAAAAATTCTAAACACAAAGAGTGGTTGAACTACATCGATTAGTCTTTTAAAAAAATGAAAAACAAATCTCATAAAGTTCTAAAGGCTTGGGTAAAACCAAGCCTTTTTGATTTATCGATTGGCATTTTATTTCAGCACGGAATTTTTACAGTTGAGCAAAAAAAGATTGGAAATAAGATATTGCTCACAGCAGAAATACCTGAAGGTGATAAGTCGATTTTGACTTCCCTCAGAAAAGCGAAAGCCCTTGATCATCGCAAAGCTCTTTTTGAAAAAATTAAAATCGAAAGTATTAAAAATCAAAAATGGGTGGATAATTACAAAAAAAATCTAAAGAGTTTTCCTTTTGTATTTCCCAACCTAAAAAAGAAAAGAGATTCTCAATCCACCTTACTGTGGCTAGACCCTCGAGGAAAAATTCCTAAAATAGTTTCCGCTAACACTCTTTACATTGAAGCAGGATTGGCATTTGGTACCGGAACTCATCCCACCACACAACAATGCGCTCAACTCCTTGCGGAACAGTCTTTGATTCATCCTAAGGCATCTGTGCTTGATTTAGGCTGTGGGACAGGACTACTTGCCATGGTAGCTTCAAAGTTGGGAGCTCACAAGGTTTGGGCTGTAGATAACGACCCTGTTGCTTTGGAAGTCGCTCAAGAAAATTTAACCAAAAATAAAATCAAAAATATTCAACTGAACGATGACCTTAGAAAATGTCCGAAAGACTTTGAAATCATCGTGGCCAATATTTTACTCGTAACTTTGTTAGAGCTTAAAAATGAAATTGTGAAGCGAGTAAAAAGAAAAGGGGCTTTGATTCTCAGTGGCTTACTTTACAAAGATTGTGCGGAAATTATCAAAGCTTATCAAAAGGCCGGGCTTATTCTGAAAGAGCGCCGAAATCACAAGGGCTGGTCTGCCCTTCTCTTTCAGAAAAACTAATCCACACTGCTGTTATCTGCATCCCCTATAGGAAAACTTTTCACCGTTTGGCTTTGCAAACCACTTTGAATCAACTCATTGCGTAATTCTTGTTCTGCACGATCATAAGTTCTACTTTGAATCGTTCCAACTGCAGGACTCGAAACACCCCGAGAAGCAAGAGTATTACTGCGTGTAGAAGTACTTAATCCCAAACCATTGGGAGCCCCCAATCCTGAAGAAGAGGCAGTGTTGGATGTCGGAGCCGAAGGAGTTTGAGGAATCGACAAACTTGCTGCAGAAGGGAAAGAATCTCCCGAATCAAAAGTACCTATTCTTTTACGTGCATTTCCTAATGCCGCTTGAAAAGTACTTCCGGGATTTGTTCTTCCCATTTTTTGAGCAAGAGGGTTCTGAGCAGCAGCATTAATGTTTTTATTAAAAGCATTTTTCATATTTCCAAAGTTCATAAAATCTCCTCAAACTATTCTAGATGATTATCGGAGAAAGAGGTGGGGAAAATTGCCCTTAAAAACAAAAAACCCTCTTTAAAAGAGGGTTTTTTTGACATCAAAATAAAATTTTATCTAATTCATATGTTCACGAAGCATTTTTTTAATCCCTTGGGCTTCCACTTGATCCAAGATTTCATCACTCTGCATCGGATTTTCTTCTTCGACATGAGGGTGCAACACATTATTTTTAAGGGTTAAAACTGATTTATTTCGTCGGGGCAACACCAAAAAATCATAATGATTTTCAGTAGGTAGAGGAGCGGAAGCGCGTGAAACATAAACACCGCCGCAACTCAACATATGACCGGACTTATCCAAGAAATTCATTTCTTCATTCACTTCTAATACTCTTTCGAAGGCGACTCTTCCACAACGATCTTCATAGAAATTACTCATAATATCCTCTCTATTCAATGAGTTAAACTTCGTATGAAGAATATAAGCAAATTACGTACCAAAAGTATTAACAAGACTATACTTTTTTTTCGCATTAATATTCATATAGTTAGACAACATAGCCCAAAATCAACAAGATGCGTCATTGACAATGCTGTGCAATCCAGTCCTCAATTGAGTCAATTATTTGACTAAAGATGGGTGGATTTGTCTCCCCCATCATCAAGCGGTTAAGAATGAAAAGAAGAATAGATTTTTTGACCTAAGGCTGGACCTATTCCTTTTAAAGCCCCCAACTCCTCTAAAGAAGCCTCGGAGACTTTCTGAATGGTCCCAAAATATTTTAACAATAACTTTTTCTTCGCTGGACCCAAGCCTAAAACATGATCAAGTCTGGAAGTAAGCGAAGATTTTCCTCGTAGCTGACGATGAAAACCAATCCCGAAACGATGAGCTTCATCTCTTAACCTGACCAGCAAAGCAAACTCTGCTGTATTAGGCTTTAGTTCGATGGCATCTTTGCGTCCTAAAAGAAAAATCCGTTCGGGTTTTTCTTTTCCACCAATTTGTTTCTCTTTTGCCAAGGAAATCAAATCAACATTCAACACTCCCAAATCTTTCAAGGCTGCATGAGCAGAATTCAACTGACCTTTTCCACCATCAATCACAATCAAATCAGGAAAAGACCAATCCCTGCGACTTAAACGTCGACTTAAGACTTCATACATCATTGCAAAATCATTGGCCTGATGAACGGTTTTTATTTTGAATTTTCGATAGGATTTTTTATCAGCTTGCCCTTCCCAAAAACTCACACAGGAAGCCACAGGATGTTTTCCCTGGATATTTGAAATATCATAACATTCTATTCTTCTTGGAATACGATTTAACGAAAACATCTCCTGTATTTTCAGAAGAGTTGCCTCACTATCTTCTGCCGTCTTCAAAACACGTGACAGTTTTTCCAAGGCATTTTTATTAGCCAAAGATACTTTGGCTAAAGCGTCACCTCGTTCAGGGACTAACAAATGAACTTTTACCTGTTTTTTGTCAGAAAGTATCTCTGAATACAATTTCGTTTGATCAGGATAAAAGGGAATTATAATTGTCTTCGGAATTTTTCCGGATTCCGAATAATACTGTAATAGAAACTCCCCCAAAACCAAGTAATCTTCCGTCGGAGATTTAAAGGAAAAAGTTTTTGTCCCGCTAAGCATTCCTCCCCGATACAAAAATACCACAATACTAATTTTATCTCCTTCTCTCGCCCATCCAATCACATCTTCATCTTTCGAAAAATGCTTAATCACCCTCTGTTTTTCAAAAGTTACTTCTACTGCTTTTAAAAGATCTCTCCACCGAGCAGCCTCTTCGTACTCTTCCCTTTCAGAAGTTTCTTTCATTTTTTCCTGAATTTGTTTGAACAATTCTTTGTATTTATTCTGGAGAAATAAAATTACGCGATCCACATTCTGCTGATAGGCTTCTTTACTCACATAACCCACACAAGGGGCTTCACATCGTTTGATTTGATACTGCAGACAAGGTCGGGAACGATTTGCAAAATCATGATCCGAACAATTTCTCAACTTAAAATGCTCTTCTATAAATTCAGCCACTTCACGGGCTTTAAAACCTTCGGTATAAGGCCCAAAATACATCCCGCCGTCTTTTTTAATATCCCGCGTAACGGTGAGACGTGGAAAATCATGATTCACATTTAACTTTAGAGAAAGATAGGTTTTATCATCCTTGAGAAAAATATTATAGCGAGGCTGAAGTTTTTTGATGAGGGTATTTTCAAGGAGCAAAGCTTCTTTTTCATTTTCGGTAACAATCGTTTCAATCTGATGAACTTTGCGCATTAAAAATTTAATTTGATAGCGTCCATCTCCTTCTTCTGAAAAATAGCTCGCAAGGCGCTGACGCAGGCTTTTCGCCTTTCCGACATAGAGGCAATTCCCCTGATCGTCGAACATTTGATAGACACCGGGAAGTTTTGGGAAATATTCCAAACTTGTTTTATTTAATTCTTGTTTCATGAATAGATTAAGATTTAAGACCTACCGACAATTCCGTCATTTCCAGGGCCTTAATCTGATCTCGCAAATCTGCTGCCCTTTCGAAATCCAAATCCTTTGCGGCTTTTTTCATTTCCTTTTTGAGTTTCTCAATCAAGCCAGGAATTTCCTGGGGAGACAATTCAGTTTTTTCATCCACCTTCACTTCAAGAGGCACCGTGTAATAGTCCTGCTCAGGAATACTTTCGAGAATATTACTAATCTGCTTTTTGACCGTTTGAGGTGTAATACCATGTTCCTGATTATAATCTTGCTGAATTTTCCGGCGACGTTCCGTTTCAGAAATGGCTTTCTTCATCGAGTCGGTCATTGTGTCTGCATATAAAATGACTTCCCCATTCGTATTACGCGCCGCTCTTCCAAATGTTTGAATCAGAGAACGTTCCGATCTCAAAAATCCTTCTTTATCGGCATCAAAAATCGCCACCAAAGAAACTTCGGGCAAATCCAAGCCTTCTCTCAACAGGTTGATTCCCACCAGAACATCAAATTCTCCTAAACGTAAATCTCTCAAAATGGCCACACGCTCCAGTGTGTCAATATCAGAATGAAGATAACGAATACGAATTCCCA
Organism: uncultured Pseudomonadota bacterium; assembly: GCA_964414715.1. Classification (GTDB taxonomy): domain Bacteria; phylum UBA10199; class UBA10199; order JADFYH01; family JADFYH01; genus CAYPXN01. The sequence goes on along the minus strand of CAYPXN010000033.1, from coordinate 13,903 downwards.
AATCCGCATAATATTTCGTGAGATCTTCGGCCATACGTTTGGTCAAGGTCGTAATAAGCACCCGTTCTTTTTTCTCCACCCGTTTTTTTATTTCATCATGCAGATGATCCACCTGATGCTGAACGGGTCTGACATGTAATACAGGATCCACCAAGCCTGTAGGCCGAATAATTTGCTGAACAAACTCTCCCTCACTTTTTTGAAGCTCGTATTCTGCAGGAGTCGCAGATACATAAACGACTTGATTCATTATATTTTCAAACTCATCGAAGCGAAGCGGCCGGTTATCTAAAGCAGATGGCAAACGAAACCCGTATTTCACCAAGGTTTCTTTCCGTGCACGATCTCCTTTGTACATTCCATTTACCTGAGGAACGGTAAGATGAGATTCATCAATCATCAGCAAAAAATCTTTCGGGAAATAATCGAGAAGGGTTGGAGGTGCTTCACCTGCTTTGCGACCGGTAAGATGACGAGAATAGTTTTCAATCCCTTTACAAAAACCGATTTCTTCCATCATTTCTAAATCAAACTTTGTGCGTTGTTCAATACGATGTTGTTCCAAAGGTTTGTTATGTTCATGATACCATTGAAGCCGATCTTTCAATTCTTCACGAATCGCAACAATCGCCTTCTTCATCTGATGATCCCAAGTGACATAATGGCTTGCCGGATAAACCGCAATTTTATCCAAATCATGAAGAACATCTCCACGCAAAGGATCGATTTCTACAATTCGATCGACTTCATCTCCAAAAAATTCAATACGAATTGCTTTATCTTCTTCATGCGCCGGAAAAATTTCGACCACATCTCCACGCACACGAAAAGTTCCACGATGAAAATCATAATCTCCGCGCTGATACTGGATCTTTACAAGATCTTTCAGAATTTCATTACGCTCAACGGACTGGCCTTTTTCAAGAAAGACCAACAAATCATGGTAAGCTTCTGGCGAACCCAAACCGTAAATGCAGGAAACGCTCGCCACAATCACCACATCATTTCGTTCAAGCAAAGCCCTTGTAGCAGAATGACGAAGCTTGTCGATTTCTTCATTAATGGCAGAATCTTTTTCGATGAACAAATCTCTGGCAGGAACATAGGCTTCCGGCTGATAGTAATCATAGTAACTCACAAAATATTCGACGGCATTTTCTGGAAAAAAAGATTTAAATTCAGAGTATAGCTGGGCAGCCAAAGTCTTGTTGGGCGCTAAAATGAGCGTAGGCTTGTTCACCTTCGCAATCACATTGGCCATCGTGAAAGTTTTTCCGGAACCCGTCACTCCGAGCAATGTCTGATGTTTTTTACCGTTTAGAATACCACGACTCAATTCTTCAATGGCTTGAGGCTGATCTCCACAAGGTTTGAAATCAGATATGAGCTTAAAAGGTTTCACGACTTTTTCCTAAGACTTCACACTCCACTCGGTAGTTCCATCAGGCTTGTCTTTGAGAACAATATTTAAGGCAAGGAGTGCATCCCGAATTTCATCAGAACGTTTGAAATTTTTATTGAGGCGCGCTTCTTTTCTTTCGGCAATCAAATCAAGAATTTTTGTTTCATCAATTCCTGAAGAGGAAATGGCTTTTTGTTGAGTTCTTGTAAAAAATCCAGAGGCATCATTTCCATAGCAACCCAACACTGATTGAATTTTAGAAACCGAAGATAAGAAATCATTACAAGCATCTACTGCTTCAGTCGAATTGCTATCTAATAATTTATTTAACACACGAACGGCTTCAAAAATTGATCCCAGAACCCTCGCAGTATTAAAATCATCGTCCATTGCCTCTTCAAAATCACGGAGTAAAGTGCTAATACCTTCAACGCTCTTCCCTCTTCCCTCTTCCTTCTTCCCCTCTTTCAAATAATCCTGCGCCCTCTTTACCGTCAGATAAAAGCGCTCCAATGATTGCATCGCGTCTTCAAGATTCTGATCCGAAAAATCAATCGGCGAACGATAATGTACGGAAATCAAAAAGGCTCTTACCACTTCCCAATCAAATTTTTTCAAAACTTCCTGAATGGTAAAAAAATTACCCAGAGATTTACTCATTTTTTCGGTGTTGATGTTCACAAAACCATTGTGCAGCCAATATTTTACAAAATGTTTGTGGGTAGCCCCTTCCGATTGCGCAATTTCATTCTCATGATGAGGGAAAATGAGATCTCGCCCACCTCCATGAATATCGAAAGTTTCGCCCAAGTACTTCATACTCATGGCAGAACATTCGATATGCCAACCCGGGCGACCCTTTCCCCAGGGTGATTCCCAAAACGGTTCTCCGGGTTTAGCCGATTTCCAGAGCGCAAAATCAAGGGGGTCCAACTTTTCTTCGTTCACCTCCACACGCGCACCGGACTCTAAATCTTCGATATTTTTTCCGGAAAGTTTTCCGTATTCCTTAAAATTACGAACCCGATAAAATACATCTCCATTTTTTTCATAAGCCATTCCCGACTGTATAAGCTTGTCAATTAGTTGGATCATTTCAGAGATATGTTCGGTCGCTTTGGGCTCGAGATTCACATCAACATTACCCAAAGCTTTCATATCGGCATGAAAGGCATCAATAAACTTTTTCGTAAGTTCATCACAGGAAATCTTTAATTCAGTAGAACGCTTAATAATCTTGTCATCGACATCCGTAAAATTCCTGACGAAGTTCAAATTATATCCCTTAAACCTCAGGTAACGTCCAATTACGTCAAACACAACATTTGCACGCGCATGACCTACATGGGAGTAATCATAAACTGTAACCCCGCACACATACATATTCACTTTTTTACCCTGAGGATCTAAGGGAGTGAACTCTTCCTTTTTTCGGGCTAGAGTATTGTAAACTTTAAGTGTCATATCATTTTTTCTTGAGCAACACGACTGCTTTCGCGGCCATCCCTTCACCTTTACCAATATAGCCTAGCCCTTCCTCACGAGTTGCCTTCACACTCACTTGATCCAATTCGACCTTCAAAATTTGTGCAATATTCTGTCGCATTTGCAATACATGAGGAGCCATTTTGGGCTTTTCAATAATGATAATGCTATCCACATTTTCGACTACGTAAGCCTTCTCTTCAACCATTCTCAAAATTTCAGTCAGCAAAACTGAGCTCGAAGCACCTTTGTACTTTGGATCCGTATCCGGAAAATGCTTTCCCAAATCTCCCAAAGCCAAGGCACCCAAGAGTGCATCCCCGATCGCATGAAGTAATGCATCCGCATCGGAATGCCCCTTCAATCCCTTCTCAAAAGGAATTTCCACTCCACCCAAAATAAGTTTTCGTCCCTCCACCAAAGGATGAACATCGTAGCCTAAACCTATTCTCATAAAAATCCTGTCTGTTAGATCGAGGGGTCCCTATGGTCATCCCCGCGCCCCTATCCTTCAAGCTCAGCTTGGCTCAACTTTCTACTTTATACTTTTCAAGTAAGATTCTGCAAACACAAAGTCTGAAGGGCGCGTGAGCTTAATATTGCTGGCATCCGTCACCACCACCTTCACAGTTTTCCCTATTCTCTCTATTAAACTCGCCTCATCGGTTCCTTGAAAGGAATTCTGATAAGCATGCTCCAATGCTTCTTTCAAAATCTCATAGCGTGCAGCTTGGGGGGTTTGTGCCTGGAATATCTTTTCACGAGGATGAGTCGCCACAACTTTTCCAGATTCATCACATTCCTTAATCGTATCACTTGCTGCACATGCCGCAAGAGCTGCTCCTTCTTCAAAAGCAATTTTAATACAATCTTCAATCGTTTTAAGACTCACCAACGGCCTTGCAACATCATGCACAATCACCACGTGATGAGAAACATCCACACATCGAAAACCTTCATTTGTGGAATCCTGTCGAGTAATACCGCCTATCGTTTGCTTTTTGAGTTTTTTAAATTTATTATCCTTTAAAATTTCGTGATTAAAAAAATCTTTTTTATCCTCCGGAAGTACAAGAATAATTTCAGAGATCAGATCACAAGATTCGAATTTTTCGAGAGAATGTAAAATTACCGCTTTACCAGCCAAAGGCAGAAACTGTTTGGGAGTATGTTCTCCCATTCGAATTCCTTTTCCACCGGCGAGCAATATGGCTGATGCAGTTATTTTCATGGTTTCCGACTCCGTCTCTGGTTTTCGCTTACGGCTACAAACACTTCCTCGATCACCCGTGAAACGGGCACCCGATCTCGATCGCAACCTCTATCAAGGGAACCCAGGCTTGGTCATGATTGTTCACGCTAATGAAGTCTTCAAGGGACTGCAAATAAAAAACCCTTCTGGAAAAATACCAGAAGGGTTTTGATTAAAACATTATGAGTTCATTAAATCGACTTAAAAATTTCACCAATTTCTTCATCAATTTCTTCTTCATCTCTTTCTTCGCAAATCGCTAATTCTTTTACCAAAAGATTCTTGGCGGTATCGAGCATTTTTCTTTCACCAAAAGAAAGCTCTTTTTGGAACTTGAGCAAAGACAAATCACGAAGAACTTCTGCAATTTCATATAGGGAACCGGTTTTGATCTTATCCATATACTCACGATAGCGACGATTCCAGGTTTGATTGTCAATTTTCACATCCCGCTCTTTTAGGATGGTATAGACATCATCCACTTCAGATTCAGAAATAATTTCTCGAAGACCGACGGCGCTCACGTTAGAAGTGGGAACCATAATTTTCATCCCACTATCCAGAATTTGAAGTACGTAGAAGGCCTGTTTGCTACCCAGAATTTCACGTGTTTCGATACTTTTCACTTCACCTACTCCATGAGCAGGATAAACTGCCATGTCACCTACTTTGAAGGGTAACTTTTCTTTTCCTACCTTCACTGATACTTTTGCCATCGAAGCCTCCTAAATTAGTTAGTAATTACAAGGACTTAAACTAGTTATGACCGTCTGTATTTATTTTTATGCATCACGTCAAACAAGGGATGTGCGTGTATAGCATAAATTTTCAACAGGGTCAATCATACCAACACCTTGTGTGTTACCTCTTCAAAGAAAACCCAAAAAATACCCAAACAAGATATTGAAATAATTAAGAAAATTAATTTCTTAATTGATAAATATTTTTGTTCGCTTAATTAAGCATCGTCCAAAAAAATGATAAGTTGCTAATTTTTGTAAAAAGAACCCTTCAAGATAGCCATTTTTGGAAGAAATGCCCACAAAGCCTAAAATCAACACGCTTTCAAAAACCAAAATTGAATAAAACATTCTTTGGGAAAACAAGAACTACTCTTAATTTGCGCATGAAATCCCGTAATACCTACATCTCTTTTCTATTTTAAAATTGACACTCCCCAACGGAGTTTTTATAACCCTTCCTCTTCTCGTCGAACAAGAATCAAAACATTCTCTAGATCGATGGAGACGGTGAGTCCCAGTTTTACAGGAACACACTGATGGACAGGTAGCTCAGTCGGTAGAGCGCAGCCCTGAAAAGGCTGGCGTGGCGGGTTCGATTCCCGCCCTGTCCACAAAACAAAAAAGCCCTTTGCATAAGCAAAGGGCTTTTGTTTTTCTTTCAAACAGAAAACTATTTTTCACTTTCTTCTTTATCTTCGCCTTCTTCCTTTTCAGCTTCTTCTTTTTTCTTTCTCTGCCGTTCGTCTCTTTCAATCTTACGTTTTTTTTCTTGTTCTTCGGTAAGAGTCTGAAAATACTTTTCTACTTCATCCATTCCCCAAACTGCAGCAAGTAAACGTAAGTATTTTGCATCGTTTGTCGGATCTGCGGTGTTTAACAAATTTTGAGGGAACACGACTCCATCGGAAAAAATTTTATAGGCCCCTGACATCAAGGGTGAAGATTTGTAGCCAATCAACCCTTGAGCTGCTTTCTGAACAGAATCCGGAATATGATCTTGCGAAGGCGCTTTCACTCCCGTAGCGGCTTTCGCTTCATTAGTAGGTAAAGTAGTTTCAGCAGGAGGGTTTTGTATGGGACCTTTAATTTTAGTCATTTATTGAATCTTAAGGGAGGATATTAAAAAAAGAAACAAAAAACCCTGATGATTTCTCATCAGGGTTTGATTTTAGTATTCTTTATACTTATTTACGAGTCTGTTGAATCAATCGATTGTTATCTTGGATGTGAGTCAGCTTTTCGAGGTCTTTATCTTGAACTTGGAAATTTTCATGGCCCTCTACATTTCCTTCTTTGGCATATTTGATTGCCGTTGCCATCACTCGAAAAACTTTGTCATCATAACCGGAATAGATCATATCGAATAGATTTTTAATTACTTGAGCCTGTTTCTCAACGGGAAGCTTGGATACTTTTTGTCTGAATTCATCAAGAGTCATACTCATAACGTTTTACCCCTCTATACCTTAATAATTAATATTAAGCAGAAGCTAAAGCAGCTGCATAAAGATCAGACTCATTACCAAGATGTTCTTCTGCTAAGGTACAATAATGACTTAAAGGTTGTGGACTTCCAGAAACACCATCCACACTGAAACGAGGTTCTACAGTTCTCCCTGCCAAACCCACTCGGAAAGCACCTTGTTGAGGAGCGATACGATTTAAGCCGGCCGCATCCGCACGACCATCACGTACAGGAGGCTGTTGAGAAACTCCAGAGGTAGAGGTAGCGGGTTGAGCTTGACCTGTTCCTGTCGTGTTAATGGGATTTACATTTGTATGAATGGGAGTTTTGGGTCCTTGTATTGCCATATTTACCTCTTTTTAAAATTTTAACTTTTTTAACTCAGGATTGAAATGACTATTTTGAAGAAAGCAATTTAGATGCCAACAAGTCTTAACAACCCTTTACTTTTCTTAGCTTTATGAAATCCTTAAGCTTTTTAAGGTTTTCATCCTGCTATTTTAACTTATCGGTAGCCTTACCCAGGTTTTTGCGTGTAATCTTCACCTCAGTAAAAATAATTTTTAGAGGGGGCAAGTCCCCAAAATAACCCCGGTTTTTGAAAGGTACAGTCTCAATGTCACCCGTTTATGAGCGAAAAGATCATTATTATAAGAAAGCCAAAGAACAAGGCTTGGCCTCCCGAGCGGTATTCAAACTCGAGGAATTAGATCAAAAGTTCAAACTCCTTAAAAATGGGGACAAAGTTCTGGATATGGGTTGTGCTCCCGGGGGGTGGCTTCAATATATTGCAAAAAAAATAGGCCCTAGCGGAAAAGGAGTGGGAATCGACCTTTTAGAGGTAAAAGCACCCTTCCCTTCTCAAATTAAAATTTTTAAAGGCGATGCCACTCAAGAAGAAATACAAAAGCTGTGCATTGAAAGCCTAGGTGGGGAAGCGGATTTAATTGTTTCGGACATGTCCCCCAATCTTTCAGGAATCAAATTCAAGGATAATTACGAATCCTACCTTCTGTGTCTCAATGTTTTGAAAGTGGCCCAGAAAATTCTAAAAAAAGGCGGAGGAATGGTGGTCAAAATATTTCCAGGGGATGAATTGGGAGAATTTAAAAAAAAATTACAGGAAAACTTTCAGGATATAAAAACTTATATTCCGAAAGCGACACGAAAGGGATCTTCCGAAATTTATCTTATTTCACTTCACTTTAAGAAAAATTCTTAATTTTGGCTGCCGCGACTTTGGCTGCATGAACACCTGTTACAATTGCGACTCCCGCTCCACAACGCCCTTGAATATAGTCATAACCGGACAATATGGATCCAGCCGCGTAAAGATTTCTTAATACAGAATGGTCTTCCGACAAATACGGCTGGAAAGACTCATTACTCAGCACTCCTTTTTTCCAAAGATTTTGAAGATCCAAACCTTCCTCACCATGCTTTTCGTCTGCACGGGTCAAGCTCAAGGAAAAAAGTTTTTCCTGGCTATCTTGAACAGAACGAATCACCCCTCCCAAATATTTTCCCCCTGCAAAAACAAAAGACTTCGCATGAAGACGAATAATATCCTTCTGAGATTCCACCTCTACAGCTTGAAGAGAATCACCTTGTTTCAGGATGGTTTTTACTTCCCCCGAAATCCATTGAATCCCACGAGATTCGCAAGATTTTTTAATGGCATGTTTCAAACGCAAACCCGGGACATTCATCTGATAAGCCAAACATTCTGCTACCTGAAGGCCCGTGATTTTTTTCAGGGTCCGATGAATCAATTCAACATTCACAAAACCCATGCACGGAGGCAAAAGAACATGCGTATATACCTTGCCCTGCAAATACGAGAGAAGCGATTGGGCAAAAGGAACAAAATTCTTTTCTTGATCGAGAGCATGTGCAATTTCAAAATCGGTGATTGAATTTCTGGAAGCCACTCCCGGAACTTCCAGATCCAAGTTTCCTACAAATTGAATGTAGGGCACAGCCTGCCCGGATTGAATCTCCAGCAAATGGTCTTTAATAAATCCACTTTGAAAAGTTGCCAGTCCTTTGATTCCAACCACCAAAATCTTGGCCTGGTTCATGGAAAGAATATCTGCATCGGCCATATTTTCCGGAACTTTTGCGGTAGATTTCAAATTTCCAAGACTTGTCACCTGAAGACGATTTTTTTGTAGGTCTCCACACCACTGAAAAGGCAAAGATACACAGGTCTGTTGGATGGATTCATATAAAAAATCCTGAAAAAAGCCCAAACCCAACTGCGAGGACAATCGGGTGTAAGGATGACTTGCTTCTTTACGAATGATTTCTTCCAGATTTTTTTCCAGAGAAAGCTGTTCTTCCCTGAAAAAATTTCCTGAATTCGAAAAAGCATCTGCCACATCCAATGCGCCGGAAGAAAAAGCCGTGGCACCCGATGACTTCTCGACCAAGATTACGGTCAAACCCTGACGAGATGCTTCCATGGCGGCTGCAAAACCGGCCCAACCGCTCCCAATGACTAGAATGTCTGCTGAAAAATTCATGAACGATGCGAATTCAAACAAGCCACATTAAAAAGTGCCGCCTGGTTCAATTCCTCTTGTTGAAGTTGATATGAATTTAAAACTACTTTTCTTCCCTGCCATTTGAGTTGAAAAAAATCGGCTGCTTTCGAAAAAACTTCCTGGGGAGAATATCCCAATTCTTCACCCAAAATTTGCGCTCCCATCATGAGACAGCGAGTTCCTTCACAAGGTCCCAGAGAATAACGTGTACGGCGCTTGATATCATCCAAACTCCGCGCCCATTGATGTTTAATCACATAACGAATTTCTGCATCCAAAACAGGTTCACAATCACAAATTGTGTTTTTTGAATTTTTGTTCGACTCCATCGACTCTAGAATATTGCGAGATCTACTTCCGTGACGATGTATCATTGAAAGCGCCGCATAAAGTGGAATCTGGTACTTTTGGGCAAGATCCTGAGCGTTCACGGAATGTTCCGAACCGGGGAGAGGAACCTCATGTGTTTTACATTTGGTCGGATGATTCAATTTTTTGCATACCAAATCAACCGCCTCTTCACTCATCAGACGGTAGCTAGCCAACTTACCTCCTGCAATAGAGAGAAAGCCATTCACCCCATCCCGGACCTGATGATCAAACACTTCATGCTCGCGAGTTAAATCATCCTCATATTTGTTTCTTTCATATAAAGTTGGGCGCAAACCTACCCAGGCTCTCATCATTCGCGCTTGTCGAATTGATGGAAAAACCTGTTCAATCCCTTCCAGTAAATATTCTACCTCATCCGAAGTAATTGTAAGCTTGTCAGGATCCCCAAAATAATCATCATCCGTGGTTCCCAGAATCGTTTCATTATGATGAGGCATCAAAAAAATGGATCGGCCATCAATCGCTTTTGCCAGAATTGCAGTGTTCACAAACTGCCGATCAAAAGAAATGTGAATACCTTTTGCGGGCCTCAGTTTAATCTGAATATCTGCCATCTTTGCAATTTTAGGAACCCAAGGTCCTGCGGCATTAAAAACAATTTTTGCGCGGGCTTCACCCACTTCACCCGTCAAACAATCTCGCATTTTGATTCCCACCACAGAGCGATCTTCTTTCAAAAAATCCAAAACCTCGCAGTGATTTTTTATGACAGCTCCATTTTCAAAAGCAGAAAGGGCATTCAAAAATGTAAGGCGTGTGCTATCCAAACCCCATTCATCAAAAGTAATCGCACCCAAAACATTTTCACTCAATCCAGGTTCAATTCTTAAGGCTTCTTCAGCATTCAAGCGAGTATGAGGTTTGCCATTTTTAAAGGGAACATAACGATCATAGACTTCAAAGAAGGTTTCCAAAAGTTCTAATTCCAACTTCTTTGCCTTCCTGGAATCTTTTTCTCCGCAAAGGACGGGAAACATAAAGGGAATACGAAAAATAAGATGAGATGCAATTTTTTGGATATAACCGGAATCTAAACAGGAAGTCTTGGTCGTATGCACATCGGATAAAAGATAACGGACTCCACCATGAATCATCTGGGAATTTGCGCCTGAAGTGGCAGAAGCAAAATCATTCTTTTCCACCAAAAGGACCTTCAAACCACGCAAAGCCGCATCTCTTGCAATTCCGCAACCGTTGATGCCACCCCCAATCACAATAAGATCAAAGTTATCCGACATAATTCATTATTTGTTTCCCAGCTTTTACAAAAGAAGAATATGAAATTCTTGTTTCATGCCAAGAAAAACCATCTTTCGACCCAATCCCATGAAAGATACGCTGGGAGGTTGAGTTTTTTATTGGTATAAAGACCTATATCATCTAAGAACTAATAATTTTGTCAAAGAAAACCTATGGCTATTTACGACTATCATTTTGTCACCCATTGGAAAATCAAGGGAAGTCCTGAGCAGATTTTCAATATCCTGAAGGAAGGCCAACATTACGATCAATGGTGGAAACCCGCCTATGTAAAAACCCTGAAGCTGAATGACAACAAAATTGAGGCGCTGGTAAGGGCAAAACTTCCTTACACCCTCACCTTTGTGACGGAATTGATCTCCGAAATTCCCAACAAAGAAATCAAAATCAAATCAACGGGTGAACTGGAAGGTTCAGGCCTTTGGCAACTTGAACCGGATGGAGTTTACACGAAAGTAAATTTTTTCTGGGATGTCCAAGCCAGCAAACCCCTGATTCGCTGGCTTTCCTTTATTCTCAAACCTCTCTTCAAGTGGAATCATGACTGGGTTATGAAAACGGGTGAGTGCTGTTTGCAAAAAGAAGTGGAAAAAGCTTAAGGTTCATTCCATGCTACCAAAAATTCGATACTGGTAGAAATATGAGGGTCGTTTTGGTGGTGCTCATCCACGCGTTTCAGTCCCCATTCCAAAAACTGACGACGAATGGCTTTGTCTTTTACACGGAAAAAGTAATTCGACAACCAACCAGCAGAGATCAGATAACTCGCGGCCTCTTGGCTATTCTGAAACACAAGAGGAATGGTAATCACTTGCACTTTAGGATTCACAATACCCACAGCTTTCATCCGATCCAACATATCTTCTTCACCGCTGGGCATATCCGGAATTTCGGTGATGTCGAATTGAGAAACCAACTCCATATGCTCTGCAATAAATTCCATGAACAGAGGTTGCCATTCCGTCAATGAATTGGTCGAACTGGTGGTAATTCCAATCTGTCCTTTCTCTCCAAGCAACTTACGAAATTCCTTCAGTAGAAAATCACAACCCAGATAAGACAGGGCAAAACAGCTCACACCAGTATCAAAATCACCTGCCTGAATCGTCGGCAAGAGCTCATGAATATTTTTTTGGATAAAATCGATATTATTTACACCTGCACTTTGTGCATCGGATTTTGCTTTGGCAAGCATTTGGGGGGACATATCCACGCCCGTCACTTTGCCTTGAGGAATTTGCTTCGCAATCTCAATAGCTAAATGACCGGTTCCACAAGCCAGATCAAGAACTTTAGAATCTTTTTTCAAACGAAGCTTTTTTAACAATTCCATGTTCGCCGAAGCATAAAAACCCCGGGTAATTTCATTGAACTGCTCAGACACCTGATTGTATAGCGTACCCTCACTATCGAGGTTGATCAAAAACTCCAGGTCAAATACTTTATGAGTGGTCATAGGTTTAGTTTTGGTTCGGATTTTGTTTGTTGATTTTGATTCCCAATTCAAAAAGCTGCTTCGCCGCTACTTCAGAAGGAGCTTCTGTCATCGGACAGACTGCTTTTTGTGTTTTGGGAAAGGCGATCACGTCACGAATGGAATCTGTACCCGTTAGCAACATTACAATACGGTCCAAACCGAATGCAATTCCGCCATGGGGAGGAGCACCATAATCCAAAGCATCGAGCAAGAAACCGAATTTTTCACGGGCTTCTTCGTCTCCAATTCCCAAAAGGTTGAAAACTTTTTTCTGAATATCCATGGAATGAATACGAATGGAACCGCCACCAATTTCATTTCCATTCAAAACCAAATCGTAGGCATTTGCTTTTGCCTTCAGGGGCTCTGAATCAATGACAGACAAATCTTCCGGTTTCGCCGAAGTAAAAGGATGATGCACGGCAACATATCTTTTTTCTGCCTCATCATAATCAAACATGGGGAAATCCAAAACCCACACAAAATTGAGTTGTTTCGGATCGATCAGATTCAACTTTGCTCCCAAAAACTCCCGTAAGTTTCCTAAAGCATCATTTACTACTTTAGGTTTATCTGCGCAGAAAACAACAAGATCTCCTTCTTTCATCGCAAGCTTGGTTTCCAAAGCTTTTTTCTCTTCATCGCTAAAAAATTTAACAATAGGGCTTTGCCATTCGTTCGGTAACACCTTGATCCAAGCCATTCCCTTTGCACCATAAATTGCGGTTTGCTTTTCCATTTCATCAATCAAAGAACGTGGGAATTCAGCACCTTTTTCAATTTTGATGGCCTTGATGATGCCGCCCTTGGAAACTACGTTTGCAAAAACTTTAAATTGGGTATTTGCAAAAACATCTGTAATCGTTTGAAGCTCTAAAGCAAAACGGGTATCCGGCGCATCCAGACCATAACGATCCATGGCTTCTGCATAAGAAAGACGTGGAAAAGGCGTTTTTAATTCAATTCCTGATCCGGCTTTCCAAATTTCTTTTACCAGACCTTCCATGATTCCAATCACGTCTTCCCGAGAAACAAAACTCATCTCCAAATCGATTTGGGTGAATTCAGGTTGGCGATCCGCACGCAAATCTTCATCGCGAAAACATTTCGTAATCTGCATGTAGCGTTCAAAACCCGCCACCATCAGCAATTGCTTAAACAATTGGGGAGATTGAGGAAGTGCAAAGAATTTACCGGGATGCACACGCGAAGGAACCAAGTAATCACGCGCTCCTTCTGGGGTGCTTTTTGCCAGCATAGGTGTTTCAATTTCAAGAAAACCTTGGCCATCGAGATACTTTCTCGTGGCCTGCATTACTTTATGGCGCACAATGAAATTTTTCTGGATTTTGGGACGACGCAAATCCAGGTAACGATACTTCAAGCGAAGATCCTCATTCACATCCACTTCATCTTCAATCATGAAAGGAGGGGTTTTGGAGCTATTAAAAACCTCAAACTGACTTACCTTCACTTCAATTTCACCAGTAGGAAGCTTGGAGTTTTCCATCCCTGAAGGACGACGTTCTACAATTCCCTGAATCCCCAAAACATATTCCGAACGAAGATGTTTGGCCAGCTCGTGGATCTGATAATTAATTTCAGGATTGAAAACAATCTGGGTCACACCTTCGCGATCTCTCAAATCGACAAACATCACCCCGCCATGATCACGACGGGTGGCAACCCCGCCAAATAAGACAATTTCTTTACCCACATCAAAGCCTCGGAGGGCCCCACAAGAATGGGTTCTTTTAAGATCTTGGATGAATTTTTTCATAGGCGAAAGAACTTAATCATTGAGTGACAGATCAGTCAAGGAGAAAGGACGTAAAAAGCCCCTCTTGACCTGAAAATTTCCTTGTGTTAGCACGCTCCCC
>CAYPXN010000032.1:0-3279 GCA_964414715.1 uncultured Pseudomonadota bacterium | reverse complement strand
ATCATTGAGATAACAATAAACGCCAGAAGGTTTGATTGTTGTATCATTATGATCTTTTGTCGGGTCTATTATCACTACAATTTCTGCGGAAACGAGATCTGGAAAACCGTCCACATTGCAGTCAAGATTATGAATAAAAGTGGGTAAAACAGAATTTCTATTAATGGTACTGACAGTATTAAAAGCTTCCAAGGGTGAGGCAACAAAAACTATTTGTCCTTGTGCAGCGCCATCTTGGACAGCTCCTTTTGAATAAACTAGCTCAACATTTCCATCTCCATCAAAATCTCCGGAAGTTAAACCGAACACCAAGGAACCTTCACTTGAACCTAACAAATGAGGTAGCGCCGCTCCAAAAGTACCATCACAATTACCTTTCATGGTAATCATGTAATTGTCATGACCAGAAGGAGTTCCATCGACGAGTATTACCAAATCCTGACATCCATCATTATCAAAATCTGCAAGCAGAGGAGTTTCAGAAGCTGCGTTTTTATGACTATTTTCCTCAGGACTTCCCACATTCAAACCCGTCGAAATGGGACCTGAGGTAAAAAGCTTGGGAGTACCATTCGACATCCCCACAACAAAATACGCCACCATCCTGTCTCCTTCGGGATGCGACTCATCAACGGGTATTTCTGAAACCAAGACAACTCCCGCTTCATCCTCCAGCTTTGGAAAAGGAGCAGAAAAAAAGAATTTAAAAAATGGGATCTCCCCTGTTACCCCTGCTTGTAATAAGTTTTCAATAAAGTACTGGTTTGTCAGAGAAACCGAACTTATATTATTCAAATTAAATTCCAAAACCTGGGGAGGAGTTCCCGCCGGAAACACATAATCACTTTCCGGAGCTGTGATAAATTTGATTTCATTTTCACCACCCGGAGTGGCGAGCAAAACACTATTTGAATCTGCAGCCATGGGAATGGTAATCATGGGATCACCATTCTGGTTTGTATAGGAAAGAAGTGTTTCACTCAAAGAACCCGCAGCTTCCAAGTGGCGAATAAGATGAGTCAGAACCGAGGGATTATCAGAACCTCCGTGAAAGTCTTCCAGAAAAGTTTGATAAGAAATAATGGATGTCAGATCCACATCAGGATCCGGTAATAAAGTTAATACTGCCGGAGAAATCTGGCTATTCCCGATTAAAACCGAGCCTTGCTTAAAATCATTCACACCTGCATTAGCGAATTGTGGGGAGAACCCTAAATATAAAGCGAAGAAAAATAAAGCAGTACAGAGATTCTTAACAGAACAGACATGCAAGTTCTTCATCATAATCATTCTCTCCAAATAAGTTATCTTTAGATAAATGGAGAATGCAAAAAACATACTCAAAATTTCATAAAAAATTGTTAATATTTGATAAAGAATGTTATGATTTTTTCTGGAAGACTTTTTAAAAGCGTCAAAGTTTTCAACACCTAACGAGGTCATTTTTACACACAAAGAAACATTGTGAGATCATTTAAAGAAAAAATTAAATCCTCCGCTGTTTGGGTTTTTTTTATTTATTTTGCGGAAGGACTTCCCTTCACTTTTCTTCGCACGAGCGTGGTACCCGCCTTTTTGAAGGAAATGGGTGCCTCTCTACAAGTGATTGGGTACACCTCTCTTTTGGGAATCCCCTACACCTTCAAACTTCTTTGGAGTCCTCTCATTGATATATTTTGGAGAAGGCGTCATTGGACTCTCGCTTTGCAGTTTTCCTTATTTGTCATGCTCTTCGTCCTTTCCTTCCTCATCATGATTCCACACGGCATGGCTTACTGGTGGATCGGCTTCGCAGTTTGTGCTTTTCTTTCCGCTTCTCAAGATATCGCCATCGATGGTTTTTATATGGAAGCCCTCACCGATACCCAACAGGCAGAATATGCAGGACTGCGTATTGCGGCTTATCGGGTATCGATGATCATCGGCACCTCGATTCCGCTCATGATTGCCGGAAAAGTTAATTGGTTTGCAGGCTTTCTCTCCTGCGCTGGACTATTAGGCATTGTATGGATCTATAATTTTTTCTTTCTTCCCAAACCTCCCAATCCCAAAACACAATCCGTAAATCATCACGAAAGCCTAAAAGAAAAATTTTCAAATCATCTCAAACAATACCTACTTGCATTCAAAACTTATCTGGATCAGGAAAAAATTGTTCTCATTATTATCTTCATGCTCATCTATAAGTTGGGTGATGCGATGCTTTTTTCCATGAACACACCTTTCTTGCTAGATCTTGGCGTTACTACTTTTCAGCTGGGCTGGGTGAGCGGCACCGTGGGAAAAATCACGTCCATTTCAGGGGGAATCATCGGAGGCATCTGGGCTGGAAAACGAGGGCTCCGAAAAGGTTTGTGGGAGCTGGCTCTTTTCATGAATGCCACTATCCTCGCTTATGTATGGATGGCTTATCATCGGCCACCTTTTTGGATGATCGTTGCAACCCATGCTTTAGAACAGTTTGCTGCCGGCGTAGGCACCACTGCCTTTGTCATTTTTCAAATGAGAACTTGCAAAGCGGAATTTAGGGCTTCTCATTACGCCATCGCCACCTCCATCATGGCTTTTGGCCCCATGATTTCGGGACCCATTGGCGGTTATCTTGCTTCACACTTTGGCTACACCAGTTTTTTTGCGATTTGCTTTGCGGCATCCATTCCTGGATTAACACTTATCCCTTTCCTTCCCCTAAAGGATGAAAAGAAATAAATTAGCGAACCTGTTCGCCAAAAGCAGATACATGCTCTATTTGATAGGCGTAATAATTTCTCCACTGGATAAACTCATGAATCACGGTAACCGCGATATAAGGAGAAACAAAAGCTGGCCCTTCCTGCCAATCTAACATGACTCTCAACAAGGGAGAAATATCTATATGTCCCGAGTGATCGAGCAACACTCTTGAATTTTCTGACTTAGGCAGCGTCAAAACAATCCTTCTTCCTACACAAGATTGATTCCCAAAATCATTACTCAAATCCTCACTGATACAAGGGATTGTAAATATTTTATTCTCAAAAAAATCCGGATTTTTATACAGTAATGTATTGAAAGGCTTGTAAGGATTTGCTGGAATTCTCAAACTGACTTCCAAAGAGCTTAAAAGATTTGGAGTCACATCATTTACAGTTGTGACCATTGAAGCATCACTTGCAAAAAGAGTTTTATAATTCACTTTTCCAAGATCTTCTTGGGTTACCTTTTTAGAATCTGGCAATTGAATGACCAACTCATAACCCAATTCAGCTGCTTCATTATAAAAAATATTTGCATGCTCTT
>CAYPXN010000031.1:0-22925 GCA_964414715.1 uncultured Pseudomonadota bacterium | reverse complement strand
AGTGCATTAGAACCTCTTTATCTGTTTTTTCTAGCTCGGGAAAATACAGAAGAAATGTATGCGGGCATTTATCATCTTCAAAAAATAATCAATGAATTATCCTTTCCTGAGCAATCAATTTATCAAGCTCGAAGAAGAATTCTTGGCGCGCAAAGATCTCCCGCAGACTTCATCCCATTCAATGCTAAAATCGTTAAGACAGGGGAATTATATCATCCAGATCGAGACTTACAGCTTCCCCTCGGAAATACGGAAGCTGAATTGACTCGAGTTCAAATTCAACCCGATGCTTCTATAAAAATTATAAAGTTACAAGAAGAGTCCTCTCCTGTTGCACAACGTTTCCCTCCTGGATATAGCCCTAGAAATGCTGTTATACTACCTCCCCAACCAGGAGTCCTCACCGGAGGTAAACCGCAAGCTCCTCATCCCGCCGCTCGAGCTAGAGCGAACGCAATTCCTTTCCTTGGACCAAGCTATTACGCAGATCCTATTTTTAATCGTTCTGAGATTGTTATCCAACCTAGCCACGAAGGCGGAGTGGGAGAAGGGGTAAGTATTGTAAACTTGCTCAGACCTCCTTTCAAAAACGCCGTACTGATGAAGGGGGATGCCGGCCACAATCGTTACTTCATGGTGAATTTAGAAAGATTCATGGGCCCCGTCCCTTTATCGCCCGGGAAAGAAGTCACAATAGGCCGAGAATTAGATGCCGATCTCAGCGTCGGAGATCCTGGAGTTAGCAGAGTACACCTTTCTTTAAAATTGACAGAAGATGGAAGAATCGCTGTTACAGATAAATCTTCCAGCAATGGAGTTTTGATTAGTTCTGGTGCTGATGGAGAACCTTTGCGTATCGCTGCCAAAAGAGAAACTATTCTGGGTCCAGGAAACTTCCCCATTATTTTTGGCACACAACTGATTCTGGATGAACGCACAAATCCCCATGCAAATGCAGAAATTGCTCCTGCGCTGGATCGTGAAAATGTTTGGGTTGTGAGAAATTTCCAAAGCTCATCGAATCAGCCTGACATTCCCCAAAATGCGATTTTAATTCCAACAGACAAAGAATTCGTCGTAGGAAGAAAACCCGAATCAGACTTAAGTGTGCCGGACATGCTTGTCAGTGGAAAACATTTTGCATTTAGAATAGATTCAAACGGAACATTAAGAATAAAAGACAATCACTCCACCAACGGAGTTTTCGTCAAGAGAGCCAATCTTCCAGACATTGCTGAGAGATTGAAACCCGATCAAGAAGCAAGAATTCCTTTCGCACATCCCACAGGAACATCTCGGACTACCATTGTGTTTACAACCTATCACATCGTTGATGAACGAACCTCTGCAACGGATCCTGTGATTTTGCTCCCCAAAGAAGGAATGACGGGAGCATGGGTTTTAAAAAATATTCCCAAAAAAGCTCTTGTGCACGAGGAAGAAATTCCGTCTCATGCAGTGATCATTGAAGTTTCAAGCGGAGAGTCTTCCAATACAAAATATCATTTTGCATTTGGAGCAAATGGACAAGAATTAGTGCTCAATGGTACCCCTCACCCTCAAGAACCCCGTAAAGTCTATTTTTCAGTAGGTGATACTGGCAAAGTATATGTAAACGTAGATCCAATTCCTTTTAGACAAGTAACAGCAGATGCAGATTTATGGATCCCTCAAATCTTACCCGCATCAAACGGTAGAACAAATACTGAACAGTCTCGTCCACTAAGCAAACCGTCAGAACTGAAACCTGGGGAAGCTCTGGCACTGAAAAACAATCGTTTTTTCATCAAAAATCAAATTACCCCTTCAACTGAGCCTCAAAGAGTAGCTTGCTTCAAAGATCCTTCCAATCCAAATGTCTGGATTTTTAGAAGTGTGGGAGACAAAGTAAAAAAGGTGGAAGAAGCTCCTGCCATTGCCGTTTCTCCAAAACCTTACTATAATGATTTGGCAAAAAGGGATTTGGAAACAATTCCTGCTGAATTTCGCGCCTTGATTCCCGATGCAAAAGGAAAAATTCTATTTCCCAGATTTCAACGTTTGTTAGATGAAATCGCTTGTCTAATTAGTTTACCCACTCCCATTGCCATTCGTCTGTTCGGAGGAGATCCTGGAACAGGAAAAACAACTCTCCCCGAAATGATTGCTGCCAAAATGGGAGTTCCGCTTCTGCGTATTCCTTTCAGCAAAAGAACTGATCCCACAGACCTGGAAGGTTTGTGGTCCATGGAAAATGTGAATGGAACTCTTGTACCCGTATTCAAAGCAGGCCCCCTCCCTCTTTGTTTGGAACACGGTTTTCATGGAGTCCTCGATGAACCGGATACCGCACGCCCTGGAACGCTGGCATCCTTGAACAATTACATTGCCCACGCGGAAACTTTTTGGACAAGAAATGAGCAAGGAGAGCTCGTCGAAAAACCCATCCATCGAGGTGCCCGCTTTTATGCCACAGAAAATGGAATGGGCCAAATTGGTCGTCACGAACATGGCCCTGATTTTATCAGACGTTTTGCCTCCTTCTATGTGGGTACTTGGACTGTTGAAGAAACTACCCAAGTAATTCGAGAACTTTACGAAACAAATAATACCCAAAAACGCTGGAACCCAAAACTGAGTGAAACACTCGCTTTATTTCAAAACTTCATGATTCAGCTTTCGAAAGGATACCAAGATCCGAAAACCCAAGCCACTGTTGCACCTTTGGGATCTGGAATAGGTCAAAAAATAGAATTTACTCCACGCTCTGTGCTGAGAGTTGCAAAACGCTTGGCCGCTGCTTCAGAAATTACACCCGGCGTTCTTTCAAGAGCCCTCCGGGCAGAATATATTTTACCTCTGGCCGACGAAGCGGATCGCGAACATGTATGGGAACAAATGCGAGCTTATTTTGCACCTTTCACAAAAGAAATGGGCTGGAAGAATGATGCCATTGCTCCAAACTCTATTTCTGAACCCACTCTCGATTCGATTCGTAGACAATATTTAAGAGATAAACCCCTCCCTAATAACAAATTTGAATGGACAGGTCAGGCTTTAAGATTGGTCGACGAAATTTTGTGGAATTATTCTTTGGGAATAGATGTGATGTTAATAGGTGAAGCCGGAGAAGGAAAAACAACCATCCCTCCCCAAATCGCAAAACTACTAGGCATAGAATACATTCAACATACTATGAGCTCTGAAACAGACGAAGAAGCTCTACTGGGAGGTTTGGGCAGAAATCCCGTCACAGGAGAAATTTATTTTATCGATGGACCCGTAATGAGAGGGGTAAAAAAACCCTCCCTTGTTCATCTTGATGAAGCTTTCTTGGCAGACCCTCCTAAAGTAGAAGGCGTGATGAATCCTATTCTTGATTCCGACCGTGCCGCTTACACAAAAGCTCCTTATGAACGCGTAGCACGAGATGTAAACAACGTTTTTCTCATGAGTACAAATCCCCCTTTCGGAGAATATAAAGGTCGCAATGAGCAATCGGGTGCAGCCATGAGTCGAGTGGCCGTAATTTATCTTACAGGAAATTTTGGAATGAGTCCTCAGGATCGTTTTCAGATTGTCCGAGGAATGGCAAAAAAGCCTTATGCTCCTGTTCCAAAAGGAGGAGCATTAAGAGATATAGGAGGAATTACAGACTCCCCGGAGCCTTTAGCGGGCCAGAAGCCCGCCAAAACTGAACTGTATAGTTTAGGAGATCGAATCAAAAAAATTTCCAAAGGAATTTCTATCGTCGAAGTTCATCCAGATTATGTGGAGCGCTTTGGATTACCTGCCAGACTGATGCTAGACTCAAGAGATCCGCAACATCCTCATTTCAAGGAAGTCGATGATGCAGGAAACTCTACAGCTCTTTCTCGAGAAACCAGTCAAAAACTTAAAAAAATTGAGGCTTACTTTACCCGAAAAGTACAAGTAGAAATAGGGGTTGCTACTGGAAAAGCATTTCCCATGACTTATGTGTTACAAGGAGCTCATGCTGCCAATTTGTTAAACCGAAATATTCAACTAAACTTACCTCTTCTTCTCGCAGAAAGCATTCCTGCAGCTTCCGGTGTAGGCAAACATGAATGGGGCCATGCGATTGCAGATAATATTATTCCTGAATATTTTACCAACTCATTACTTCAATTCTATTTCAATGCAATTGCAGAAAAAAGAATCAATAATTTTGTACGTTCCTTAAGAGAAGATTTTGGCGATCAAATGGACGCCTTTGAAGCAAACAGACTCTCCGGAAATTTAACAGAAGAAGAAATTGCAGAAAAAAATAAAATGTATCCACATGAACAGTTCTGTTTTGCAATCTATGAAATGGCCTATGGAAATGGACAAAAACCGGTTTGGCTCATTAATCCAGATGTCAACGCTGCCGTAGACGAGGCTTTCCCTTTACTTAGCCCTGGCTTTCAAGCAATCCCTAGAAGTTTAAATGATCGAGATATTCAAGCAGCCGTAGATCAATTCCGTTCTTATCTTGACCAAGCAAAACCCATTTATGAAAAGTTACTTCCCCCTTCTCTTGAAGAAATCATTGAACAACTTTTGCAAGGACTGTCGCAAGAATATTTAGAAAATACAGAACAGAATCCGAAAGAGAATAACGGCAAGCAAAATGCTCCTCTTCCTGGCACACTTGAAGGAATGAGAATGCTCGCCCAAAAAATTCTGGAAAACAGAGCAGGAAAATTGGCTGAAAAATTTGATCCAGAATCTCCCGAATTAAAAAAACAACGTGGAGAAAAAATTCAACAAATCAGAGAAGCTCCTCAAGGTAAGCCAAGTGAGTCTGACGAAGCAGATTCTGAAAATCTTCCTCCTGGCGAAGACCTGCCCGGTCAAAACATTCCCCACGCTCCCAAAAACAATCCAGCTGAACCTGCTCCAGTAGATCAAGCTATACAATCTCCAGCTCCTCCTCAAAAACCTTCCTTAACTGATGAGGATAGAAGACAGATGGAATTGGGAGCACAGCAAATCATTCAAGATAAAGTGCAGAATGATTTATTCCGCCGTTTACTTCCACCGCGAATAGCTCGAGCTGCAGAAAGACTAAGAACTCTCCTTCCACCTACTGAACCAGAATATTTTGAAGGATTCTATCCATCAGGACCTCGCATGAACCGAAGAGCCGCTATTCGAGATGCCTTATCTCCTGCACCTACCGGTCGTGTTATGGAAAGGCGCCTAGGTATTGGTAATTATGATGCCCAAATATTGTTGTTAAGTGATGTTTCGCATTCAATTGTACAGGCGAAGGCAAAACAGAACACACTCGTGGCATCTGCAACTTTGTATTATCTATGCGAAGAACTCGGCATTGATTACGGAGAATATGTATTTGCCAGCAACATACAAGTAGTAAAGCCACTCGGTGGAAGATTGGGAAGTTATGCTAAGAAAAATGAAAAACTCAATGCAAAAGACCAATCTTTCTCCGATCCGGCAGTGGGTAACGGAACCGCAATCAAAAAATCTTTGGATCGTGCCATCGAAGACATCAAAAATCGGCCTGGAGAAACCAAAATGATTGTTCTGGTGACGGATGGACAAGACGGCGCTTATAAAAAATCAATGGCCGAACTAAAATCTGAAGCCAAAAAGCATGGAGTTAAAATTCTCGTACTCGCAATGGGGGATGCCAAACGAAGTATTCCCTTAGAGTTTGAAAAAGATGAATATCAATTTGTTGCTGATGACGGAAACGATATCCCGGACCAACTTCTCAAATTAATTGAATGGACTCAAAAGAAAAGATTAGGAATTCGTGAATAAAAAAACCCATTCGCAGTCTTGCGAATGGGTTTTTTGAAAACTACTGTCGGGGAGACAGGAGTTGAACCTGCGACCTCCAGCTCCCAAAGCTGGCACTCTACCGGGCTGAGTTACTCCCCGAAATGACCTGAATGTTCTACTGTAGCCTTAAACTAAGAGCAACTCAATTCCTTTATAAACTAAAATCCCCCTATTGGAGGGGGATTTTTTTCTTACGACTGGTTTTAGCTTTGTAAAGCCGTATCGGTTTTGCAGCCTTGAGTTGTTCCTGATAAACCGAAGGAATCCAACTTAAGGGAGCCACATGGTTGAAGCTGTCAAAAAACGAAGCGGTATCCATATTCGCTTTTTTGGCC
Source organism: uncultured Pseudomonadota bacterium (assembly GCA_964414715.1). Taxonomy (GTDB): domain Bacteria; phylum UBA10199; class UBA10199; order JADFYH01; family JADFYH01; genus CAYPXN01. The sequence goes on along the minus strand of CAYPXN010000031.1, from coordinate 16,797 downwards.
ACTTTTTTTCTGACCGTTTTTCGTGCTTTACGAAGCGGCTTCTTTTCTTTTTTTTCGAGGTTACTTGATAACATATATATAACTTCCTTTCTCAGTATAACCCCTCAGGTCCCTAGCTTATTATCGATACTTCTTATAACACGTTGCGTCAATATTAAATGTCATTTTTCAAAAATAATACATATCTATTTAAAATTACTTGCTTTTTAATCAAAAAGAAACTTTTAAATCTTTCTTAAAATCAAAGGGACAATTACAAATCGTCTTATTTCCTACATTCAATAAGCTACAAGGCGCACGACAATCATTCTGTGCAGGGCGCAATTCTACGGGAGGGCAAGCCCCCACCATTTCACTCGTTTGAGGATCCACTTGAACTAAAGCTCCCGAAGGACAGCGACAACCCGTCGCAGCACCTCCACCTTCCGGATACACAAAGTCGGTCCCTTCAGGACAACCACAGAAGTTAGGATGTCCTTCTTCTACAGGCATCAACAAAACCATTCCGGGTCGACAAGGAGTATGAGGCACTTGAGAAGGAGCACTGTTATTATGAATTACAGGACAACCTAAAGACTCTCCCGTATCTGCATTGACCAATAAATTCTGCCCCGAAGCACAAACACATTTTCTGACATTGCTTTGCCCGTCCACTACTTCACTTGTATTTGCAGGACATCCACACCACCATACACCTGCTTCCACATCTTGAATCACTGTCAAATTGGAAGAACAAGGTCTTATCGAAGGAGGCAAAGGAGAACCTTTGCAATTACCTTCTGGTTTTGCACCTTTTTCACAAGTCGGATCCAAACTAACCGTAGAGGGAGGGGTTTGAGGTGCAGCACTCGCAATCGAAGTGGGACTCCCGTTACTCACATTATCGCTTGGAGAACCTGAAACGCCACCTCCAGAACTCGAACCTGCACAAGAAAAAATTCCGGAGATTACAAATGCAGCAAACAGAAGTAGCTGAATACTCAATCGAAACTTGATTGGATTTTTAGAAAATTTATAAAACATATGCCCCTTCACCTAAGTTCTCAACTAAACATTTTATCACAAAACACTTATCGTCCCTATTACTTATAAAAGTTTTGTTTACACAAATCTTTACAATGACTGACTTCCTTGTCAGGATACAAGCTTGGAAGAGGTACTTCTGCCGGACAGCATCGCCTCTTTTCCAAATTCAGAATCAATTTTATAAAGATCAATTTTCGCATACAAAGTTCGTCGGCCAATTTTTAGAATTTTTGCAGCCTTCACCTTGTTACCTCGCGCTTTGTACATCGCATCCATGATGGCTTTTTTCTCGACTAGCGAAATCAGAAAATCGAGTCCCTTTTGACCTATTTGTTGTTCACCTTGTTCTACTCTTTCCACAATTTGCGTACTCAATGAAGACACATCAATCGAATTATCTCGAAGAGAAATACAACGCGTTACTTCATTCAAAAGCTCACGAATGTTTCCTGGCCATTCATAATTCGACAGAATTTTCATCGCATCTTTCGTCACTTTAGGTTTTGGCTGGCCCAGCTTATTACATTCCTGCTCAATAAAATAATTGATCAAAAGAGGAATATCTTCCCGTCTTTCCCTTAAAGGTGGCAAATCAATCTGAATAACATTGATTCGATAATATAAATCCTGTCTGAATTTTCCCTCATTCACCAACTGTCTCAAATCCTTATTGGATGCCGTAATAATTCTCACATCCACTTTCTTATATTCCTTCCCCCCTACCTGTCTCACTTCCCCTTCTTGCAGAACACGCAAGAGCTTTGCCTGCATGGTCAGAGGCATATCTCCCACTTCATCCAGAAACAACGTTCCTCCATTGGCCAATTCAAACAAACCGATTTTATTTTTATCTGCTCCGGTGAAGGCCCCTTGAACATGTCCAAAAAGCTCGCTTTCAAGCAAAGTTTCAGGAAGTGCCGTACAATTTTCTGCAACAAAGGGTTTGTCTTTTCTTGCACCATTAAAATGAATTGCCTGGGCTATCAGTTCCTTCCCCGTTCCCGATTCTCCATGAATAAACACACTCATATTTGACTCAACCACACGATCAATTTTCTTGAGCACATTTTTAATTTTTAAACTTTCACCAATAATTTTGTCATAGGTATAACGAAGCGAGATTTCCTCGTTTTGACGTTTGATACTTTCTTTTGCAGCAACAAGATCCGCAGAAGTGTTCTGCAAATCTTTTTCAAGTCTCTGGTTCAATTTTTCAATCAGTTCCTTCGTTTTTTTAAGCTCTTCAATTTTTGACAAATTTTCTTCATGAAGTCGCGCATGCTCCAAAGCAAGAGAAGTCTGATCCGTCAATGCTTCCACAATGGGAAGATGTTCCTTCTTAAAAACTCCTTCCCGAAAACGGTTATCCAAATAAACCAGACCCACGGTTTTCAATCCTGCTTTTAAGGGAACGCAAAGGACCGAACGAATTTTCAAACTCAACACGGATGCCGCCCCAGAAAAGCGATCATCCTTTTGAGCATCTGCAATCATGATGGATTCTCCTTTGCGCATTACCTCCTGCGCAATGGTATAACTGAATCGTTCTTCCTCTCCTTGGAGCGTTTTCCCCTCCATGTTTCGGGAAGATTTAATATCCAGTGCTTGTTCATGCGAATAAATCACAAAACCTCGCTCTGCATCGGTAATAGCAATTGCATCGTCCATGATTTCATCGAGAATCTGGTTCGTTTTGGTTTGAGACAAAAGACGGCGGTTAATTTCCACCCATTTTTCAAAAGACAAAATGGAAGGTGTCGATTTTTGCTCTTCATCTTTTGGTACCTGAATATTCATAACAATTTCCCCTTTCGAGCTTTTGCTTTCAGAAAAAAACAATGATTGAAAATTGAAATTTATTTTTTGACTTTCAAGGGAAACAACAAGATTATCATCCAGTTTCTTCAAAGATTTTTGAATAGCTTCTTTTTTTCGATCCCGCCAAAAACTTTCACGAAATTCCTTCGGAATTTTTTCCTGAATCTTTTCCAATAAAGTCAAGGCGTCCAGATAGGCATTTTTTGCACTTTCACGATCCTGAACATTTTCATAATAATGTGCTTCATCCACAGATACTTCCCACAAACTTCTCAAAAGATCATATTTCGAAGCTTCACTTTTTACCTTTTGAAGCAAGTCAAAAGACAAAACACTGGAGTCGCCCTGCGCAATTTTGCATCGCGCCTCCAGCCAGTCTGATTGATAAATATAAAACGCCTGCATCTGTTTATTTGCTTTTTCACGAATCCACTCAAGAGATTTGAAACATTCCACATATTTTCCACGATTTAATTCAAAATAAGCCTTTTCAAGATATGCTTGCAAAATAGGCTGTGCATCTCCCAAGACTTCTGCATAATTCAAACTTTCTTGAATCAAAGACTCTACTTTTTCCCAATTTCCCTTTCCTTCCTCGGCTTTGGTTAACAAATTCAAATTGCTCGTAATTAAAGGCTTCAGACCTTGTTTTTTAGCAAAAGCGAGAGACTCACGAAGATTCCGATCCGCTTCATTCCACCTTCCAAAAATTAAAAACAAATTTCCCAGATTGTTCGTAATATTTGCCAATAACACTTTGTTATCTTGTTCTTGCGCCATTTCTTTAGATCTTTGATAAAGACGATAAGCCTCAACCCATTCATCTTGTTCAAAACTGAGTGCAGCCGCGTTCAAGAGAAGAGCCAATTCCTGGTCAGGACGTGCGGCTTTTTTCGCAAATTCAGAAGCTTGTTCAAAATAATAAACTCCCTCTTTCCATTTTTTATTATCTTTAGAAATCAGGGCGCAAAGATTATAAAAACGAGCCTTCTGAGCGGGTTGTGCAATAGATAAAATATTTTCCGATATTAATTCCTTGGATTTTTGATCTGCTTCTTTCAATTCTCCTTTCCGGTAATATAAATTAAAAAGAGACAATTCTTTTTCCAACAGCGCTCTTTTCCCAAAAGAAGGATGTTCCTGAAACTTCTTCAACGTTTTTTCTGCCTGAGAAAAATTTCCACGATCAATCCATAAATGAATCAAAGTCGCATAAAATTCCGAAACATCCTGTTCATTTTCCCATTGGCCCACTTGATCAAAATAAAATTTGGCTAGATTTAGAGCTTTTTCCTTGTCGCCTGACCTGGAAAATTGTTTCAGCGTTTCTACAACTTCTTTCTTTTCCAATCTTTTTTCAAACTCCGACAGTTCAACAGGAACAAGTTCATTTTTTTCTTGAGAAGCCAATTCGGGAGCAACAAATGAAAAATTTTCATTTTCGCAGTGATTGAGAATTTCAATAATTTGAAAAGCTTTTTGAAGACGCTGCCCAGGATTATTTTTGAGAAGTGAAGAAATAATTTCCACGATACCCCTGGGAGTTCCCCATTCCTGAAGGGAAAACAAATCGACTTCCTCATGGGCTAATCGATTGAGATATTGCGAAAATTGCCCTTTCACCTCCAAGGGCAAACGACCGACTGCAATTTCATATAAAATCACACCCAAAGCATACAAATCCGCTCGTGTATCGTAATTTTCTTTTTTGAGAATTTCAGGTGCAATATAAGGAAGAGTTCCCACTGTTTCACGAATATGTTCTGCATGTCCCAAAGAACAAGCCAAACCAAAGTCGATAATTTTTAATACGAGTCTTTCTTGATTGTGAGAGCTTCCCTTTTCAAAAACCTTTCCCACTAAAATATTCCCGGGTTTCAAATCTCGATGAATAAAAGATTTCGAATGCAAATATTCAAGAGCCCAAGCACATTGAACAATGAGAATAAAAATGGCATTCCAGTCGAGAGTTTGACAGGCTGTTACAAAATCTTTTCCCTCAACATATTCCGTTACAAGACATGATTCATTCTTCTGATTAAAATGCTGAATTACTTTTGCAAGATGAGGATGATCGAGAGATTCTAGAAAACGCCATTCTCTTTCAAAGTTTTGAAATATTTCCGGACTTTTTTCATGGGAAAAAACTTTAAGGGCAAAACGCTTCTCTGAATCATCATGCGGTTTCACCAAAAATGTTGTCGCGGAACTTCCCTTTCCCAAACTTTTAAGTATTTCAAAATCTTTATTGTAAGTAAAATTCAACATCATTCTCCATTGTAGCAAAACAAAACACTACTGTGCAATCTCTATACAATAAAAACTCATTATACTTATAAAAAATGAGGTTAACTTGGGTGTTTTATAAAAATGAAGAGGGTGTGATCTATTTGACCACACCCTCTTCGAAGGGGGAAGATAGCACAGGATTATATAGCAATCACTATGCCATATCATTCAAATAAATAACTAATTGATATTTATAACTATTTTACATAATTTATTTATAAAAATCTACAAAAACGGGTAAAAAGTATACAGAACTGTATTATAATAGAACAATTATTGCAAACCAACCTTCTTAAATTAAAGGCAATCCAAAAAACCAAGCCTAGGCGCCCAGGCTTCACCAATGGATACTTATGTAACAAAAAGTATCCTTCAAAAAACTTTCAAAAACATTAACTCACTGTTTTTATTAAAAATTTTCACTGTGCTCATTCTGGCACAATGATCGCAATACCTCTTATGGCGTCTCTTTAGACTGCCATCATTAAGGAGGATTTCAAATGAGTGATTTCATTAAAATGAATACAAATTCCCTGAACTACAATGAAGAAACAAATTTCGAATCTTATGACAATATTCCTATCGACCAATATGTCACGGATATGAGCTCTAATCCTTGGGAAGACTCTTATCAAATGGATGATTCTTCCCAAGAAGTTCCCACACTCAGTTCACGAGAGTATGAAACAGAACTTTTTAGACAAGCAAGAGACATACGCAAAGACCTCTCCCTCTCCCCTGCTGACAAAAAACTCATCTTAAGACAAATTACCGATCTGATCTCAAAACTCAGAGGGAGCCCCACTCAAAGCAGCCCCTCTCCCGACTTGTTAAGTGAAATAGAAGCTTTTCAAATGGATCTCATGAATCTGCAAGCTCAAGCTGCCGAAGAAAAAGAAGCTGCATCCGAAGAAGTCTACAACACCTTAAGCGAGCTCCGCGGAAATGTTGAGAATACAGAAGAGTCTTCTTATTCTCTCAGCGATTCACAAAGAAAAAAATTTCTCTCCCAAATTGATCAACTAAACCATGCCTTGGACTTGGGCGAAAAAACTGAAAACATCAAAAGCAAACTCGAAACTATTCAAAATCAATTGAACAATTTTACAAGCGATGAACAAACTCAAAATTTCCTCGCTCTTTTTCCAGATTCTCATCTCACAATACAGGATCTTCAAAACGCAGGCATTTCAGATGAAATCAAAAATAACCACGGCGAAATGCCTTCGGATAAAGTTATTCAATTTATCACAGATCACGATACTACTTTAAAAGGTTTTGCCAGTAACGAAGACTATGCAGGCGCCATGGAAAGAATGAGCGGAATTTTAAGTGAAGGTTTTGGCATCGAAGCAAATACTCCCAACGAGGAGGAAGCTTCAAAATACGGAATCGATAAAAAGGATCAACTTTTGCAAATTGGATCAAAAATGTATGAATTAAAAATGAACGGAGATACTTTCAGTATTTCAAAAACTGATAAATTAGATGAGGCAGATCAAGCCTCCGAAGGTATCGCAAACCAATTAGCCAATTTACCGGGTGTTTACGATCTCAAGGCCAGCGACGTGCTGGCAAGGGCAAAGGAACTCAATGTAGACTTAGCAAACCTCCCCTCTTCACCCACTCCCAACATGATTAATTTCTTGATTAGTCTCGATAAAAGCTTTGCACAAAACCTGGCCACCTTCATTGTGAACAAAGGCAGTGTTTCCAATGGAGATTACGCTGCAATTCGTGACCGAATGGTAGATTTTCTGAATGTGCTTTATCCTAACGCTGTAACTCGCAAAGAAGGAGGTGGCAAAGCTACTGATAACATCATCTTCAGAGGTACAGACCTTGACATTATCAATCAAGATAATTGGAAGGCTGCCAGCAGCAACCCCGCTCTCATCTTTGACTTTGGAGGGGATTATTCGAAAGGCCCTGGATCAGATTCTATTTTTGACGGCATGGCTGAAGGCGCTGTAGCAGGAGCTTCAGCAGGTGCTATTCTAGGCACTATATTCGGACCCGGCGGTACTGCTTTTGGAGCCGCCGTAGGAGGCGCTGCAGGCGGAATTGTAGGAGGAGCTGTCGACTTCATCGAGGATTTATTTTAGCTCACAATTTTTCTAAAATTTTCTTCACCTTCCGAAACGCTTTTCCACGGTGACTCATCAGATTTTTCTCCTCGGGAGAAAGCTGGGCTGTTGTAATACTTCGTTCTGGAAGTAAAAAAATGGGGTCGTAACCAAAGCCATTCGCTCCTTCAAGATGATTTAGGATTTCTCCTTCCACCGTTCCTTCGCACACCCATTCTTTACCTTCGGGGGTCACAATCGAAGCAACGCAGCGGAAACGAGCATTTCGTGCCGGATGACCCATCGGATAATCTTTGAGTAAATTCAAAAGATGTTGATTCCTTTGAGCATCTGTCGCTTTTTCTCCTGCAAAGCGTGCGGAATAAAGTCCTGGCCCCCAATCCAAACCCTCGACCTCAATTCCACTATCATCTGCCACCGCAATCAAACCGGAAAATTGGGAGATCTCTCGCGCTTTCTTGAGGGAATTTTCTACATAAGTTTTTCCATCTTCAATGACGTTTGGAAAATTTGGAAAATCTTTTAAGGTTAAAACCTCAAAAGGAACGGTTCCCCAAATTTCGAGAATTTCTCTCACTTTATGTAGATTTTGAGTCGCAAGAACAATTTTCATCATTTGAAAAATTTATATTCTGAGGTGGCCGCTAAAATGGATTATCTTGGGGAGCATACTCATCCGGCATGGAGGCTAAATCCTCAAAACGAGTGTACTCATGTAAAAAGGCGAGTCGCACTGCACCTACGGGACCATTACGTTGTTTACCAATAATAATTTCGGCTACTCCGCGATCTGGCGTTCCCTTGTTATAAACTTCATCCCGATAAATAAAGGCAATCACGTCCGCATCTTGTTCGATTGCACCGGATTCACGCAAATCAGAGAGTTGAGGTCTTTTATCCGTTCGAGATTCCACACTTCTGTTTAATTGGGAAAGCGCAATCACCGGAACACTCAATTCTTTTGCCAAAGCTTTCAAACCGCGTGAAATTTCAGAAATTTCACGTTCACGACTGTCTCCCGATTGAATTCCTCTCATCAGCTGAAGATAATCAACCACGATCATTCCCAAACCTTGCTCTCTTTTTAAACGACGCGCCTTAGCTCTCATTTCCAAAACCGACAAAGCCGGTGTGTCATCAATGTAAAAAGGCGCCTCGGAAAGCTTTCCTGCAGCACGGGTCAACTTGGGCCAATCACTTTCCTTCAAAAATCCTCCGCGCAATTTAGAACCATCCACTTTTGCCAAACCGCACAACATACGCTGAACAAGCTGTTCTTTACTCATTTCCAAGGAAAAAACGGCCACACACGTTTTACGTTCGCAGGCCGCATATTCCGCAATATTTAAAGCAAAAGCGGTTTTACCCATGGAAGGTCAACCTGCAATAATAATAAGATCCGCAGGTTGCAAGCCGCAGGTCATACGATCTAAATCTTTGAATCCGGTAGCAACACCGGTAACCGCTTCCTTCTTTTCATATAAGGATTCTATATTCTTAAAAGCATCTTTGACGATTTCTTTGACGGGATAAAAAGACTGCCGCATCTTTTTTTCGGAAACCTGAAAAATAATTCTTTCAGCATCATCCAAAAAACGATCTACATCCTCGGAACCTTCATAACCTTTTGCAATAATTTCGGTTGCGGCATTAATAAGGCTGCGAAGAACCGCTTTTTCTTTCACTACTTTTGCATAATTGACAATAGGGGCAGATGAAGGGAGGTAATCCACCAACGTAGACAAATAACTGGAACCTCCCACAGCTTCCAACTCTCCCCGAGTGGACAACTCATTGGAAAGCATCAAAAGATCAGTAGGTTCGTTGCGCTGATAAAGCGCGATCATTGCCTGAAAAATTTTTCGGTGAGAATCGCGATAAAAGTCGTCTGCATCGATATACTCAATGACGCGACCCATCGCTTCAGAATCAATGAGTATCCCAGAAAGAACTGCCTGTTCTGCTTCGAGATGATGAGGGGGAACCTTTAAGGTTTCCACATTGGCAGCTTTCTGAAGAGCCATGCTCGCCTCTTTAAAAAAGATGGTTATTACTTCTTCACAACGGACAATTTAATATTCGCAACGATATCTGAATAAATCTTCACAGGGACTTCAAAATCACCCAATGCTCGAATAGGCTCCTGAAGGTGAATCATTTTTTTGTCTACGGTGAAACCATTTTGCTTCAGTTGTTCCACAATTTCAAGAGAAGTTACAGAACCGAAAAGTTTTCCTTCTTCACCTGAATCTTTTACAATACTTACGGCAAAACCTTCCATCTTAGCTTTCAAATCATTCGCAGCCTTCACGACTTTTGCCTGACGACTGGCAATCGCCTTTTTATGATGTTCCAACTGTTTTACATTGGAACGATCCGCCAACACTGCTTTCTTTTGGGGAAAAAGATAGTTTCTGGCATAACCATCTCTCACTTTCACAATTTCACCCGCTTTTCCCAAAGTCGAAATATCTTCTTGTAAAATGACTTCCATATTGCCTCCAATAAAACCGGGAATTCCCGATATCAAAACTTTAAATTTTGGCCGATAACTTTCTGAAATCGTACCAAGAATCAAAAAAACCTAAACCCATTAACATCAAGCCTAAAGGCTGAATAAAAACTATAATTAAAAAATAACAAACAAGTCGTATCCACATTGAAAAGTTTTTTGCTGTAAAAAAATGTGCCACCACAGCAAAACCTTGAAAAAAATAAATCGTGGATACCACAATCAACAAATTTAAAAGAACAAACTCAATTGCTTCCGATTGATAGACATAAAGATTCAGCAAAAAAACCGCCAAACCTAAAATAATCATCCATACCCAGTAAAAAGGCATTCGAAATAAAATCAAATCCTGCCTGGCCTCAAAAAATCCTAGCACACTGAAAATTCTTCTCGCGATATACAAATTTACCCAAACCAAAAAGAAAACCGCGCTGATCGCTATACCCGGAATAAGCTTTACAAAACTTTCAACAATCAATTCCTTATTCTGCTGGATATAAAGTAACTCTTCTCCGCTCATTCCCGCCGACTGATTAAACACAATCACTTGATCCAAAGCAGTTTGGGAATACTTTATTAGCAAATCAACAAAACCTTTAAAGTGCTGTGGCCCCACACAAAACAGAAAAACCAAAGAGACCGTCAACAAAGTACCCAAGGCAACCTGACTCACAAAAGGAGTAACTTTTTTTTCATTTTTACTTCTCCAAGCCATCAATAAACTTAGAGAAATACTAAATGAAAAATAAAGGGAGACACTTTTCAACACAACCCAAGATCCAAAGGATTTGTAGTAAATCATCCCCGGCAGCCACATAAACAACTTAAGCATGTGACTTGTATCCGGTGTCGCCCAAAAACCCAACAAACAGGTGTAAACTGCTCCCACAATAGCCAGGACAAAAAGCCAACCCATCATGGCCATGCGCAGAGAATATTTTCTTCCGATGTAAAAGAACGGTAGTGGTGTAAACCACGAAAGCAATCCACTCACAAATGCGGCCAGGGTTAAAAAAACTCCCCATGACCAAACCCAAAATTTCTCTTTCATAAGATTATTATGGACGCTGAGTACTACTAAAAGGAAGTAAGGCCATCACTCGTGCTTGCTTTACAGCAGTTGTCAAAGCACGCTGGTGAAGCGCACAAATTCCCGAAATACGTCGGGGAATAATTTTCCCACGTTCCGTCAAAAAATGGGAAAGCAACTTAGGATTTTTATAATCTGCTTTCACTTCTTTGTCGGAACAAAAACGGCAAGCTTTACGACGGAAAAATGTTTTACGCTTGCCACGACCATCCTGATCTCTATCGTCTCTATCTCTGCTTCTTTCTCTGTATTCACCAGCCATAAATTCTCCTTCAACCTATCTTCGATTTAAATCTAACTATATCGAAGAACTGTACTAATTTAATCCTTCATTAAACTCACGAGCCACTTCGGGAATATTCTTCTCAGTTACTTCATCAATGCTGCTCAAAATAAGATCCCGTTTTTCTGCTTTTCTGGCTTCCACATTCACTTCATCTGCCAACTTCATGGTTACAAAGCGAAGAATGCTATCGTCATATTTTAAAATACGTTCAATTTCTGCCACAGTAGAATTTTGGGCTAGATAGTTTAAATAGATATAAACCCCGTAAAAACTCTTCTCCACACGATAAGCCAATCGTCTTTTTCCCCAGTTAAAGGAAGTCAACAAATGCCCACCTTGATTTTGGATTACATCACCCAGTTTTTTATTGAGTTCTTCGATTTTATCGGAAGGAACATCAGGACTTAACAGATATAGAGTTTCGTACTCTCGCATACTTTCTCCTTTTGGATCATTCACCCTTCTCATCATTAAGGGTAAATTTTGGACCTTCGATTTTTCGAAGACCAAGGATGATTGTTTATTTAGTTTTATCACCTGCGTGACAAAAAGTGATCGCTGCCTCTACCCCTTTTTCTATCCAAAGATCAAGCCCTTTTATGGATTTCTCAAAAAGGGGTTCCAAAAGCTCATTTTCAGCTTTTTGAAATCTTTTTAACACAAAATCTGCAACAGGTTCCTGGCCAGAAGGCCGCCCAATCCCCAATCGAAAGCGACTGATATCCTGGCTTGCCAAAAGCTCCTGGATAGATCCCACACCACGATGTCCCGCTGCTCCCCCTTTACGGACCACTTTTATGGAACCCAAGGGCAAATCCAATTCATCGTGAATGATGAGTATATCCGATATGTCTGTTTTATAAAATTGGACAAAGCCCAGAACAGAGCGCCCACTCAAATTCATGTATGTCTGGGGAAGGATAAGAAGTATCTTTTCGCCTTTATGCTCTCGTTCCGCATAAAGAGCCTCAAACTTGGATTTACCAAAATCCACTTTATGAATTGAGGCATAAGTCTTCAAAATTTCGAAACCAATATTGTGACGGGTTCCTTCGTATTCTTTGCCAGGATTTCCCAAACCCACAATCAGTTTCATAAGAATTACTTCTTGTCAGACTTGGCTTCGGCCTTTTTGTCTCCTGCCGCAGCTTCACCTTCAGCAGTTTTTTTGGCAGTAAGAACTTCAGGTTCAGTCGGAGCACCTTCTGCAGGAGCAGCCGCAACTTCTTCAGCCTTAGGAGCCACCACAGATACCAAGGTGTAGTTATCATCATGATGAGCGACTTCAATTCCTTCGGGGAGTTTTACTTCGTTGATATGAATAGACATCCCCACTTTCAAATGAGAAACATCCACTTCAACAAACTCAGGAATTGCAGTAGGCAAACAATTGATTTCCAATTCACGACGAATGGCTTCCAAAATTCCACCTTCTTTTACTCCTTCTGCCTTACCCACATAATGAAGAGGAACCGAAACCTGAATTTTCTTGCTAAGATCTACTTTTACAAAATCAAGATGGGTCAATTCACGGGTTAAAATATCAGCCTGATAATCTTTCAAAAGAGCCGTGACAACGCCATGATTAGGAACATTAATATCCAAAAGAGTATTGGTTCCTGATTTACCAGAAATCGCAGTGGTGATTTCCTTAGCATTCACTTCCACACTAATATTTTGATAACCTTTTCCGTAAATGATGCCGGGAACAGATCCTTTTGCTCTCACTTTACGAGCAACGCCTTTACCGCTGCCTTCTCTCAAGTTTACGTTCAGTTGTACGCGATCCATAAAAACTCCTTAAAACAATTTAAACAAACAAAGATGATACCGAATCATTACTATGTATTCGTCGGATTGCCTCTGCCAAAAGTTTTCCTACCGACAAAGAACGAATCTTAGAACATTTTTTCGTATTTTCATTCAAGGGAATTGTATTGGTCACAATCAATTCCTCTAAAACCGAATTCTCAATATTGTCGAGGGCCTTGCCTGACAAAACTGGGTGAGTAATGCAAGCATAAACCTTTTTGGCCCCCTGATTTTTCAAGGCTTTTGCTGCCTGAGTCAGAGTGCCTGCTGTATCGACGATATCATCGACAATTACCGCAGTTTTGTTGTCTACTTCCCCAATAATATTCATCACTTCACTGACGTTAGGTGCAGCCCGACGCTTGTCAACCAAAGCAAATGAAGCTCCTAAAAGCTTGGCATAGGCACGTGCACGCTCGGTTCCCCCTGCATCTGGAGACACAATCACCAAATCATTCAGATTTAAATCTTTTAGATAATCCAACAAAACAGGGGTCGCATATAAATGATCAAAAGGAATATTAAAAAAACCCTGAATTTGACCCGCATGCAAATCCATGGAAAGAACGCGATCCGTCCCCGAAGCTTCCAACAAATCTGCCACCAATTTCGAAGTAATGGGAGTTCGTGGCTGAACCTTACGATCCTGCCTGGCATATCCATAATAGGGAATCACTGCCGTGATACGATCTGCGGAAGCTCTCTTGAGGGCATCAATCATGATGAGCAATTCCATCAAGTGTTCATTCGCAGGAGCAGAAGTAGGTTGAATAATAAAAACATCCATTCCTCGAACGTTTTGATCGATTTCCACCCACACTTCACCATCCGAAAAACGCTTAATTTTCGCTTCTCCCAAGGGAATACCCAAATGCTTTGCAATCTCTTCGGAAAGAGATTTGTTCGCATTCCCTGAAAACACCTGCATATCGTTTAATACTTGCATATTCTTTCTCAAAAAATGTTGGGGCGCCAGGATTCGAACCTGGGGATGCTGGAATCAAAATCCAGTGACTTACCGCTTGTCGACGCCCCAGAAAAACTTAGACATCTGTGCCTTGCATATTTGTTTATATTCACAAATACAAACAAGACACTTTTTGACTTAGCCCTTTAAGCTCTATTTCATTGTCTTCAATCATCCGGTGCAGAATAATCATTCGGATTAATCTGATCCGGGGTTTTAGACTCTACCTGGGGTTTGGAGAGAAGACTACTCTCACTTGAAGTTGGCTGGCTAGGTGCAGCTCCACTTTTTTCCTGTTCCTGCTGGTAGGCTTCCAAAACAACTTTTTCAATTTTAGCCCTAAAATCATTATTCAAAGGATGGGCAATATCCTTGAACGTTCCATCTTTACGTTTCTTAGAAGGCATTGCAACGAAAAGCCCCGTATTCCCCGAAATCACCTTTAAATCTCTCACCACGAAACAATTATCAAAAGTAATTGTTGCATAGGCTTTCAACTTCTCTTCATTCATCGGGAAAACACGTATTTCTGTAATTTCCATAGAATCCCTCGAATTCCTCTTTAAGCAATATTTTCTGTCTTAAAGATTTTCCAATCTTTCCCTGCCTTATTTTCAATTTTTGAAAAATTCTTATCTAAAATTGCTTTATCGGGGAAAATTCCAAATACCGATGAACCGGAACCCGTCATTTGAGCAGCAATTGCTCCATGAGCCAACAACAACTCTTTTACCTGAGCAATCACCGGATATTCTTTAATGGTGACTTTTTCCAAATCATTATTCAAAATCTTCACCACATCTTTTTTATTATTGAAGGTACTGGGCAACTCCTGAAGCTTTTTATCACCATTTGTATTACGTCCATTCAATCCCAAACTTTTATAGGCCCACTCCGTAGAAACCTTAATCCCTGGGTTCACCACCACAAAAGACATCTTGGGAATTTTTTTAATCTTCTTTAACTGATCCCCAATACCACTGGCAATCGCAGGACCTTCAAAAAGAAAGAAGGGAACATCGGCTCCAATTTTCGCTCCAATCGCCATCAATTTTTCACGGGGAAGTTTTAACTTCAAAAGCTGGTTAAGACCTTTGAGCACTGCCGCTGCGTTTGAAGACCCACCCCCCATACCCGATGCTACAGGAATTCTCTTCTTAATATGAATTTCAACACCCACATTGCGTGAAGAATATGCCAAAATTTCTTTTGCAGCTTTATAGGCAATGTTCGTTTCATCGGCGGGAATATTCTCATCATCACTTGTAATCACAATTCCCCGCTCTGTAAGCTTTAAATCAATTTCATCTGCCAAACTAATACGCTCCATCACCATTAAAAGGTCATGGTAGCCATCCGAGCGCTTACCGAGGACATCAAGCCTTAAATTTAACTTCGCAGGAGATGATAAGGATAAAGTTTGCATAATGGGTGCGTCTATATACTGATGTAAGGTCTTGATGTCAATATGGGTTTTTTGGCCTTTTTAAGCTTATTTTCGAAGCTTTTCATTTGCCTTTTGCGACTGAGTTTGTTACGGCCGAAACCCTAAATGATGGCTGCAAATAAAAAAATCAAAACTACCAAAAACCGTACAAAACTTGTTCAACTTGTCCGTCTAAAAGAAGGCGATGCCAAGAGTTTTGATGGCACCCGGATTCATTATCGCGCGGTCGGCCAAGGCCCTACCATTATCTGTTGTAACGGTTTAGGAGTTCCTACTTTCTTTTGGAAATATTTTGAAAACTTTTTCAAAAACTCCAACCAAGTGGTCATGTGGGATTACCGCGGACATGGAGACTCTGCCCCTCCAAAGAAGATGAGCAACTCTACGGTCAATGCTTTGGTGGAAGACCTCAAATCTGTCGTAGATGCCCTGGAAGTTAAAAAAGCCGTTTTGATTGGTTATAGCTTGGGAGTTCAAGTCATTTTGGAGTTCTATCGTCGTTATCCAAAACATGTGGACGCACTCATTCCTTGTCTTGGCACCTACGGCAAGCCAATGGATACCTTCTATAATAGTCCTTTTTCGAAATATCTTTATGAAGTGGTAACCCTCATCGGAGCCCGCTTTCCAAAACAGGGCAACTGGATCAGCCGTTTCCTTCTTAAAAACCCATTCTGGTATCAACTCGGAGGGCTTTTAAAAATGATCGACACCGGCATGGCAAGCAAAGATGACGCAAAAGCCTATATTGATCATATCTTAAGTTTGGACCCTGCCTTTTTTACGAATCTATTGGTCAGTGTTCAGGCACATTCCACAGAAAATGTTTTAAAGAAAATCAAAATTCCCTCTCTTATCATCGGCGGGGAATATGATCAATTCACTCCGGTGTGGATTGCAAAAAAAATGCACAGAACCATCCCTAACAGCGAAATTTTCATTGTAAAAAAAGGGACTCACGCTGCACTTCTCGAACAACCTGAGTTGATCAATCTGAGAGTAGAAAAATTTTTCAGGGAACGCTTAGGAATCCAAAGCTAGTCGTCTTACTTCTTCTTAAACACCACAGTCCCCACCTCTCCTGCATCGGCGCTAATCTGATCTCCATCTTTGAAATCACCTTGGAGAATTTTGAGAGAAAGAGGATCTTGGATATACTTCTGAATCGCTCGCTTGAGTGGACGCGCACCATAAACCGGATCATATCCGTGTTTGGCAATAAACGCTTTGGCTTTATCCGAAAGCGTGAGTGTAATTTTTCGATCCGATAAAAGTTTTTCCAAACGTTTCAACTGAATTTCAACAATATGTTTCAATTGTTCTTCGCTCAAACCATGGAACACCACAATATCATCCACGCGATTTAAAAACTCCGGACGGAAATGATTCTTCAATTCATCCAACATCTTCTTTTCCATCTCTTCTTCATTCAAACCTGCATAAGCCCATTGAGAGCCCACATT
>CAYPXN010000030.1:0-13738 GCA_964414715.1 uncultured Pseudomonadota bacterium | reverse complement strand
TATCACATGGACAGAAAACACCGCGATTACAGGAGAAAGTTACGCCATTTATCGTTCCAGCTCTCCTATCAATGCGCAAAATCTGGCTTCTGCGACAGCTGTAGCGGTGGTAAAAGAAAATTCCAGCTACTATCGTAGCGAGGCCACACGCGGTGGAAGCGTGCAACAACGTTTCATTATCCAGGACAATGGCCCCCAATTGGGAGCTACCACAGGCCTCTTCGTCAATACTCCTGCGGATTCAGGAAATTTCTATTATGCGGTCATCACCGTTGCAAATGCCACTGCAAACAAATCAAATTTCAACAGTTCAAACAGCCTGACGACTCCACTCAATGAAGTCGTCAATGATCCAAAACCGGTTCTTGTTGCAACATCCTCAAACAATGGACGCATCAGCCGCATCTATACCCAGTTCATGGATTATCATAACTGGAATTCCACAATGCATGGTTATGCCTACAACTACTCTGTCACCGTGAATGGCAATTACAATCCCAACGATACTACCCCGATGGAAATCGTCCTGCACATGGAAGGAAAAAATAGTCGCTATGTAAATGCGGAACCTTACGGGGATGGTATCTGGATATCTTTTGATGATCCCTTCTTTGCCAGCTACGGAGAACAAGACTGGTACTGGGGTTACAGCTGCTACAATGATTTCCAGGATGCCACTCGCACGACGGTCTCTGACGGACCCATCTGCAATTTTTCGGAAATCCGTATGCTTCGCAGCCTGAAAGATGTTTTTCAGGATCCCTACTACAGCAATCATGCCGATCCGAAACGCATTTATGCCTACGGAAATTCCATGGGAGCCTCGGGAGTAGTCAGCTGGGCCATGCACTATCCGCAAATCTTTGCAATGGTGTATGCATCACAAGGAATGACCGACTATGCAAGTGATCCCGTCTGGAGAAATGAAAATGAAGGTCGATGGGGACTTGTCAGTAAAAACAACCCTGTACTTAACCTTGGCATTTCTTGGATCGATGGCAGCAACACGGATTCAAACATCGAAGACATGAACGGAATGGGAATCTGGGATTACATGGACCACAAAACAATCGCCTGTGATCCTCGCTATGAAAATAAAGAAACGGGATTTATCCTTGCGGTACACGGAAGCAACGACACAACCATTCAAGCCGCAAGCCAGGGATATCCTTTCTATCAATGTATGGATAGCGGCAAGCGGGGCTATGCGGGAATCATCAACAGCAGCTCACATGGATGGCAAGGTTTTGCTCCCGCAGATACTATCGACTTCCGCATGTTAACGATTCCCTGGAATACATTTGAAGATGCCATACCTCTAACTCCTGGAGCTGACAAAGACTTTCCTCTTCAAAGTTACATCTCTTTCTCAAACACTACGGGTAGCGATTTACTCACAAATGCAGGTCTGGCAGATTACAACCTGAATGTGATGTGGGATGTTAAAAGTGTGATCGATCAATCAAACTACTACGAAGCGAGTTTATATGCCTCTGGAAATGTCACAAGCACGGTCACTCCGCGACGTCTCCAAAACTTCCACCCTCTTCCCAACACGAGTTATGCTTGGCAGAACTTGAATTCAAGTGGTCAAATCCTGGCTTCAGGAAGAATCAACTCAGACAACCATGCCATTATTAGTATTCCGAATTTCAGTATTACAAGTTCGGGAAATCGATTGGTGATTACACCTTAAATAAAATCCGTCACCCCGGGTCACACCCGGGGTGACGCCATTTATAAATATTTCGCAGCAAGTTCTGCGTAATGAAGAGCAGAGAGTTTAATCATCTGGATTTCTTTTTCAGTCAGGTCTCGTTTAACTTTACAGGGGGAACCTAAAGCCAGAGTACGGGGAGGGATTATTGTATTCTCGGTGACCAAAGATCCCGCACCGATAATAGAATCTTCCCCCACTTTTACCCCATTCATCACAATAGAACCCATCCCCACCAAGACACGATCTGCAATTTCACATCCGTGCAAAATCACCCGATGCCCCGCTGTTACATCATCTCCAATGATACAGGGCCAACCTCCCGAATCAACATGGACCATGCTCAGATCCTGAATATTGCTTCTCTCACCAATAGTAATCCAGTTCACATCACCACGCACTACCGTGTTAAACCAAATGCTGGATTCAGATCCAATTTTTACATTTCCAATCACATGAGAACCCGGAGCCAAAAAAACATCTTTTTCAAGCTGGGGATTTATGTTTTGAAAAACGTGTTGCGAGGACATAAAAAGTGACTCCTAACATTGAACCCAAAAAATCTGCCATCACATCATAGATACTACTTTCACGCCCGGGAACAAAGGACTGATGATATTCATCACCCACTCCATAAAATGTCGTCAGTAAAACAGCGAAGAGCAACAAAGCGGGCAATGATTTCACATGCAGTCGAAGTGCCCATAGAAACAAAAGACACAACACCGTATAGGCTGCTGTGTGGGCAATTTTATCATGCTCAGCGTGCACATCCGACCGAGAAGAAAGATAAAAAATGAGAGAAGAATATAAAAAGACAGGAAGCCAATGGAGAAAAAGTTTTTTCATAATTTAACCCCCTCAGTCCCCCTTATCAGGGGGATGTACCAATTCCTCCCCTGACAAGGGGAGGCTAGGAGGGGTTTCACATCTTATATTTGCCAAAATCTTCCGGGGAAAGATTTTCCAGAATTTCGGCCCATTTTTGTTTTTTTCCACCCTCTTCATCGCCTGTTTTTGAGAGATCAATACGACGTGACTTTTCCATTACCTTAGCATCCACATAAATGGGCGCATTGGTACGAAGAGCCACCGCAATCGCATCTGAAGGACGAGAATCCATCGTCAGGTTTTTACCGGTGGAAATCAGATAAATGGTGGAATAAAAAGTGTTGTCTGCCAAATCATTAATTTCCACTCTATCCACTTTTACTTCCAACTCATTTAAAATATTTTTCATCAAGTCATGAGTCATCGGACGAGCCAACTGGATTTTCTCCAACTCTGTTGCAATGGAAGAAGCTTCAATCAATCCAATCCAAATCGGCAAAGCCATCTTCTCTTCCAAATCCTTCAAAATAATAATAGGCATGTTGGTGAAGGGATCAATCGTCAGGCCTGTCACCTTCATTTGTATCATTTGGTTTGCATTCGTCATTGTTACCTCTGATCGTCATTGCGAGGAGTCCCTCTTTGCGGGGCGACGTGGCAATCTCCCAAGTGCACTTAGGGGATCGCCGCGCTTCGCTCGCGATGACACCAATTTTAAAGCACTGCCATTAAAGCCATGGGCGTAGCACGGACAATTTTCACCTTCGTTATTTTGCCGACAAGCGATTCATCTGTCGAGTTTAAATGCACAATTCTGTTATGAGTGCTGCGGCCTTGAAGGGATTCTCCACGTTTTGAGGCCCCCTCTAAAAGCACATCGTAACATTTTCCCACACATGCTTCATTTTTTGCAAAGGTGATTTTTTTCTGCTTTTCCTGAAGAAGATATAGACGTTCTTCCTTCAACTTTTGATCTAAGTTATCCTCAAAATATCTTACCGCAGTTGTGTGAGGACGTGGAGAATAACAAAAAGAAAATGAGGTATCAAACTGTACTTCATCCATCAAAGTCAGGGTATCTTCGAATGCCTTGTCGTCCTCTCCCGGAAAACACACAATGAGATCCGTCGTGATCGCAATATCCGGGCAGGCCTTTTGAAGTCCTTCCACAATTTTCAGATATTCCTCACGGGTATAAGTACGATACATTTTTTCAAGAACCGCATTGGAACCCGACTGCACAGGAAGATGAATATGCTTTGCCAGTTTGTCCAAATCCCGAAAGGCATCCATCAAGTCCTGCCCCACATCTTTGGGATGAGAAGTCGTAAAACGGATTCTTTCAATCGAGGTTTCTTCCTCGATTTTTCTCAAAAGCTGGGCAAAGCTCAGCTCTCCGCTGTTCTTCGTTCCATAAGAGTTTACATTTTGACCGAGCAGGGTCACTTCTTTCACACCATGCTCTGCGAGTTTTTTAATTTCCTGGACAATTTCCTGACTGGGTCGAGAGACTTCTCTTCCTCTCACGAAAGGCACAATACAAAAGGAACAAAAATTATCACAACCCTTCATGATGGTGACAAAAGCGGAACGAAGACTTTCCTCCGCATCCAGGGCGAGTTCCACAAATTGAAAGTCAGCAGGCTTAATGCGTTTGGTCTGATTAAGAGATCTACCCTCTCCCTTTTCAATCTTCTCCACCACTTCAGGGAGAGCCGCAAGCTGATCCGGTCCCAAAACAAAATCAAGATGATCAAATCGTTTCAGAATTTTTTCCCCTTCGACTTGTGCCTGGCAACCTGCCAAACCTAAAATAAGGGAAGGTTTCAAAGTTTTGAGGGGATAATATTTTCCAACGGCAGAATGAGCCTTGTGGGAGGCTTTTTCACGCACACTACAGGTGTTGATCAGAATCAGGTCTGCATCTTCGGGTCGTTCGGTATACTGGTAACCCAAAGGAGCCACCTTCTTGGCCATACGCAAGGAATCATCCACGTTCATTTGGCAACCGTGGGTTTCGATGTAAACCTTCTTTAAAGTCATAAGAAAGCCTACATAGATAATTTATGGGGGAGTGACAAGGCTGAAAATTTCTAATTAATCTTCATCTCCACTCTCAAGAAATCTTTCTCCAAAAGGACGTACTGCAATGGGTTTTTCAAATTCTCTCAAAACATGATTTATAAATGCCCTAAGAGAACGGTAAGTTTTGGGAAGACCCTCTAAAGTCATAATACCACCTACTTTTGTCTTACGAACGATCCGGTCCACTGTTTGTAATTTAACAAAAAGCCTTTGCTTTTCCATTGTGAGATCTCGGTGGTCATACAAATCCGATTGGGTAGATGAGTCTGCCAGCTCTGTCCTTAAATCTTTTAACTCTCTCCACAAATCATTTACTACACTCATCAAATGATTCGCTTTCTCTTCTTTAGACTCAAGACTCTGCACCTCTCTTGTTAACTCTTCTTCAAAAGATGCGACATCAAAATCTGGTTGAGCTTTTCTTGCTTCTTTAGGCGGCTCTGTAACAATTGTTCTGCTACCTTGTAACTGAGGTCTCACCCCCATCAAAGCAAACCTACCATTCGGATGATCTTGGCGAGGTACTCGTGCAGACATGACGGAAAGCCCTATCAACAACTTGCTTTGCGCAAAACTTTCTGAAGGAACAAAAGATCTCATTGAAAACATCAATTCAAACGATTTCTCCGTTATTCGAATACGAGGAGATAAATAGTGAAACAATGAAGACGCCGCTAGCATCTTTGTATTCATAAAAAAAGCATCGACTAACTGAGCGCTTACAGAACCTTCAGAGCTTTCATGCAAATGTGCTTTCGCTGCAAGTTCATTTACCCCCACCATTGCAGAAGTCTGAATCGCATTTCTTAAAACCGTATTCTGATTTCTAAAAATATGACCTGCACCTTGCAAAACACCCACATTCAAAGCGGTCGACAAAACGCTTCTCCACTCCAAAGACTCTCGCAAGTCCTTTCCTTCCATCACTCCTTCTGCTCCACGGATCACTACAGCTTCCAATCCCAAGCCCACTCCTGAAGCAAGAAGAGAAGAACCCAAACCCATCGAAGCAAATTTTCCGACCTTGCCCACAAAACCTCCCAGCGTAAAAGCAAGCAAGGATTTCGCATCTTGCAAGGAAGCCGACATATTCGCATCCAATGCATCCATTTTTTGTTGGGAAACAGTAAGTCGAGAAGTTCTTAAAACTCCGATACGATCTAAAAGATTAGAACTCCTTACAGTGGATAAGTGTAAAGACATAACAAGTGCTCCTTCTATCTTCTTGCACTTGCCCTCTGATGCCTTTTTTGTGATGGAAGGGTATCGCCCCCTTCAAATAAAAGTTGCCAAAAAATAACTCTCACACCTCTCTCACATAGGAAACACAGGCCTTACCCCTACCGTCCTTAATCCACTGCGAGGATCGGCACTTCCGCGTACTGCGGCACGCAAATTTGCCGGCAAATGGAGAGATGCGGTGCCTCCTGAAATAATACGCCGATCTCCCTTATCAGCTCCTGTGGGATTATTCAAAGTTCTTCCGGGAGGAAGATCAGGATACGGAGCATGCAAATCATTGCCCCATTCCCAAATCTGACCTTGCAGACCTGTCAAACCGAAAGGATGTGGATTTTCATTTAAACGAGTTAGCAAAGGAGATTGAGCAGGATTCTCTGTTTTCCAAAGTTCAGGTTCGACAAAATATCCTGTGGAAGTGGGAAAAACTCTCCAAGCTCCTAACTCTCCCTGTCTTAACCATGTTTGTACTTGAGGATGATGAGGATCCGTAAAAAATTCAGTTCCCAGCATCTTCCCTGCAGAATCCATCCTTACAAAATTTTCGTAGCGACCATATTGCCCTTCGCCAAATCGATGTTTCAGCACAGGGCCTCTCACAAATTTTTCAAACTGATCAAAAGCTATCCTTTCTCTTTCCATCTGTTTAGACAGATTTACCAAAGGTCCCCTTGCAGCAATTTCCCTTTCTGCTTCACTTGGCAAACGCCCACCTACTGCGTCTGCCAACCCCAAGGCTTCTGCCCAAGTAATTTGCACTGCGGGATGCTTCGGATTGACTACTGAACTTAACTTTCTCCCATCAGGAACCACACGACTCACTGACAAATGAAGAGCATTAAAAAGCCCCTTCTCTGGAATTGAAAGAAAAGTTCCAAACCTTTTCTTCTCAGCAATCCAGCCCTGCAGTTCTGACTCATTTACTCCTCGATGCAAAATATGCCAAAAGCCCTGTCGATTTCTTCCGATCACTCCATAACTTTGACCTAAAAATTGATCCGCATAGGCTTTCAATGTTTGCTGACTCACAGGATCTCGAGCGATTCCAAATTCAGACACCGAAACAAGATGAAGCGGGCTTTCATCGTCAAAACTTAAATGGGGAATGCGTGAACCTCTTACAAATGTTTGTGCAGGGACTAATACCGTACTTGGCTGAGACAATGTCGCACTCGCCATGATTCCAGGGAGCTTCAAGGCTACAAATTCATTTTTCACACCTTTTCCCAATAAAATGGATTTTCCTGAAACTAATGTATCCAGCACCCTTTCTTGCATTGAAAGTTCAGGTAGAAAAACAGGAAGCAATGCATTGACGGCCTCCAGTCTTAAGCTCACAATACCGGCTTCAAGAAAATTTTCCAGATGAGTAGAGGAAGTTTGCTTCCCCTCCTGCCCTCTGTTTGCCATTGACTGAACACTCATCAAAGCGGATGTTTGCAAAGCATGCCTAAAGAGCAAATTTTGATTTTTAAAAAGGTAGCCAAACCCTTTCAACGTGCCCATACTTCCTGTTGTTAACAAAAGCTCTTTCAGCTCAAAAGCTTCTCCCAGATTTTTGCCCTCCCATAAAGTTTCTGTCCCCCGAATAACCAAAGACTCCCCAAGCAAAGCAATTGCAGAGGAAAAGACTGAAGATCGCAAAGTAAGGGTAGAAAGTTTTCCCAAACGATAAGCCAAGCCACCCACAGCAAAAGCGGCGAGACTTTTCCAATCATTGCTTGAGAGAAGCATGCCGCGATTGATCTCATCCAACTGCATTTGAAAAGAAGTGAAATGTGAATGCGTTCTAAACCTTTCAGAACGCGCAAGAATATCTTCTCTTCCCAGAGAAGAAGAAAAAAAAGACATAACAGGGCCCCTTTATAGATAACCCTCTTATGCCTTACGCAGACTTATCGCATTGCGTTAAAAAGAGTTGTGTCTTTAAAGAATAAATGAATATTTATATTTTAACAGATTGAAATAACAGGAGATTTTAAATTAAAAATCTTTATCCACCTTGATACCATCAATGAGACGATCAAGATCTTCTTTATAACCCAGATCTTCCATCACACTATCGATGTCGTCTTTCTGAAAATAGGTTTGAGATTCACCTTCAGGATCTCCAAAGAGACTGTTTTGAACTTTGGATTTATAATTTTCAGGATTGGTGCGGATAATATTTTCGACGTAATTATTAAGGGACTTGATCGCTTTTTTCTTTTTTTCCGACTTGATGACTTTCCAATTTTTCAAATAATGCAAACGACAAAAACCTTCTGTGGTCTGTTCACTCATGCAGTTATTTTCTTTGCAAATTTTTATCTTCGGAGACATAGCACCTCTATTATAGGGGCTCGCGTCGCCCCCTCCATTCCACCTCAGGCGGACTGGAGACTCCCCCTCACCGTTCATGGAAAGTATTTATTCCTCGAATTCTCTCGCGTACATAAGTTTTTAAAAGGTTTCAATCAAAAAAGTATATAAATTACAAAAAGTTAGTGACAAGGCGCATCATAAATTCAAGAAAAACGCCCTTTACTCTCCTGAAAAACGCTTCAAGGTCTCCTGAAACTTTTCTTTTTTACGCTGAATTTCCCGTTCTTCTTCTTCGATTTCTTCTTTCAAGGCTTTAGAAACAGCTTGGGGCGTGGTTTTGCGGAGGTAGCGATTTTCTTTTACTCTCACATAGAGCACATATCCAAAAACGCCCAGAACAAACAAAGCTGCAAAAATACTCTCTAATAGAGTCACGCAGGTTCTCCTTCCACCACCTTCAACAATTCCGCCTTGATGCGTTTCAATTTATCAGACTGGGTAATTTTCTGACCAAAAATATCTTTCACATAAAACACGTCCGCCACCTGATCCACTTTGGTGGAAATTTTTGAAACATCCACGTACAAACCCAAATTCGATAGTGCAGTCAAAATTTCATATAAAAGCCCCATACGGTCGTGGGTGTAAAGATCGATAACCGTATAATAGGCGGAAACATCATTATCGACTTCCACTTCCGAAGGAAAAGTACGGGCAATTTTCTTCGCCATCCAGGAAGGTTTTTTTCTTTCTTCGATGAGTTTTGAAACACGTTTTCTTCCTTCCAATATTTCCACCAAATCTTTTTTAAGAGGATCCAGACGACGCATTTCGCGAATCATCTGGCCTTGCGCATCTGTAAAACGAAGCGAAAGCAAAGCCCAACCCTGTTTTGTGACATTTTGTTTCGCATCCAAAATATTCAAGTCGTTTGCAGAAAGAATTCCAGCCACCTTCGCCAACAAAGCAGGAGTAGACAGAGTATAAAGCAACATTTCATTCATGTTGTCTTTTTCAACTGCACGAAATCTGGAAACCAGATGTTGTTCCAAAATTGCTTCCTGGGCGAGTTCTGAATGTTGGGCAATTTCTTCCGGAGAATTATCCAGATAATATTTTACGGGCATACTCTGAAAATATTCATCCCTCACTGCGGGAGGAATTTTTTCACCCACCAAACTCATGGCCTGTTTTTTGATCTCCTCAGCAATTTGCAGAGCACGTTCCTGGGTAAAAGTACCCGATTCCAATACGCGACGCGTACGATTATAAAGCTCGGAAAGCAGGGTTCCTTTCCAGGGAGTCCAGACATCAGGACCTACGGCACGAATATCCGCCCATGTTAAAATAAACAACATGTTCAAATAATCCATGTGCTGCATCGACTTTGCGAACTGAATAATAAGGTTGGTATCTCCCAAATCTCTTCTTTGAGCCAAATGAGGCATGAGCAAATGACTTTTCACCAAAAACTCGACAGCTTCACAATCCTTGTCCGAATATCCCATGCGCTGAGTAGCCCGAAGCGACATTTCAGCACCTACAATGGAATGGTTTTTTCCTCTTCCCTTCCCCACATCATGAAAGAAAACACCCCAGGCGAGCAAATCCGGACGTGTCACCTCTCCCAAAGCCTGTTTGAAAAGAGGAAATTCCGCATCGTAGCTACCTGTTTTCAACCTGCTCAACTCTTCGACCGCCACAATTGAATGGGTATCTACCGTATAGATATGATACACATCGTGTTGCACACGATATAATACTTCTCCGAACTCCGGAATTAATCGGTCTAAAAATCTCAACTCGTGCATCAGGTGAAGAATTTTTCCCAATCCTTTGAGTTCTCCAAACATTTTTTTCAAGATGTCATTCACATCACTTCGTTGAATGTATTTTTCATCCACGAGGTAAAGATGCTTCGTAATTCCCCGACGTGTTCCTTCTTCAATTTCGAGATTTTTTCTTTGGGCCCAATCAAACACCTTCATCAAATTTAAAGGGTCTTTTTCGAAAAGGTCCATCTGTTTGATGAAAATCTGCCCCTCCGCTACTGCAAAAGCATCATCCAAATGTTCGGTGATTTTCTTGGAAACAATCTTCAAACGCTTTTCAGGGGGCTCAATCATGGCACTAATCGCAAAATGACTGATGCGCTTGATGTTCGCAGCATGATGATAATAAGTCTGCATGAACTTTTCGACGGCCAAAGTTCCCGCCTCATCTTTAAAACCCAGTTCTTTTGCAATTTCTTCCTGAAATTGAAAGGTCAACTGATCATTCTTTTTACTCACGCGAAAATGCAGGGCATTACGAACTTCCCAGAGAAAATTTCGGGCATCCAGCAATTCTTTCAAAGCTCCGGGAGTTAAAACAGATTTCTGCACAAGATCTTCCAACTTGTTTGCCTGAAGCAAAACCTTACCCAACCAAAGAATGGTTTGAAAATCGCGCAGTCCCCCTTCACTTTCCTTCAGATTGGGTTCCAAAATATAAACGGAACCTCCGAAACGTTTGAGACGATCTTCATTCTCTTTCATTTTTGCTTTTACAAAATCCATTACCTTGGATTTAGAAGACAGCTCTCCCCAAATGACTTTCAAAAATTCCTCGGCGAGCTGCTTGTCTCCTGCCAAAAAACGCGCATCCAGATAACTGGTTTGCGTGGGAATATCCTGCTTCATGATTTCTTTGCAGTCTTTCAGACTACGAACCGCAGAACCCACATCCAGACCAATGTCCCAAAGAATGTAGAGGATTCCATCCGTCAAGGAAGTCACATATTCGTCGGTTTTGTCTTTATAGACAAAAAGAAGATCCACATCCGAGAGTATATTCATCTCTCGGCGACCATAACCACCCAAGGCAAAAAGCGCACAATGCGTAGGAGTGTTGGGGTGAGACTCCTGAAAGAGCCAGTCTGCACGTTGATACAAAGTAAGAATCAGATCATCGATATACAAACTGTTCAAGGCGAGGGCTTGATCACTGGAAAAATGTTCTGCATGAAGTTTTTGAAGCTGTTCTCTACAAGCCTTCAAATAATCACGAGCAGATTCTACGGGATGTTCTCCGATGGTAAATGGAACCCGATAAGGAGCCAAAGCTTCGGAAGGCTCCTCTAAAATTAAAAGTTTATTTCTTTGAATCGCCGTACTTCTTTTGAAGATCATAAAGAACCTGCATTGCGCTAATGGGAGTCATGTTGTCTAAATTCAAACTTGAAAGCTCTTCCAAGCACTCGTTTCGAGAAGACTGGAAAAGAGGAAGCTGTTCTTTAGTGTTCATAGAATAGCTCACGGGAGATTGAAAGGACTTATCTTGCAGCTTGCCTAACATTTCATTGGCCCGCGTAATAACTTCTTTGGGAAGACCCGCGAGAGAGGCCACCTGCACCCCATAACTGCGACTCACCCCACCCGGAATGATTTTATACAAAAAGAGAACTTCTCCGTTCCATTCTTTTACTGCCACACTAAAATTACGAATGGCCTCTTTCAAATCTGCCAACTCAATCAATTCATGATAATGGGTTGCAAAAATGGTTTTTGCACGAATTCGATCATGCAAATGTTCTGCAATTGCCCAAGCAATGGAAAGACCATCATAAGTAGAGGTCCCCCGACCAATTTCATCCAAGACCACCAAACTTCGAGAGCTTGCAGAGCGGAGAATATTCGCGGTTTCTTCCATCTCCACCCAGAAAGTAGACTGATTCTTCGAAAGATTGTCAGAGGCTCCAATGCGGGTAAAAATTCGGTCCAAAGGAGAAATTTTCACGGATTTTGCAGGAACATAAGAACCCATGTGAGCCATGAGAGCAATCAGGGCTGTTTGGCGAAGCAAAGTGGACTTACCCGCCATGTTGGGTCCCGTCAGAATAATCACCCGACTCTCTTCTTCAGAAAGTTCAATGTCATTGGGAACAAAACGGGAAGCAGGAAACAGTTTTTCCAAAACGGGATGCCGCCCTTCCTCAATGAGAAGTTGGTTTCCCCCCACCCATTTCGGACAAACATAATTATTCTGCTGAGCGACCTGTGCCAAGGACAACAAGGCATCGAGCTCCGATACCTTTCGCGCCATCTTCATAATTTCAGGAGAATAGCGCGCCACTTCCGATCGCAATTGTGAAAACAGTTCCAGCTCAAGAGCCTTGATTCTTTCTTCTGCTCCCAGCACTTTTTCTTCATAACTTTTTAATTCGGGCGTAATAAAACGCTCGGCGTTTGCCAAAGTTTGTTTGCGGATATAATCCGCGGGGACCGCATCTTTTTTGGATTGGGGAACTTCAATATAATATCCAAACACACGATTATAACGGAGCTTCAAAGTACTAATTCCGCTACGAGCCTTTTCTTTTTCTTCCATTTTCAGAAGAAGACTTTTTCCATCCTGCAAAATTGCACGAAGCTCATCGAGCTCTGCATGAACTCCGTCCTTGATCAAGCCTCCTTCACGAATTCCCAAGGGAAGTTCTTCTTTCAAATTTCCCAATATTTTTTCACAAGGACCTTTTAAATCATTCCATTTATCCAAAAGTGATTTAAAAAACGAGGCATTCAATTTTTCCAGTTCAAGCCGGACCGAAGAAAGATTTTGAAGGGATAGGCCCACGTTCGAAAGCTCACGTGCATTGGCTACTCCCGTTGAAACTCGACTATTCAAGCGTTCGAAGTCCGACATTCTTTCCATAAGGGAAAGAATTTTTTGCTGAACGGGAAAAGACTCCAAAATTTCAGCAATCCCCTGCTGTCGTTGTAAAATTTCCCCTTCATTCGACAAGGGATATAAAATCCAGAGTTTCAACTTACGAGCACCCATGGATGTTTTGGTTTTATCCAAAACATCCAACAGAGTTCCCCAGACACGACCATCATGCAGATTGCGTACAAGTTCCAGGTTACGAACCGTTGCACCATCAAGAACCAAAAAAGAAGACTCCGAATTCCAGTGCAAATCGTGAACATGAGCCACATCGGACTTTAAAGTCTGATGAACATAATCCAAAAGCCTTAGTGCGGCCCTCTCTGCCAGGGGAGCCACTTTCTCCAGGGAAATTTGCTCCCAAGAAGTCCTGAATTCCGGGGAATAAAAAGATAAAATTTCATTTTTGTTTTCAGTCGACTCAAAAACCTGATGCAAAGCTCCGGGAAAAGTTCGTCTGATTTTCTGGACCAGAGGATGTTCCTGATCTTTGCCGGAGAAAAGAAATTCGCGGGGATCTCGTCGGTTTAATTCAGAAAGTAGCGCAATTTCATCGTGAAACAAGGAAAGCTGCATCTGACCTGTCGAAATATCAATCCAGGCCAAGGCCAACTGTTCATGATGCAAACTCAAAGAAACAAGATAGTTGTTTACCTTTGCATCGAGGGTTTCATTTTCCAACACCAAGCCCGGGGTAATCACGCGAACCACTTCGCGTTTTACAATCCCTTTCGCCGTTGCGGGATCTTCCACCTGTTCGCAAATCGCCACCTTATGACCGTTTTGAATCAGGCGGGCAATATAAGAAGAGGCGGAATGATGGGGAACGCCACAAAAAGGAATGGCATTTTCTTCCCC
>CAYPXN010000029.1:0-6136 GCA_964414715.1 uncultured Pseudomonadota bacterium | reverse complement strand
CAAAGCGTTGTGATCCATGAAGGTGAAAAATTTTCAAAAAATTCCGTCTATGAATTGAATCCTCATTCTTTGCAGGATTTTGAAACTCTCTATGAAGATTTGAATTTGAAAGAAAATGTTTGTCGAGGCATGCTGTTTGCTTGGGATCAGGAATCTTTGCCTGCTTTGTTTCATTGGATGAAGGTTCTGTTGGAAAAAGGAACGGTTTTTCCCTTACATCTTTTGACGGACTCCACTCAGTCTGTAGATGCCTGTCCTGTAAAAATTTCGCAGGCTCCTTTGTGGGGATTTGCCAGATCTTTAATTTTGGAACATCCTGAAATCTTTGTAAAAAGAATTGATTACTCGGATCTTTCATCAGAAACGGAAATGCTGCTTCAGGAAATATCCCTGAAGGAAGGGGAAGATCAGCTGGCTCTCCGAAAAGGGAAAAGGTTCGTTGCGCGTTTGAAGTCTGCAGCCGCTTCTTTTTCAGACTCACAAAAAGAAAAACTCATTCTTCCACAGGCGGAGCATTATCGTTTGGAAATTGAAGAGGCTGGAACTCTGGAAGCGGTTTCCTTGAAAACATTTCAAAAATCCTCTCCCCAAAGTAAAGAACTTCAAATTCGTGTTCATGCTTCCGCTCTTAATTTTAGTGATGTCCTGAAAGTGCTGGGTTTATATCCCGGTTTAACGGAGGGGCCAATTCCGATTGGAATTGAGTTTTCGGGAAAAGTGGAAGCTGTCGGAAGTGAAGTGAGTCGCTTCAAGGTGGGAGATGAAGTGTTTGGGGTAGCGCCTTTCTGTTTTGGAACTTTGGTGAGTAGTAAAGAAGAATTGCTCGCGCATAAACCCTCATCATTGACTCACGAAGAAGCAGCCACATTACCGATTGCCTATCTGACTGCGCATTATGCCTTGAATCATTTGGGCAGAATGCGACGTGGAGAAAGAATACTGATTCATGCGGGAGCAGGAGGGGTGGGCGTGGCGGCCATTCATCTGGCAAAAATGGCAGGCTTGGAAATTTTTGCCACTGCAGGCAGTCCGTCCAAAAGAGAGTTTTTAAAACAATTGGGTGTACAACATGTTTTAGATTCGCGAAGTTTGGATTTTGCAGACCAGATTCTTGAACTGACCCAGGGAAAAGGTGTGGATCTTGTATTAAATTCTCTGGCAGGAGATTTTATTCCAAAGAGTATTTCAGTTTTGGCTGCCTACGGTCGATTCCTGGAAATTGGCAAGATTGATATTTATCAGAACAGCAAAATCGGTCTTTTGCCTTTTCAGGATAACCTCTCCTACTTCGCAATTGATTTGGATCGTGTTCTTCGTGAAAAACCGGAATGGATCAGGGTTTTCCTCGATGAAATTGTGGAATATTTGAGAGAAGAAAAAATCAAGACGCTTCCTCATACCGACTTCAGACTTGAAGATACGGTGCAAGCTTTCCGTTACATGGCCCAAAGGAAAAATATTGGAAAGGTAGTGGTTCAGATTCCCCATCCTTTGCAAAAAGATTCCAAGCTTCAAACCCGTTTATGGAAAAAAGAGGCTTCTTATTTGATTACAGGAGCTATGGGGGGACTGGGATTGGAACTTGCAAAATGGATGCAGCAAACAGGAGCAGAGTCCCTGGTTTTGTTGGGACGTTCTTCTCCGAATGCACAAGCCTTGTCTGTGATCGAACAGATTCGGGCAAAAGGTTGTCGAGTGGAAGTCTATAGCGCGGATGTGTCGCTTAAAGAGGATTTGAAAAAAGTATTGGATGATTTGAAAGCTAAAAATATTTCTTTGGCGGGTATTTTTCATGCGGCTGGTTTGTTGAAAGACGGAATTATCCTCAAGCAGGATGATAAAAATTTCAAGGAAGTCTGTGCTCCCAAAATTCAGGGGGCTCAAAATCTTCATGAGCTGACCCAATCGGAAGTTTTGGATTATTTTGTTCTCTTTTCCTCCTTGGCATCCATTCTGGGTTCTCCGGGTCAAAGTAACTATGCAGCTGCCAATGCTTATATGGATGCATTGGCGCATGAAAGAAAATTACAAGGCTTGCCTGCCTTAAGTATTCATTGGGGACCTTGGGCAGAAACAGGAATGGCTGCTCGTGCAGCTCAGTCAGAAAGCACTCAAAGTGCTCAAGGTGTTACCTCCCTCTCTTTGAAGGAAGGTTTTGAAAGTTTGGGAAAAGTTTTACAAGAATTTGATAAAAGTGAAATTGTGGTTGCCAATCTGCAATGGAAAGACCTTTCCAAACTGCTTCCCTCTCAATTGAAAAGCTATTTTCTCGCTCATTTTATGGGAAAATCTGCCGACTCGGAGCTTGTTGCGGAGAAAGGTGTTGAGAATCAAAGGGATTATATTTTGTCATTGAGGGAAGAGGAAAGAAAAACAGCTTTGGTCAAAATGATTCGGGAAAGAGTGGCCAAAGTATTGGGTAACGATCCTTCCACGCTTTCGACAGAGCAGGCCTTGAATACGATGGGTTTGGATTCTTTGATGGCGATTGAAATGAAAAACGATTTGGAAGCCCAGTTAAAAACGACGCTTCCGATGTTATTTCTTCTCAAAGGACCCAGTATTGAACAATTGGCGGATTATTTGAAGGGTCAAATTCAAACGGTTTCTCAGGCTCCCGCTTCAGCCGCATCGGGAATGGCACAAACACTACAATAAGATGAATCAGACGAACGGAAATCTTTGGATAGAAAAGTGGAAGTCAAATCCTCAAGCGAAGGCAAGATTGTTTTGTTTTCCCCATGTGGGGGCTTCGGCGATGATTTACAGGACTTGGGGAAGCTCACTACCTGAAGATATAGAATTGATTGCCGTGGAATTGCCAGGCAGGGGGCGGCGATTTGGAGAGTCCGCATTTCATTCCATGTCCGACCTGATTCCTGCAATGAGTGAAGGACTCCAATCGTTGTTAGACAAACCTTTTTTTCTCTTTGGACATAGTATGGGGGCATTGATTGCCTATGAATGGACTTTTTTTCTCGAACAGAAAAATCAAAAACTTCCCGAGGCGATATTTTTATCCGCCTTTGGAGCTCCACATTTACCCGCTCGTCCTCGAAAAGTTTTGCATCGTCTATCGGATGAAGATTTTCTGGAAGAACTCCGTCGTTTGAAAGGAACCCCTCCCGAAGTTTTACAACATCAGGAGTTGATGCAACTTTTGTTACCCATGATTCGGGCGGATTTGGAAATAGTGGAAAATTACCAATACGCATCTTTGCCAAGAAGGGTTTCCTCTCCGCTGTATGCGTTAGGAGCCAGTCAAGATGAGGAAGTTGAGCTGCCACGGCTCGAGGCATGGAAAGATCTGACCTCCTCTGAATTTAAGATGAAGCTCTTTGAAGGGGATCATTTTTATATCCAGAATTCCCGTCTCCAGGTTTTGGAATATTTGACACAAGAAATCAGCAAACGAATGCAACATGTTTGATCATTATTTTACATGGAAGTCGTGGAAAGAGTCGTCTGTTTTTCCCACCCAGAATTTTATTTTTCTCTTTCGTCTTTCCCTGCAGGAGTTTGAGAATTATTATGAAGAGTGTTTTGCCTCTTTGAATGATGTGGAGCAAAAAAAAGCTGCTCAGTATAAAATTTCTACCGTAAAACTGCAGTTTGTGGCGACAAGGGTGTCTTTACGATATCTATTACAGAAAATAAATTTTAATAAATCAATAGCTTATGGAGAGTATGGTAAACCTTTATTGGAAGGATTTACAAAGGGGGAGCCTAGGCTGTATTTTAACTTAAGTCATTCTGCGGAAGAGGGCCTTATTGTTTTGAGTGATGTCAATGAAGTGGGAATCGATATTGAGAAAAGAATTTTTGATCGCAATTGGCGGGGAATTTCGGAAAAAAATTTTAGTGCTTCCGAAAATCACTATGTTCTCTCTGCGAACTCAGAAGAAGAATCTGTGAAACGTTTTTACCAATTGTGGACTCTCAAAGAAGCGCTTGTAAAATGCGAAGGTCGAGCTTTGCTTCAATCACTTCAGGACATTGATCTCCTGCAAGCATCTTCTTCATTGCAAAATCATTTTTTTTATCAAGATTATTCCTTGTGGAGCTTTCAGGATGAAAATTCGAATTATAGTGCGGCCTTGGCTTTAAAAAGTAGGGAGCCTGTCCAGATTCATCCTTTCATTTTGTCTGCCCAAGAGATTAGAGCCAGCGGTTTTTTTGATAAAACTCGTAAGGAATCTTTGCACCTTCAGGAAGTTTGGTTTTTGCAGTCCAGTTTCTTGTCTTTTGAAGTTTTTCACTTCCACATACCCAGGACTTTTGTTTCATTTCTTTAATTTTGTTTCTTGTGAAAATTTGGGGCTTGGAAAATATTTTTGCGTAAAGTTCGGTAAAAAAAGCTCCGGTTTGAAATAAAAAAGCCGGAATGGGAATATAGGAGATCTTTTTATTCATGCTTTGAGCAACCTGGGCCGCCAGGGATTTCCAGGTGTATTTGTCTCCATCATCCAAGCAATAGATTTCATCCTGCTCCGGAGGATTTTCCAGGAGAGAGATTACGCAATCTGCAACATCTTTAATGTAACAGACAGAGAGCTCATTTTCGCCTTTTTGAAAGAGGGGCGCAAAACCCTTGTGGACGGCCTTGAATAAAGTCAGCATTTCTTCATCTCTGGGTCCATATAAAACAGGTGGACGGAGAGTGACGATTCTCATCTGGTCTTTTAAAATTTTGAGCGATTTTTCTCCTTCGAGCTTGCTGTCCCCATACCAGGAAATAGGATGACATTCTTCCGAACTTTTACAAAAGTTGCCCCCATCTTTTATGGGGTCAATGACTGCAATGGTGGAAATATAGAGAAATATTTTTGGTTTGGCTGAGGCTTGAAGGCAGGCTTTTGCCAGGTTCAGGGTTCCCAAGGCATTGGTTTCATGAAATTCTTCCGGGCTGAGTGCCTTGATTTTTCCGGCAACATGAACGACTGCATCCATTTGGGAGAGAAGGGGAGCGAGATGCTTGAGATGAGGAAGTTCTCCTTCCACGGGATGAAAAGGAATGCTCAAATGATTGCGTTTACTGGTTTTTCGCAGGAGAGCATAAATTTCATGCCCTTGTTGATGCAAGCTTTCGGCAATGTGAGAACCGAGAAAGCCTGAAATGCCGGTGATGAAAACTTTCATAAATTCAGTAGTCAGTAGTCAGAATTCAGTAGAATAGCAAGTTGTCTTATTCTGCTGACTACTGTCTGCTCAACTACTGATTTCTTTTTGGTATATCCTAAACGTTTTATACCGCTTTCCACCCATGAATTCGATTCCCATATTGACAGCCTTGTTATCTTCAAGGGTCCAGGAAAGTTCTCCCCATTGGATATTTCCCTCTTTCCCATATCGGTGAGATTCGGCGTAAAGAAGAATGCTCATTCCTCCTAAGGCGGTGTTGCGATATTCCTTTTTGACTCCCAATAAAAGCATTCTGCCTGATTTGTATTTTTTCTTTTTGATTCTCCATAAAAGTTTGAAAAGTCCAAAAGGAAAAAGTTTTCCATTCAAATCGGAGATCATGTCATAGATGTTTGGGAGCATGACCACCATGGCAATCGGTTTTCCCTCGAGTTCGGCAATCAAAATTCCATTCGGATCCGCAAACATTTTCATGTCTTTCGCCATTTTATTGATTTCGGATTCCGTGAAGGGAACGAATCCCCAGTTTTCAGACCAGGCAGAATTCAGGATATCGATGATTTTGCGGAGCTCATTATTCAAATCTTTCATGTTGATAGGACGAACAATGAGACCGGGATGTTTTTTCATTTCATCCGCAATGTGTTGGGCATCTGGTGAAATTTCTCCAATGTCATATTTCCAGGCGTACAAATCTTTTATTTTTTTATAACCTTCTTGTTCAATCAGGGAAGAGTAATAGGGAGGGTTATAAGGCATCATCAGGACTAAAGGTTGATCAAATCCGTGAATGAGTAGTCCCGTTTCTTCGTTGATGGAAAAATTAAAGGGGCCTTGTATTTCTTGAACTCCATTTTGTTTCAAGAATTGTTCGGCGGCCTGAAAGAGAGCATGGGAAGTTTCAGGATTATTTTCGCATTCGAAAAATCCAAATTGTCCGAGCCTTTTTTTGTAAAGCTTTTCATATTCGAAATCAATTTGTGCTGAGATTCGG
>CAYPXN010000028.1:0-2947 GCA_964414715.1 uncultured Pseudomonadota bacterium | reverse complement strand
AAATATTTTCTTCAGCTTTTGCCAGACGGCTCATTGCGAATACGAAGAGTCTCATCCAGAGAAATATTTCGATTAATTTACGTTGTGTCATGCAGCCCTCTATTCGCTCACCCAAGCAATGCTTGTGTGAGCTAAAGGTAGGGGGGAATTTCATAGCTCCCCCTCACTACCCCCATCGATGAAGGTAGTTTTCTAAGGTTTTGTCTCTCCCTGAAGCTGCATGGTTAACTTAATAATTTTGCCAAAACTTCCTTGGCTTTGCCAATGAGAATAGAATCAAATTGAAAAAAATTAGGCGGTGTTGATGACAGCTTTTAACAATCTTTAACAAAAGCAACAAAAATTATTTTTGCATGAGTTGCTATCCTCTATTGTTTCAAGGTGAATATAGATTTATAATTTTTTCATACGCAAAAAAACAAGGGAGGAAGTTATGGAAAATACGAAAAATCCGTTTAAAAAATTTGTTGTTTTGATGGCGATGCTTGCTCCCTTGGTATTCTTGCAAATACAAGGTTGTGGCAGTGCGGGAAGCAGTACAACGGAGAATACACCCTCGGGGCAGGGTACAAATTCTGGGACTGTTATCCAGAATACACGCAGCGGAACTATTACGATGCAGTTTAAAAATCAGGCGACTGTAAGCAGCTCCCAGTCCGCAGGATTATCTTTTGATGCAAATTCTTCAGGTGCTAATCCGACATTTTTTGGAATGAAGATTATCGCAGCTTATTTGGCCGAAGATGTCGATCCAGTCACTCAAAATAATATTGGCCAGACTTTTATGTTTTATCTCAATGCAGATTGTCAGGAAGATATCATGCATTGCGATATTAGTGGAGGAACTGCGGAAGATGGAAATCCAATGGATAAAATTATTGGTACCAATAATTATTTTGATTTGACAGATCCTGCCTCAGCAAATTCAGAGTTGAACGATCAGACACAAGACGTGAGATCAGGAAATTATCAATATGCCCGCATGGAATTTTGCAAATATAATTCAGGAAGTGCAGATAATGTAGAGTGGGAATATACGGGAGTACCCAGGCGTTCTTTCAGAACGGGGCAGTGTGGTGTAACCAGTGCAAAGATAGTTCCTGCAGTAAGTATCCCCGGAAATGCAGCGGTGACTTTTGTGGCAAGTTACACTACCGTGGGAAGTGTTCAGGTAGGTGATGGGGCACAAGGAGAAGATTGTACTACGGATACAAATGGCACGAAGGTGTGTTTTAATCTTCCGATTTTTACTCCTGAAATCATTGTCCAATAATGAAAATTGATAAGGAAAGTCATGAAAAGTGGAATCAAAAACAGATTCCACTTTTTTTTTAACTATTCGAATTTTTCTCCGTCTATTTTTTAAACAGTTTAAAATTCTTTAAGGAGGAAAATATGTCAACGATCATGAAAAAAATAAGCTATCTGGCTTTTGCCGCAACGCTATTAGCGCCCACTTTAAGTTTTGCTTGTGGAGGGGCTTGCAAGGCAGATCGTGAAAGATTCTGTGGAAATGTTCAAAAAGGAGATGGAAGAATCAGGCAATGCATGAAAGATCATTATAATGATCTTTCCACAGGGTGCAGACAACATATTGATGAGAAACGTGCACAGCGCTCTGCTTCACAGCCACAGAAATAATAAAGAGAAACATTCAAAAAGGCCTCCGATCAAGGGAGGCCTTTTCTTTTTCTAGAAGATTTTTCGGAACAAACGGCGGATAAATCCGGGTTTATGTTCTTCGGGAAGGGTTTGAGGTGTAATGTCCGGTCGGCTATCTACAAGCGGTGATTTGTGATCAATCATGCTAGGGCTGAAGGCAACATGCCAGCCACTTTTGTCGTTAACCACTTCGAGATTGAGGGAATTTTGACCGTACATTGAAAAGGGACTAGATACTTTTACCACCGCCTTTTTCTTGTCGAATTCATTAATCAAGACTTCATCAATTCTGTAATCTTGAATCGTGATACGAAAAGCATCGTGGTCACTTGTAAAATCATTTTCTGAATAATTTCTTTTCGATACCTCCGAAAGAGCCTTGTAAGCTTCTTCGTATTCACCGGGGTGGATATGATCCAGAAATTGGTGTGTGGCTTGTACGATGAGGTAAGTGTCTCGATTGGGCTGGGTAAGTAAAATCAAAAAACCAATCATCAATGCGAGCATGACAAGATAGCCCAAAACAGCGCGCCCTTTTCTTCTCTTGAAAATTTTTTCAAAAATCCATTGCCGCTCAATGAAGATAATTGTGAGAAGGACAATAAAAGTAAGTCCATAAATGAGAAGATTTCCTTTGAGTAAAAGACTGAGGACGATTCCTAGGAGAGAATTGAAAAAGGCGACGTAGAGGGTTTGTTTTTTCATAAGGGCTTATGTTTACTAATAAAATCTCATGATTGCCAAGAGGACTTTCAAAGGCTTTGAGTCTGTTGGATCAGCTCTTTTTTCTGCTGTTTGGGTAGTGCTTTGATGGCGCATTCACGGATCAGAGCGGCAGATCGGCTTGCGCAACTTTCCTGATAAACAAGGGTGACGGGAATGCGCGGCCGGGTATAGCGAGCCCCTTTTCCAGAATTGTGTTCTTCAAAGCGGCGTTTCAAATCTTTGGTGATGCCCGTGTAATAAGTGCCATCGGTACATTCCAGAATATAGAGAAACCAGACTTCATTTTTGGTCTGGAGTTCCTCATTTTTTTGCATGCCTTTGAGCATCCGTTTGTAAGGGGCTTTCATGTGAAGTAAATTGTAGGGGCAATAAACAAAGAGGACAAGGTTTCTATTCGATTTTTCTTGAAAAACTTTTCTTTGAAATAAGGTTGGAGGCTAAGAGTACTCCCAAGGTCATGCAGGCCACGAAAGCTAAATCTCTGAGTGTGGGTTTTTCATCCAGAATAGGATAAGCCAAGAGAGTAACCATTGCAGGAACGAGAGCTGCAAAAGCGGAA
>CAYPXN010000027.1:0-23567 GCA_964414715.1 uncultured Pseudomonadota bacterium | reverse complement strand
GTGATCAATCGGTCCTAGAAATGCCTCCTACGGAACTGAGTAACGTAGAGAAAAAAATTGCAGAAAATGTGACTCGTCTTTTAAAAAACGGAGATACGCTTCAATTTGGAATTGGATCCATCCCCAACGAAATTGCGAGATTGCTTTCCGAAAGCAAATTGGGAAACTTTGGAGTTCACTCTGAGCTCATCAGTGACGGTTTCATCACCCTTACCGAGTCTGGAAAAATCACCAACAGCCAAAAAGGATTACACAACGGGGTTTCCCTGTTTGCCTTTGCACTGGGTTCCCAAAAACTTTATGACTGGCTCGATGAACGCAAAAACACCAACAAAGGTCGTGCCCTTGCTGCTCCCGTTTCTTACGTGAATAATCCTCATATTATCGCTCAACATCAAAACATGGTCAGCATGAATGCGGGGTTCATGATTGACATGTCGGGACAGGTTTGCTCCGAAGCCATCGGAGAACGTCAGTATAGCGGCGTCGGAGGACAACTCAATTTTGTGGAAGGATCTTTCTTCAGCCCCGGTGGCCGTAGCATTTTTTGTATCAAATCGACCTACCAGCCGCAAAGCGGCGTTGAGGGGAAGGCTCACGAAGCTTTGCTTCGGGAGGGGGCGACGCGAGCCCCTGTAATGTCAAAAGAGGGTAAAAAATTTTCAAATATCGTAGATACTTTTCCCGCAGGATCCATCATTTCAACTCCCCGTCATTATGTTCAATATGTCGTCACTGAGTATGGAATCGCCAATCTCTACGGACTCACCGACGAAGAACGTCCTTACGAACTCGTAAAAATTGCCCATCCTGATTTTCGGGATTCACTTTTGGAACAAGCCAAAAAACGAGACAAAGAATATTACAAATCACGACGGGATCCATGAAATTAAAAATTCGTTATCTTCCGGAAATTCCCCTTCCACAATACCGTTACTTGCCGGGTAAAGGCTCCAAGGATGAACATCGTAAAGATATTCCTTCATTCAAATTAAAAAAACTCCATCAAAATAATTGGAAATCCAACGAAGCCTATCTTTACGGCATCGATTTGTTTAACCACGAATTTTATTACGAGGCTCATGAGGTATGGGAAGAATTGTGGTTTGCGACAGGAGTCAAAAGTCCCGAGGGATTTTTTTTAAAGGCCTTGATCCAATTGTCAGGAGCCCGACTCAAAATAAAAATGAAAGAAGAAAGGCCGGCTCTACGTCTTTTCAAACTTGCTTCTGAGAATCTGGGGAATTCCCCTTCTTCATTCATGGGCTTAGATCTCGAAAATCTCTTAAAAATGGGAATTGAAAATATCGAGAAACTCCCGTTAGACTAGGAAGAATGACCCCGCTTTATTTTTCCATCATTCTTGCAACTTATAATCGCGCCCACCTGCTTCCCCGGGCGATTGAATCTGTTTTGAAACAAAGCTTTCAAGATTGGGAATTGCTGGTGGTGGATGATGGCTCCCAGGATGAAACGGCCTCGCTGATTCAAGCCTATTGTAAAAAAGACGCCCGCATTCATTATATTCCCAAGGAACATAGCGGACTTCCCAAAACACGCAACGCCGGGATTGAAGCAGCCCAAGGAAAATACTGCACCTTTCTCGATTCGGATGATGAATACAAAGCAGATCATCTCCAGATAAATTTCGAATACCTCGAAAAAGATCCTGATCTCAAAATGCTTCATTCTCAGTTCGAAATTATCGGGAATCCTTATGTACCGGATGCCCGAGATACAAACAAAATGATTCACTTGAATGACTGCACCCACATGGTAAGCTCTTTCATCGAAACTAATTTTCTGAAAGAAATTAAAGGATTTCCGATTGTAGATTTTGGGGAAGATTTTTATCTCCATGAAAAAATCAAAGAAAGCGGCGTAAAATCCCTCAAAACTTCCCACAAAACCTATATCTACCATCGAAGCGAAAGCGATTCCCTCTGCAATCAGCTTTCAAGAAAGAACAAAGCATGATTATCCGAATCAAAAACTTACGACTCCAATGCATTATTGGAATTTACGAAAAAGAACGACTCGAAAAACAGGACGTCTGCATCAATGCGGAAATTCATTTTGAGGGTGAAGCAGCAAGCCTGAGCGATCGCATCGAAGACACTGTAGACTATCACGCAATTTATCTTGAAATTATCGATCATGTCGAAAATTCACAACATCTGCTTTTAGAAAAAATGGCACGGGAAATTCTGAAACTCATCCAAAAATATCCCAAAGTGAGTTCAGCAAAAGTGGAAATCGACAAGCCTGCGGCGCTTCCCCGCGCAGAATCTGTTTCTGTGGAGGCCACTTTCCCATGAACCTGAAAAGAAAAAAAATTCTCATCACCGGAGCAGCCAAAAGAATCGGAAAAACGATTGCACTCACTTTTGCTCAGAGAGGCGCCGATGTTCTCATCCATTATCATCAATCGAAGAACGAGGCTGAAAGTCTGGCAAAGGAAATTGAGAAGTTAGGAAGTCATTGCAGTTTATACTCGGCAGATCTTTCAAAGTCTGAAGAAATACTGCAACTCACCCAGCAAATTATCAAAAAGGAACAATCCCTTGATATTCTCATTCATAATGCTTCCGTTTTTTATCCCACTCCTCTGCAAGAAGTGACAGAAAAAGACTGGGACATCTTTCTCGATCTTCATGTAAAAGCCCCCTTTTTTCTCGCTCAACAACTGGCTCCTCTTCTCAAAAAATCCGCCCAAGGGCGCATCATTAATATTGCCGATGGAAGCATGCCGCATTTTTACCCAAACTATATTCCCTACTGCACTTCCAAAGCGGCTCTGATCACTCTTACGCAATCTCTTGCCAAGGCACTCGCACCGGAAATTTTGGTAAACGCCATTTGTCCCGGGCTCATTCTGCCCACTCCCGGGATGGAAGAGGTGCAAAATAAAATTGCTGTTCAAGACACACTCGCCAAGCGCTGGGGCGGGGCCGACGAAGTTGCAAAAATGGCAGTTCATTTAGCCGAATCCGACTTCATTACTGGGCAAAGTTTTGTCGTCGGGGGTGGTGAAAACAGGTAAAGAATGTCTCAAAAAAAAACCGTCATTGTTTGGTTTCGACGTGATTTACGTTTATCTGACAACCCTGCATTTTGGCAGGCTACCCAACTTTCACAAGCGATTCTTCCTCTATACATCCATGCGCCCGAAGAAGAAAAAACATGGAGACCGGGTGCTGCAAGCCTCTCATGGCTTCACCACTCACTTTCCGCACTAAAAAAAGAGTTGGAAGAAAAAGGACTTCGCCTCATTTTCAGAAAAGGACCCAGCCTTAAAACACTTCAAAATATCGTGGAAGAAAGTGGCGCTTCCGCACTTTACTGGAATCGATGTTACGAGCCCGCTCTTATTCAGAGGGATCAGCTCATCCAATCACATTTCAAAAACAAAACTCTGGATGTAAAAAGCTTCAAGACCAAGCTTCTTTTTGAACCTTGGGAAATCCAGAACAAACAAGGAAAACCTTTTCAGGTTTTCACACCTTTTTGGAATCATTGCCTGGGAAAAATCCATGAAATCGAAAAAGTTCTTCCTGTTCCGAAAGAAATTATTGCTTGTTCAAAAAAAATGGAAAGCCTGGACTTAAATGAGTTAAAATTACTCCCCTCTCTTCCCTGGGACAAAAATTTTTATAAAATTCTCACACCAACAGGTACGAGTTTTTGTAAGGATCAAAATTTTACTCCTGGCGAAAAAGGGGCCCAGTTGCAGCTGCAAAGGTTTTTAAAAAACATTTCCCCATACAAGCAGCAACGGGACTTTCCCGCAAGCACAGGAACCTCCAAACTCTCCCCCCATCTTCACTTTGGCGAGATCAGCCCCAAGCAAATCCTCTTTGCCTTGTTCAAGAACGAAGGAAAGGCCCTTCCCCAAAAAATAAATACCCAAAACGAAAGCTCCGCAGAAAGCTTTCTCCGGGAATTGGGCTGGAGAGAATTTGCACATCATCTTCTCTATCATTTTCCAGACACTCCAGAAAAACCTCTCCGTAAAGAGTTTGAAAAATTTCCCTGGCAAACAAATCAAAAATTTATGAAAGCCTGGCAACAAGGTCTTACCGGATATCCCATTGTAGATGCAGGCATGAGAGAACTTTGGAAGACAGGCTGGATGCACAACCGGGTGCGCATGATTGTCGCCTCTTTTTTGGTAAAAGACCTGCTCTTATCATGGCAAGAAGGAGCTCGCTGGTTT
Organism: uncultured Pseudomonadota bacterium; assembly: GCA_964414715.1. Lineage (GTDB taxonomy): Bacteria > UBA10199 > UBA10199 > JADFYH01 > JADFYH01 > CAYPXN01. The sequence continues at coordinate 19,351 of CAYPXN010000027.1, read as the reverse complement.
TGGGATACTTTGCTCGATGCGGATCTCGCAAACAATACTCTAGGATGGCAATGGTCTGCCGGCTGTGGAGCAGATGCGGCGCCCTATTTCAGAATTTTTAATCCTGTTCTCCAAGGAGAAAAATTTGATCCCGAAGGAAAATATATAAGGAAATGGATTCCAGAACTTGAAAAAGTTCCCAATGAGTTCATTCACCAACCCTGGAAATCGAAGATCAAAACTAATTATCCTTCTCCTTTAGTGGATCACAATATTGCACGGCAACAAGCGCTCTCCGCACTAGCCAAAATTAAAAAATAGTATTTAAAATTAATCCCAAGTATTTTAAATTTTTATGGCAGAACAAAAAAACAAAATTCTTCTTACGGGAGCCAGCGGTTACGTCGGAGGACGTTTGCTTAAAAAACTTGAAGCATCCGAACTTCCCTTGAGATGCCTCTTACGCAGACCCGAATTATTAAAACACCAAATTGCGCCCAGCACCGAACTCGTCAAAGGAGATGTCTTTCAACCTGAAAGTCTTCAGGAAGCCATGAAAGGCATTCACACTGCCTACTATTTGGTACACTCTCTCACGAGTAAGGGTGTTTTTGAGGAAGAAGAAAAAATCGCTGCAAAAAATTTTGCGGAAGCAGCCCGTGTTTCCGGAATCCAAAAAATCATCTACCTGGGAGGGCTTGGTTCGGCAGAAGATGAGCTTTCAGAACATTTGCGCTCCCGACAAGAAGTGGGAAACATTCTGAGAAGTTCCGGAATTCCCGTCATCGAATTCAGGGCTTCCATCATTTTGGGTTCAGGCTCCATTTCTTTTGAAATTGTAAGAGCTCTTGTGGAAAGACTCCCCATCATGACCACACCCCGCTGGGTAAAAACTCCCACCCAACCCATCGGAATCGAAGATGTGTTGGAATATCTCGTGGAGGCTTATCAAAAAGAATTTTCACAATCGGAAATATTTGAAATTGGGGGACGTGATGTTGTGACTTATCGCGATCTCATGATGGAATATGCCAAGCAACGCAAATTGAAACGCTGGCTGATTCCGGTTCCTGTTTTAACTCCTCGTCTCTCCAGCCTTTGGTTGGCCTTGGTCACGCCTGCCTACAAACGGGTGGGAGAAAAACTGATCGAAGGCCTTAAAAATCCCACCTTCGTCAGAAACCCGAAAGCATTGAAAGTTTTTTCAGTAAAGCCAATGGGAATTCAGGAGGCCATCACACGCGCTTTACATAATGAAGATCAAGACTTCATCCAAACTCATTGGTCAGATGCATTTTCTTCCGGCAAAGAAGCAGTTTCTGAATCCGCAAAAAAATTCGGACTTCGTCTTCTCGATGCCAGAAAAATCCAGGTCAACACTTCACCCGAAAAAGCCTTTTATCCCATCCAGGTTATTGGAGGAAATACCGGCTGGTACACGGCCAATCTCCTTTGGAAGATGAGAGGTTTTGTCGATCTTGTTCTGGGAGGAGTGGGAGTTCGGAGGGGCAGAAGAGATCCCGTGGATCTGCAGGAAGGTGACGCGATTGACTTTTGGAGAGTGGTGGCCTTTGAAGCCAACAAGCGCTTGTTGCTACGCGCTGAAATGAAAGTTCCCGGAAGAGCCTGGCTGGAATTTTGGGTGGAAGGAAATCAGGAAAAATCGACAATCTACCAGGTTGCTTTTTTTGATCCTCTCGGCCTATGGGGACGCCTCTATTGGTATAGTCTTCTCCCCTTTCATAATTTCATTTTTGGGGGAATGTTGAATCGAATCAAACAAAAGGCAGAATCGCAGTCTGCTCTTAAAACAAAGTAACTTTTTGCTCTCTCTAACCCATTAAGCGTCAATTATTTGTCTTCATTTTTAAACAAGTAAGAATATTTCCGACAAACAATATTTGATTTTTTTTCATTCCTTTTAACAAAAGTTTCCAAATTTTTGTTGGAACGCTTTGTGCATCACTCATCAACATAATAAAATTAGGGGGACATATGCGAAATTTTGTACGTACTTTTCTTTCTTTAATTACCTTGAGCCTGCTTGCGAGCAGCCCCATCATCACCGGCTGCGGTTCCACCTCTACTCCGGCTCCTGCGGCAACGTGTGCGGACATCACCTCCAGCTCACTTCCCGGATTTTATGGAAGCTTACCAGTACAGCAAGTGCAGAGGGAGTTACGATTAACCTTATTAAAGATTATATGGTGGGATTTTATTTTGATTTGTCAGCCGATAACACGGCTACAGCAACCGTTGTGGAACCCAATCATAATGCCACCAAAGATGAAGCTCCTGGCACTGGCTATGAAAAAAATACCATGACGGGTAGTTGGTCGCTCCAAGGGGACTCTTTAAGCATAAACTTGACGGACTCACACAATAACACTTTTAATTTTAGTGGAACAGTTTCTCAAAGCAGCTATCCCGATTGTATATTATCTTTGAGTGTTTCTGTAAGCACGATAGTCCCTATTCATAATCAAACTACGGGTATTATAAACCTCGTAGCCTATCAATATCCCAGCGATTTCAATGCAACAAATATGACAGGAACTTTTAATTTAACGGATTCAAATGCCATCGATAACAGTAACGATTCTCAAGCATCAAGTAGCGGAGGACCTCAAATTTCACAACTTACATTAACCGCAACTGGCAACAACACAGGCACCTATCTTGCCACAGCAGATAATCAGAGTTTGTCTGGAACCTTTACTTTCGATAACCCTGTTCTTACCAATAACGTTCAAACCCAAAAGGGAACCCAGGATATACCCGAATACATTATAGTAAATCCCGAAACAAAACAGTTTATCGCATTAGTGTATGGTCTCGTGAATGATCAGGAACAAGTCACATCACAATATCAGCTTTATACTCCCCAATAGCCTTATACGGATTGAAAGACTCTTGATCCTTTCAGGCTTATTTTGTTAGGGGAACGGCCATGCAAACAAGCCCTCTCGAACATAATTTAAGCCCTCATTTTCCGGAACTTGCCAAAATTCAAAACAGCAAGGAGCTGAGAAAATCGAAACTGTTTCATCGTCTGAAACCAGAAATTCAGCAGGTTCTCAAAGGATATGAAGCCGGTTTCTTTGCAAACAAAAACGATTCAGTCAAAAAAGATTCTTATCGGGCCCTTTGTTGGAATATCGAACGCGGTATTGAGTTCGATGGAATTCTGGATAATCTCAAAAATCATCCCGAATTCAACAAAGCCGATATTCTACTTTTACCAGAAACAGATCTTGGAATGGTTCGATCCGGAAACCGAAACGTGGCAAAAGAACTCGCCCAAGCTTTGCAGATGAATTATTATTTTGTTCCCACCTACATCAATCTTTGCAAAGGCAATGGAACCGAGATTCATTTCGAAGGCGACAACACTTTGGGTCTTCATGGCAATGCCATTCTTTCTCGTTATCCCATCGAAGATTTTCATCAAATTCCCTTGCACAACAACAAAGATAAAATGAAGGGAAAAGAAAAGCGCCTGGGAAATCAACAAGCCCTTGCTTGTACCGTAATACTCCCCCGTGGAAAAATGCGCATTATTTGTGCTCATCTCGATGCCCATTCCAGCAAACGCCATCGTCGGGATCAAATGCGCACCATCTTAAAATATGTGGAAAAACTTCCTCCCCTGCCTACTCTGTTTGGAGGAGATCTCAACACCACGACTTACAATTCGAGCAAAGCTTTTTGGGCAATTTATGGTTTTTGGGTGAGAGTGGCCATGGGTGTACGCTACGTAATTGCCAATCATTACCCCTATCCGGACAGAATGTTTGAAAAAGGATTATTTAAAAGTTTTGAAGATCATGGCTTTGATTACAAAAACTGGAATGAACCCGGCGCCTGCACTCTTCACTACAGCGTGGAAGATTTGAAAAAAATCAAAAACCTGAGAGATATTATTCCCGAATGGTGTTTCAAATTCATCGATTGGGCTCTCTCCAAAAATAACGGACGTTGCAGTTTTAAAATTGATTGGTTCGCTGCCAAGGATTTGAAATTGGCGCCCAACACTTCTCCCAAAGTCATTCCCTGTCCCAAATACAAAGGAAAAGAATGCAGTGATCACGATGCAGTCGTGGTGGATTTTAGAATTTAAACCTTTACAAAAGCGGATTCTCCACCTTCAAGCCCTGCATCCGACTAAAATCCCTGTCTGCAGACCAAAAAACCTTCACATTATTTTGGACGCAAATTGCTGCAATTTTAGCATCATGAATTTTGGGGCCTACAATCTTACCGCTCCGCAGCACAGATTTTAAAACAGGCCAATAATCTTTTTCTTCACCAATCAAACTTAAATAGGGACATTCCATCCAACATTCAACTTCTTCCAAAGCTAGATCTAAAGGGGTCGTCATTTTGAATATTTTTGGATAAGTAACTATTCCCAAAAATTCATGGATACAAGGCCAAGGAATCGCCCAAGTTTGATGACCATTTGCAAGATCTGTTAAAATTTCATCTGCTCTTTTATGAAATTCAGAATCTTCTCGATGTGCATAAACGAGGATGTTCGTATCAACCGCAATCATCCTCCCCTCCCCTCGTAAATCAGGCTACGAATGGTTTCCCAGTCTCCTTCTTGTAAACCTTCCACTAAACCATTTCCCTTAAAAGTACATTTTCGAAGTTTAAAGGGCTTAGGTGAAGTTTTTTGGTTTGTAAGAAAATTACGCAAAGCCATTTCCACCACTTCTCTGAAAGTCTTATTTTTTTTCGCAGCAAAGCGCTTGGCTTCTCGAAAAAGATGATCGGATATTTCCACTGTTGCTTTCATAAGGCTAACCATATCATATCTCCCATATAGATGTAAAGAGAAGGGTGTGACTGCAAACACAGCCACACCCTTGATTCTAAGCCTTCTTAGATTTGGAGTGTTTGCCTTCAGAGGCAGTCTTTTTGCCTCGTTTGGACTTTCCACCTTCCACCACCAAGTTGTTAGATCCATCAATCCCCAGATAAGGTTTGATTTTTCCAATGCTCTTCGGACTAAAGCCCTGAACATTGTCCAATTCATCCACCGATTTGAATGGATGTTCTTTTCTATAATTCTCGATGGCTTGGGCTTTCTTCGGACTCACGCCAGGCAATTGGTGGAGTTGTTCCACGCTGGCTGTGTTGAGGTTCAGATGCCCGCTGATTTGTTTTTTTGAGGCCTTCGCACTTGCAAGGCCCGGCATGATGGCTGCAATCACTACAGCAATTGCGATGAATTGTTTCTTCATACATTATCTCCTTTTTGGAATTTACTTTGGTTTTTGTTGAATCGACGATCGCGGATATGCAGCTTTCCATTTAAAGGCAGCATATCCATGATCACATTGAGGGACTGATCCCGGTTGACAAAGGCCACCCCGATTTTGGTCCAGATGGCTTTGGCCGGTTCATTTCCTTCAGCTTCCTTTTCAACGATGTGATACACATCGCGGATATATTCATTCATACACATTCTCCTTTGTTAAAATTGCCTAGGCGTAGGAAGGCAAAAGCAAAGGGAATGCCAAAACCCAGAAACAATTTAAGCGAAGAGAAAGAAAAATTTTCCAAAAAATGGACACTTCATTCCAAAATCTGGAAAATAATTTGCGGATTTCCGGAAAAATTCAGAAATTGATGCCCAAGGAATTTTAAGGTAGAACTACCTTCTATGACCCTTCAAAATTGTCAGTATACCAATCACCAGGGAAAACAAAATTGTACTCATCCTGTTTGGGCTTCTTCTGAAAAAAATTTCTGCATCTTTCACGATGCAGCCAAAACAAAGCCTGAAGCCGAATTCAATGAACTGCTTCGAAAAAAAATTAACTCCCGTGATTTCAACTTCGAAGGATTCATCTTCACCTTTTCGGTCAATTTTAGGGATGTTGTTTTTCAAGAATTTGCCAACTTTGAGAATTGCCAGTTCCTGGGACGTGAAAGCAGCTTTTACAAAACAAGCTTTCTCAAAGGGGCCATTTTCAACCAGGCACTTTTCCAGGGAATGAAAACCAACTTTTCAAAAGCGCAATTTCAGGGAGATTTTAACCTCTTCAATGCTTGTCGTTTTGAAAGCCACGAAAGCCATTTTAACGAGGCAAATTTTCATGGAAAGCATGTCAGCTTTGCAAACTCACACTTTAAGGGTGAACAGCTGGATTTTCGTGCCTCACAATTTCAGGGCAGTGTATTTTTCACTCAAACTGAACTTCACAGTATTCATAGCAGCTTTGAGAAAATACGTTATTCCGGCCCCATGATCTCTTTTGCCAATTCCTCCATGAGTGGAAATGAAATCAAGTTTACTGAAATGGATTGGGCGGGAGAACAAATTATTTTTTCAGACTGCAACATCAAAAACGACCACGTCCATTTTGATCTTACCCACTTCAAGGCATCAAAAATCCAGTTCAGCAACGTGTTTTTCCAATGTCACTCGCTCACTTTCTTGCAATGTGATTTCGAGTTCGATCAACTTTCTTTCGCAAACTCCACCTTTAGTGCCAAAGAAACAAACTTTTCGAATACTGTTTTCAAAAAAGGACGCGCTGATTTTTCGAGTGCCCAGTTCAAATCAAAAATCCTGAAATTTTATCCGCTGACACTTGAAAACCCGACTACCAACTTTAGCCGCACCGAATTTTCGGGAGATGAGAAAGTGATTTACATCCTCAATCCGAAAAAAAATGACCTGTCTTTTCAGGAAGTCTTTTTCCATGGAGGCCGAAGCAAACTCAAAGGGGACCTCCATGCCGCTTCTTTTCTGGATACCTCACTTGATAACGTTGATTTAAATGAGGCCCACTGGGATACTCTTCATGGTCGCCTTACCTGTCGGGACGAGATGGATGCAAACCGGGTCAAAAGCCAAGCCCACTACAAAAAAGCTTCGGATGTTTGCCGGAACATCAAAAAATGTTACGAAAATTTTGGAAGTTATGAAACCGCGGGCAACTTTTATTACGGTGAGATGGAATGCAAACGAAAACTCTCTCCACGCAAAAGCTGGGGAGGCCTTCAATTCATGCGACTCAGCACTGGATACGGTGAATACCCGGTCCGTGTCATATTCACCTCGCTTTTTTTTATCGCTTTTTGCTCTTTTTTTTATCTCATCGGGGGTGTAGACACCGGCAGCGGAATTATTAACCGTGATCTCAGACTGGATCTGAGCCAGACTTATTCCACTGTAATGGATTTCCTGCATTGCTTTTATTTTAGCGTCGTTTCCTTCACCACCTTGGGCTACGGAGATTACCATCCCGTTGGTTGGAGTCGCGTGATTGGGGCTTCAGAAGGATTTATTGGTGCTTTTTTTATTTCCATGTTTGTGCTTACTATTGGTAGAAAGATGAATAGATAAACAATTTTCTCAGAACATTTTATGGCAACAGAATCTCAAAAACCTTTTGGCAAATATTTTTTGTTAGACAAACTCGGCACCGGAGGCATGGCTGAAATTTACAAAGCCAAGACTTTCGGTTCGGATGGCTTTGAAAAAACGGTGGTCATTAAAAAAATTCTCCCCCACTGGGCCAATGATCCCGAGTTTGTCCGTATGCTGGTGGATGAAGCCAAGCTTTCCGTGATGCTCGACCATCCGAATATTGTCGATGTGATGGATCTGGGTTCTTTCGAAAATACCTATTACATTGCCATGGCTTTTATTGATGGCTTTGATCTTAAAACCCTGATGAATCGTGTAGAAGCCAAAGGACGCAAAATTCCCATTGATGTTGCCTGCTATATTGCCATGCAAAGCGCTGCGGGTCTCGATTACGCTCATAAAAAAATTGGCCCAGACGGAAAGCCCCTGAATATTATTCATCGGGATGTTTCTCCGCACAACATTCTGCTTTCCTACAATGGAGATGTCAAAATTTCCGATTTCGGAATTGCCAAAGCTGCCTCCAAGGGAAGTTTTACTGCCACCGGAATGCTCAAGGGCAAATTCAGTTATATGTCTCCCGAGCAAACTCGCGGCGAAACCTTGAATCAGCAAAGTGATATTTTTGCCTTGGGTGTGGTTCTTTATGAAATGATTACCGGCAAAAAATGTTTTGACGGAGATACCGCACTCGCCATCCTTGAAAAAATCCGTCACTGCAACCTGAAAGCGGAAGATTTACCCGCCAGTATTCCAGATCCCCTTCGGCAAATTCTGGCCAAGGCAATGGCGGGAAGTTTGGAAGAACGCTACAAAACAGCGGAAGCCTTTCAAGTCGATCTTGCCCATTTTTTATCCCAGTTCCGTCCCGGTTTTTTACCCAAGGATCTCGCCGCGTTCATGAAGGAATTTACGGTGAACGAAAGTCCAAAAAACCCTTTGGCCAACGAACCAACGATCAAAAAAAGTACGCAAGATGCCTTGGTCATGCAATCGGCGGAAACCTCCATCTCTTACATTCCCGGTTATCAATCTTCCAAAGGACCCGCAAACGCTCCTGCGACTCCAAAGAAATCCAGCTCTGCACTTCTTTGGATTATCATTATCTTTTTGTTTTTCTTTGGAATTGCCTCTGTGGCCGCTTATTTTGCCTGGACAAAAGTAATTCAACCCAAGTTAGCAGGCAATTCAACTCCTCCCACGCTGACACCCGCTTCAAAAACACAGTTGCCCGCTGCTTTAACGAATTTAATTCCTGGCACTGCTCCTGCGGTTGCTCCTCCTGTCGTAGCGGCACCTACATCACAACCCGGTGTTGTCCAAGCAACTGACAAAGGAAGCATTGAGATCAAATCCAATCCCCCCGGTGCCGAAATCTTAATAGATAAAAGTTCTACCGGATTAAAAACCCCTGCAAGCCTTCCCAATTTACCCCTTTACGTTTCCCAAAATATCAGTCTGCAATTGGAAGGTTATCAGCCCTGGGAAAAATCCATCACCTTGGTACAAAATACTCCTTTGAATCTTGAAGCAAATCTCGTGAAGGTGGAATTCGGGCAAGCCATGGTAAGCAGCACTCCTCCCGGAGCCCAAATCTTTTTGAATGATGTTGATACAGGTCTGGTCACGCCGGCAAATATCAATCAGCTTGCTTTAAACAAACCTGCAAAAATTCGCTTGGCAAAAAATGGTTATCTTCCTGTGGAAGCCGTTTACACCCCCATCAATGGAAATCTTCAACCCATCGACATTCCTCTGAGAGCAGCTCCTGCAGCAGCTCCCAAGGCAGTACGCAAACGAAGTGGGGACGGAGGAGGCGGAAGTGCACCCCTAAAGCAATACGCTCCCCCTTCTTCGGGTGGAAGCGGAAATGGAATTTGGGTAAATTAGGAGTTTTACCTCTTACGTAGCAAAGAGGGCTCATTACTTTTTTGTTTTTTAAGTGATTCTACATGCAATTCTACTTCAAATCCCTGTGAACCTGGATCACCTGCAGGAACTCTTAAAGTTTCTAATTCTCCAATATTAACTCGATCCAAATATTCTATCGTCACAGGACTAGTCATAATGATTCTTTCTTAAAATACATCCCTTATGGATTATTTCTAAGTCTTTGCAGAGTTTGATTTAAATCGTGTTTAGCTGCTGAGATAGGCCCCATAACCACCGAAGTTGCTGCAATGCTTGGCTCATAGAAAACAATAGGCCTGGCATCTTCAGGGAGGGTCAAATTTGGATTTCCTTCCACCGCATTACGAATCACCTCCGTATCGCCACCCATTGCAGTTTGAAATTGATAGAATGATTCCAAATCCCAACCATTGTGCTGACACCATCTTCTGACGGATTCACCTAATTTTTCAGATTCAGGGGATTGCTGTTGAATTTGAACTCTTGTTCCGGCGTTTTCTTTCGACAGATTAGATTTCGCTAATTTTTCAGAAACTGCACCATTTCCACTTCTGGGAAACATGCCAATTCTTTCGTTGAAATGTGCTTGGCGATCTTTATACTTTGTGTCTGCATCTGCAATGCGATCTGTAAAAGGTTTGCTAGTTCCAATAGGAAGTGAATGCATCTGTCTCACTGGCAAAGAACGATACTGAACTCCAATCCAATTCAACCTGGCATAGGAGTTACCTAAGTGATCAAAGCGGGAATCGTGGATAAACTGGTCTACGCTCAGCCGTTCCATGACTCCGTTTCTTGAAATTTCAATTATATCCAGGTGATCTAATTTTCCTCTTTCAGCACCTCCTTCAATCACACGAGTGAGAAGAATATCATTATTTTGGTTTTGATTTACTGAAGGTGTATTCATGAGAAGTACTCCTCTCTTTTTTTACTAAAAGAGTTAAAAAAACTCCCAAAACAGAAATAGCAATCCACATGCCAGCTGAAACAGGAAGATAATCACTGAATATTGTTTAGATTTGTTAAGAGTTGTGAGGGAGCTAATTAAGTCAGGACATTTTTTGAAAGTAAAAACTTACAAAAAGGTAAAATCTAATTATTATAATTCGCATTCCAGAGACGGGCTTCCTGGATTCCTTTTCCACCCGGAGCGTAATAAAACTCGATAAAATAATCGCGCGTGTAACGGCTTTCAATGCCGCCATTTTTGGGCACACAATCTCCTCCTTCAGAAGCATCGATCTTGTGTTGCTGGGTAAAATTTCTTCCTCTTAAGAAGGGAGCAAAATCTGCCACATAGTTTTGGGCCACTCCCATCGCGACGGGTTTGTTGAATTTGAAATGGATCCTGGTAACTTGCGTAGTATTCTTGTGAAAAATTTCCGAATAATAAAGCGCTGTCACTTTTACATTTTGGTTAGAAAATTCCTCCCCCTTCTTACCCCCGTAACAACCTTCCAAAATAAAGAAGGCCTCAGGATCTGAATAAGGATCGGAAGCTTTTGGGCCACCGTTGACTTCCTTCACGATTTTTCGCAGGCCCGCCGCATCCTGTTCCAACATTTCATTGGAGTCTGCCGCCCAAGAAACAGGGGAAAGGGTAAAAGGCAAAAGCAATAAGAGAAATGAAAAGAAAAGAAGGAATATTTTTTTCATTCGATTATTTTAAGGATTTCAGCCCAAAGGAGCAAGCTCACATTTTTAGGTCTCAAGGTCAAAAACAACATCTTTTAGGTCCCAAATTTCACCTAAAAAAAAGAACAACTTTTCAACCAATAACCCGAAAGAAGCCCTGGCATTTTATAGAGGGCACACATGATTACACTCTTGGACCGAAGAAGGGGCTCGATCCATTCTGCGGACTATTCCAGCAAATTAAACTCGACCCAAAGGGAGATGGACGAAACTTTGAACCATTTCTCGGAAGAGGCCTGCGATTGGAAAAATCTTCTCGCTATGACCACGGGAAGTTTTGCCTATCGTTTGGGAAAAATCGGGGCTTACTCTTTGGGAAGCAGCAAATATCTCAGCCCTCTCTTTGGCCTCGCAAGTGAAGTAACGGTATATCGAGGGGTGACTTCACTTTTGAATTCTTTCCGCCCCCCACTTCACTCTTCAGCTTCTTCCTGGTTCAACGATTTTGTCAACTTCGGAACCCTGAAATTTTTTGGAAAAATTTCCCAAAATCAAAACCTTTTTCTACAACATTTTATTCAAGACAGTGGCATGGTGGCAGCACAACACCTCGCTTACACTCTTCAACTGAGCCCCGCAATCCAAGGAACTTTATCTGAACAATTCCTGCATGCAGAAATCATGAATCTTCAGATGAATGCAGGCATGGCTCTCTTTCACGGAATTTCTCAGGGAAAAATTTTGCATGCGGAAAAAAGTCTGGAAATTTTTATTGAAACTAAAATGAATCCGGCAAACTTTTCAAATTCTCTCACTCCTCAAACATTAAGCATGTATACCGGAAGTGGTGAAAAGGGCCCTAACACCACACCCTATCCTCCCCCTCCAGTTATTCAGAAAGAAGCCCCGATTCCTGAACTCCCCCGAGCACAAGTTTTTGTAGGGGAAACGATGGACACCCAAGGCCCCACTGAAGTGCGCCCAAGAATTGCGCTTGGTGAAGCATCCGTCTTAGCAGAGACCCGTCTTCCCGAAACACCTTCAGCCGCTTTCTTAAATCCTTCCGGTCCTCTGAATAAGGGAACCCGAGTCGGTCCCGATGGCAGATACATTCTGATGAATCACCTGGGATCAGGTGGTTTTGGAGATGTCTATAAAGTTTATGATGAAAGACTCGCACGATTAGCCGTCATCAAGGTCCCTCGTCATGCAAATACAGGTGGAAATCTGATGCAACGTTTTGACCGAGAAATCACAATCGGCGCAAACCTCGACCCCCGTTATACGGTAGCCGTCTATGATCGTTTTGAATTGGGGAACAACATTCCTGTTCCCGTGATGGAATACGTCTCAGGAAATGATCTCTCTCGAATTTTGCTCAAGCTCAGAAGTCAAAATCTTCCCGCAGATCAGTTTGATTATGAACGTCGTCTCGCCATTTTTGCAGAAATTTGCGAAGCCATGGAAAGCGCTCATCGAAAAGGAATCATGCATCGCGATCTCAAACCTGAAAACATCCGTCTCGATGAAGAAGGTCACGTGCGCATTATGGATTGGGGAATTGCCAAACCTTTTGCCGAGGCAAATCCGGACAGTTCCGTTTCAAGCACAGAACCTATTATCCTGGATGGTGAACCTCTCACCCAACATGGATCCTGGACAGGCACCTTGGGCTATGTTGCTCCAGAAATCATGCGCAATCAGCCCATCAAAAATCCTCGTAGTCCGGACATCTTTGCCTTGGGAGTTATCCTTTATGAATGGATCGCGGCAGTTCATCCCTTCGGGGCCTTTCAAGAAGGGCAAAGCGAAAAAGGAGAAGCAAAAAAAATTCCCGTTTATGATGATCATGGGCATCCCAAATTGTCGCTGCTGGCAAGCATTTTGGGACCTCACAGCGCCCCAACTTTTGAAGAAGTAATGATTGGAAATGCGCCTGCGTACATTCGGGAAATTGAACCCATTGCCCGCAAAGCTTTTTCTGAAAATCCAGAAAATCGTTATCAAAGTATTCAGGAATTGCGAGAAGCGGTTCTTCTTGCCTTTGCACGCTCCGAACAAAACCAAATTCAAGAAAGTTTAAGAGTCATGGATGTTATCGAAGCCCAAATGCAGGAAGCCTGGGATCGTTTTCAAATCGGACAACAAATGCAGGCGGAGCAATGGCAGGCAATGCACCAACCCATTTCAACACTCCGCGAAATGCGTTCGGACTGGCGGCAAAAAGCCTTGGATCTGATCAAATATCTCGAAACCACATTTCATGGCCGCACTCCCCAAGAAGCAAAGAAAATGATCGCAGAGTTGGCATGGAGACTTCTCATCGATGAAGGTGACACCATTTCTCATCGCGAACGGCAATCTCTCGAAAAACTGATTCGACAAAACGATGTAGCAACTGCAGAAGATGCTTCTCCCAGTATGAAAGATGCATTGAACGGAAATCTGAGCATTCATCTCAGCGTCCTGGATCGAATGAGTCGCAATGAAGGCTTTCCCCAGATGACACGGGTTCGACTCTTTAAATATTTTCCGGATAAAGATGCCCATGGAAATTCCCTGCTAACTTATCGTCCCCAGTTAATTTTCGACAAATCCCTGCGTGCCCTTCGTGACCAATCTGAATCGCCCGGTATCGCTGTGAATGAAGGTTACTACGTTTTCGAGATCACACACGCAGGTTATCATACCACGCGCATTCCTCTTCATGTCACACTCGAAGATATTCGACTTTCACTCCAAAAATCAGAAGCACTTCAGATTGAGGCGGAACTCGTTGGGAGCAGAGATTTTCCACACAACATGGTTTTTATACAAGGTGGAACTGCTTATACAGGACTGGATATTTACGACGACCCCAACCCGCTGGAGAAACATTCTCCTCCTCTTAGAAAAATTTCATATACTTCCTTTGCCATCACCCGAGATCCCATTACAGTGGCTCAATATCATGCTTTTGTGGAAAGTGTGCTTGATGAAATCAATACTGCCTTGCGAAAAAGAAATTATACAGAAGCCGCCACCTTGCTGAACAAGGCTCGAAATTATATCCCACGCGGGCAACTTCATTTGGATCCTATGGCATCGCTCACAGAAAATCCGAATCCGGAAAAATTGGCAGAAGCTTTTAGCGGAGTAAAATACAATTGGAGAGTTCAAGCCAGCCAAGAAGGCAGTGTGTTGCAATTCAAATTACAGGATCCCGTTTCACATCTCAGCGCGGCGCAAGAGCCCATACTCGCAGAACAACCCATTCACGCAATTCCTCTGACAGCTATTCGGGCTTATGTAGATTGGAAAAATAAAACAGAAGGTCGAAGCAAAGAAAAAGGTCTTTACCGAATTCCGGAAAGAGTCGAACTTGAAATTATTGCGCGCAATACCTTCCCCTGGACTTACCCTTGGGGTTATTTGTTCAATCCAAACTTTCTGGAATCTCGCCTCACGCATGCGGATGTGGATCGTGGATCTTACGCTCGTGCAGTAGGAACTCATTCTCGGGGCAGTGGCTTTTACCGAGACCGTTCCGCTTTTGATGTTTATGATTTACTGGGAAACACCCGAAAAATTACTCAAACTCCTGCTGAACCCGGCTGTGTCTATTGTTTCGGCGGCTCTGTCCGTACTCCTTTTGGTCCTTATTTTCTTCCCTCTGCACTTCTTTATGCCGGAGCAAATACGGTCAATGAGTATAACTCCTCTTTTTATTTGGTTCTTGATCTTCCGGAAGCAGGCTCAAACTAAAATTCTTTCACACCCAGTTCCGTCAAAATCTCGTCATTACCAAGTAAAAGAAGTTAAAAATCTTTAAATTCCTTCTTCAACTCCTCTTAACAAATCCTACAAAAATTTACTGGCACAGGCCTTGCTTCTATTAGCCCCAAGCTGTCCTGGACAGCTCAGGCAAGGGGGCAATCATGATAAAATCATTCAAAATATACTTCGGTTTTTTGCTTCTAGGTATTTTCAGTTTTTCCATTCCCATCTCAAATACTCAGGCTGATGAAATCAAGATTCCGGACCGCTGCGGACTTCTCGCCAGCGAACAGCTCAACATTGATGAACTGAAAGAATGTTTAAGATTTTATAAAGAAGCTTACGACGCTTCTCATCCAGAAGAGGCAGAGAATCAAAAACGTTTTGAAAATGGGGAAGAAATTGCCGGCTACGAACCCCAGATGATGAAGAACAATCAAAATATTCGAGGCTATGAACCTCAAATGCATCCTGCCAGTTATGAACCGCAGATGAAAAGCAATAACCAAAATATCCGCGGCTATGAACCCCAGATGTACAAAGGGTATAATTATCATTAAGAAGTTCAAAATTTTCCATTTTAAGGGTTTTCAGATACAGAGGCTTTGAGCTATAAATTTTATATGCTCGACAAGCACCAGATCGCAGAAGCCTTGGAACTCATAGGCACCCTTCTCGAACTCAAGGGAGACAATCCTTTTAAAATTCGTGCATACCATAATGCAGCTCGCAGTCTGGAGGGTTTGGCTGAAGATTTGGGCAATCTGGTAAAAGAAGAGCGACTCCAGGAACTCCCCGGAATCGGAAAAGATCTCAGTGAAAAAATTACCGAACTCTACAAAACTGGAAAACTCAAATATCTTGAAGAACTCAAAAAAGAGTTTCCCAAGGGAATTACCGATCTCCTTCAAATTCCGGGTTTGGGTCCCAAAAAAGTAAAGGTGCTTTACGAAAAACTGGGCATTCACTCCCTCGGTGAACTGGAATACGCCTGCAAAGAAAACCGGCTTTTGGACCTGGAAGGCTTTGGAGAAAAAACTCAAAGTAACATTCTCAAGGGAATAGATTATCTCAAAAAGAATGAGGGGACTTATCGGCTCGATGTCGCATATGAAATTTCCCAGGAAATTCTAAAGTCCCTGAAAAAAATCCCCGGCATCCTGCGGATGGAAGTGGCAGGCAGCTTGCGTCGCAGAAAAGAAATCGTGCATGATTTGGACTTCGTACTTTCTGCAAACACAAAAGATGCTGCAAACATCATGAAAAAATTTTGTGCTTTACCCCAAGTCACAGACATTTTGGGTCAGGGAGAAACCAAATCGAGTATCCGTCTTAAAAATGGCATTCAGGTTGATCTGCGTATTGTGAGCGACAAAGAATATCCCTACGCCCTTCTTCATTTTACAGGGAGCAAAGAACACAATACGCAACTCCGTTCTCGGGCCAAAGATCTCGGATTAAAACTGAACGAATACGGACTTTTCAAAAAAGAAAAACTCATCCCCTGCAAAAGTGAGGAGGAAATCTACAAAGCTTTGGGCCTCGAATTTATTCCTCCGGAACTTCGTGAAGCCGGCGGTGAAATTGTCGCTGCAGAAAAAAATAAAATACCCGATCTGATCGAAGCAAAAGATGTGAAGGGAATTTTTCATGTACACAGCACCTGGAGCGATGGTGTTGCTGAAATAGAAGCCATGGCCAAAGAAGCCCAGAAATTGGGATTCAAATACATGGGGCTTTCCGATCACAGCCAATCTGCAAAATATGCCGGAGGTTTAACGCCTGCAGAAATCAAGAAACAACATGCTGAAATCGATACTCTGAACAAAAAACTCAAAGACTTTAAAATTTTGAAAGGCATTGAATCAGACATTCTTGCAGATGGTTCCCTGGATTATTCCGAAGAAGTTTTAAAAAAATTCGATTTCGTGATTGCTTCGGTACATTCCAGTTTTAAAATGACTGAAGCTGAAATGACAAAACGACTCGTCAAAGCTTTGGAAAATCCTTACACCACCATGCTCGGCCACATCAGTGGTCGTTTGTTACTCGCCCGTGAAGGCTACTCCCTGAATTACGAAAAAATTTTTCAGACCGCGGCAAAAAATAAAAAAATGATTGAAATCAATGCAAATCCGCATCGTCTCGATTTGGATTGGCGTCTTATTCATCATGCTTCCCAAATGGGCGTAAAATTTTGTATTAATCCGGATGCTCATAGCCCTGAAGGATTAAAAGACACTTATTGGGGAGTAGATATCGCCCGAAAAGGTTGGTTGACCAAAAAAGATGTGTTAAATACAGAAACGCTTTCAGAAATTGAGAAATATTTAAAATCCGTGTAAGGGCTCAGTGTTCCTGCAGTGAGTGCAATCTGAGCCGAACATCACGATTTTAAAAATAAGACAAACTTTCAAATTCTCTCAAATTTTATTCCTTACGGCGAATCTTGCGCGAACGAAAGGAATACTGAGCCCTTGCACACACTATGAAAAATTTTATTTTTATTACTTGTAGCGCACCCACACAAAGTTTAGCCCAAAAAATTTCAAAAGCTTTAGTAAAAGAAAAATTAGCCGCTTGTGTGAATATTTCTTCGCCTATTCAATCTACCTATTCCTGGAAGGGAAAAATTTGTTCCGAAAAGGAATTTCTACTTTTTATCAAAACAAAAAAATCCCTTTTCAAAAAAATTGAAAAAAGAATCAAACAATTACATTCCTATGAATGCCCTGAAATTATTGCCTTGCCAATCGTACAGGGAAGTGAAGATTATCTGGACTGGATTACAACACAAACTCTCTAACACGGACTGCCCATGGACCCATTTGAAAAAAATGTTCATCATATTTTTAAAGAAACCCTAAAACTCAATACGGATAGACTGCAAATCGATAAACTTTTCGGTCATGCTTCTTATCGGACTTATTATCGAGTAACACTTTCCCCCTCACCTCAAGCCTCTCCCTCAGGGGGAGAGGGAGAAAAAACTTTCATCCTCATGCAAATGCCGGAAGGTGTTTCTTCAGTATCGGAAGAAATCACAAACTATGAAGGCCCCAAAGACGAACTTCCTTTTGTAAATATCCAACGTTATCTCAAATCGCTCGGATTGCCCGTTCCCGAACTTTACTGCTGGGATGCTGAAAAGAAAATTATGGTTTTGGAAGATGTGGGCGATCGTCATCTGGAAACTTATTTGAAAGATGCCAAAGAATCGATGCGCTTATCTTTTTATCGTCGCGCGATTGATTTGCTCGTGGAGATGCAGAAGCGAACAAATCAAGATGCTGGAGCGGGGACTGCTGGCGGTAATCGGGGGGCCCCCAGTCGCGTCACCCCTTCCAGCAGCGACTGTCTTGCCTTCCATCGCAGCTTCGATGAAAAACTTTTAAATTGGGAATTTGATCATTTTCTAGAATACGGAATTGAAGATCGCTTCAAAATCAAAGTTCCCGAAGAAGACAAAAAACTTTTTAAAAAAATTACCCGCGGTATTTCCAAAGAAATCGCAAATTCAAAATATATTTTCGTTCATCGTGATTTTCAAAGTCGCAACATCATGATGAAAGATTACGATCTTTACATTCTGGATTTTCAGGATGCACTGCAAGGTCCTGAAACCTATGATTTGGTGAGTCTCTTACGCGATTCTTATATCGAACTCTCTCCCGAGGCCGTGGATGAACTCATCGATTATTTTTTAGAAGCACGAAAAAAAGCGGGGCTTCCTATTGAGGACGAAAACAAATTTAAACGATTATTTTTTCTCACTGCTCTTCAACGCAAACTTAAAGATACCGGCCGCTTTCAATTTATTAATACCGTAAAGGGAAATCCGAACTTCCTCGTCAGCGTTCCCTCATCACTCCGCTATATCCGAGCTGCTTTTGCAAAACTTCCGGAATTTGAAGAACTCCGAAAATTGATCGCGAAGTATGTGAAGGAGTTGGATTAATGCCTTCTTTTCCTTCAAAAGCAATGTTATTGGCAGCTGGACTCGGTGAACGCTTAAGACCCCTCACTCTCACCACACCCAAACCTCTCATTCCTGTCGAAGATCGACCCTTGATGACTTACAACATTGCTCTGCTTCGAAAGGCAGGGATAAAGGAACTCATGATTAATCTCCATCATCTCGGAGAACAAATCCAAAGCACTTTGGGAGATGGAAAAAACTGGGGAATGAAATTTCATTATAGTTTTGAAAATGAAATTTTTGGAACGGGCGGTGGAATTAAAAAAGTAGAAAGTTTTTTTGGAGAGGATCCTTTTATTGTGATGAACGGTGATATTCTCATCGATGTCGATTTGCAAAAAGTTTGGGAAGCGCATCAAAAAAGCAACTCAATCGGAACTCTCGTCTTAAGCCCTGCGGAAAGAAAAGACGTAAAGCGTTTAGTTTATCTTGATTCGCAAAATCAAATTCTTTCCATCTCTGAAAAAGCTCCGGAAAAAAACTCCAAAGGTTATGTGTTTACGGGCGTACAGATTTTGGAATCAAAAGTACTAAAACAACTTCCTCCTCATGGTAAAAGCTGCATTGTTGAAGATGCTTACGTTCCCCTTTTAGCAAAAGGTGGAAAATTATCTGGCTTTGTTTGTGAAAACTATTTCAGGGATTTGGGAACTTACGAACGCTACGAAGAAGTGAAAAAAGAATTCTCCAAAAATTGGCCT
>CAYPXN010000026.1:0-4748 GCA_964414715.1 uncultured Pseudomonadota bacterium | reverse complement strand
GGTCGTCTGGATGATATTTCCCAGGAAGGAATGGAACTCATCAGTCAAATCCGACAGATTTTCGACAACTATAGCTACGATACCCAGGTGCTTGTAGCCTCCATTCGAAATCCTATTCATGTGCGAGATTCCGCCCTGATTGGAGCAGATGTGGCAACCATTCCTTATTCGGTAATCAAACAATTGGCTCAACACCCTTTAACAGATATCGGAATTGAAAAATTCTTGAAGGATTGGGAGAAGGTGCCTAAATAATCCACCTCAGGCGGATCATCCTGAGTCTGCCAAAGGCAGATGAAGGATCCCGCTGAATCCACTGGATCCTTCGTTTCACTCAGGATGACAGGATGTTTATGCAAACACAAAACGTTCCCATCACAGTCAATAATCCTACTCAAAATCCCGCCACTCCCAACAAGTCCGGTTGTGGCTGTTGTGGTTGTCTCACCGGTTGTCTCTTTGTTTTGTTTTTGCCTTTTATTGTGATGGCAGTTTTATATTTTACGGTGGATTTTGGTGATCTGGCAGATCGCGCCATCGATATCAGCTATCAACAAATCTTCCGCCCCAAAATTATCGAGCCTTCGCTTTCCAGAGATTTGAAGCCTTTGGAAAAACAGGCTGCCTTACAACTTTCAGATCAATTTATTCAGGACTACTTATCGCTCCCCAAGGATGAGAAAAAATTCATCCGACAAGAAGTACTCCTCTATTTATATAACGATGTGCAAAACAAAAAACTCGCTCCCAATCAAACACCCCACTTGAACAAGTTTATCGAGACAGAAACTCTGAAAATGCAGAGCAATCCGGCATTTAAAAATTTAAATCCACCGCCCCTTAAACCTTGAGGACTTATGGCCCAACTCCAACGTTACCCCACCCGTTTTTTTCAAGACTTTCAGGAAAAACTCGATGTTCCCCACATCGAAAAATGGCTAAAGCAGGTGGATGATAAAATGAGTCAGGCAAAAAATCCGACGGACTGGGAAAATGCGATTTTATTTTGGAATGAAATCAAATGTCATATCGATACTCATGCCAATCAAATATCTCTCGCATTTTACCGCAACACCCAAGATGAAAAAAATGTGGCAGAAGAGGAAAGACTGCATCAGGAAATCGAACCTCCTTACAAAAAACTCAATGCACCTCTGCGCGAGAAAATTTTAAAATCCCCTTTTCGAAAAGATCTCGAACAAAAACTGGGATCTCAGTATTTTCTGCAACTCCAAATCCAGCAAGATGCCTTTCATTCAGCCAATGTTGAACTCGATGCTAAGGTAAACCAAAAAATTTCAGAATATACCAAACTCACCGGAAGCGGAGAGTTTGAAGTGGAAGGTAAAAAATATCCTCTTCCCCACTACAAAAAGTTTTTATCGGACGAACGTCCTTCGATCCGCAAGGAAAGCCTTCAAAGTTATTCAAACTGGTTTTTGAAAAACCGGGATCCTCTTGAAGAAATTTACGAAGAATGCACCCAACTCAGAGACAAGATGGGAAAAAATCTGGGCCATGACGACTATATTCCTCTTGCTTACATGCATATGCGGCGCGTGGATTACGGCCCCAAGGAAGTGGAAGCCTTTCGAAAACAAATACTGGAAGTCATCGTTCCCATTTCAAAAAAAATCCGTCAGGCTCAATGTAAAATGCTGGGTACTTCCAGCGTATCTATTTGGAATAATGATTTCTTTCCGGAATGGCGCGCCAGCAAACTCAAAGTGGATATTCACGAACAAGTTCCTGCCGCTTTGAAAGCCTTTCAGGGAATTGACCCAAAATTGGGAAAACATTTCCAGGATTCCATTCATTACGATTTAATTGATGTTCCTTCACGTCCCGGCAAGGCTCCTGGAGCTTTCTGCACAGATTTTCCAGACTATCGTGTTCCTTATATTTTTCTCAATAGTGTCGGAGAAGGATCGGACATCACCACCATTCTCCATGAAAGCGGACATTCCTTTCAGGCCTGGGAAAGTCGATCCATCGATCTCTTGGAGCTGAGATGGCCCACACTGGAAGCCTGCGAAGTCCATTCAATGAGTATGGAATTCTTGGCTTATCCTCATTACGATCTCTTTTTTGAACATACCGAAGCGGAACGTTTCAAAAAATATCATCTGGCGGAAAGCTTACTTCTTCTTCCCTACATTGCCGTGGTGGATGAGTTTCAACATCAAGTGTATGAAGGATCTGCAAAAGGTGCTTCGGGTCGAGCAAAGGCCTGGAAAGAACTCGAGAAAAAATATATTCCCGACCTTGATTTTAGCGATGCTCCCTTCTGGCAGGAAATTCGCTGGTTACGGCAACTTCATATTTTTCATAATCCCTTCTATTATATCGACTACGCCATTGCTTTAGTGGGAGCCCTTCAAATCTGGGTTCAAAGTGTTCAGAATAAAAAACAGGGTTTGGAAAATTATTTGCACCTTTGTCAATTGGGAGGGAGCCTTCCCTTGCAAGATTTTTTCAAGGCAGGGAACCTTAAACTCCCCTTCGAGACAGGAATGTTAAAAGACCTAATGGATCAGGTACTCAAAATTGAAGCCTTAGTGTAACCATTGATGGAGACAAAACATGTCCTCTTCAATCGAAAATCTTTTCAGCGAAAAACGCACTCTCAATCCAGATCACGAACATCAACATCTTGAATCAAAACAGGAATATGAAAAGCTTTACCAGGAATCGATTCAGGATCCTGAAAAATTCTGGGGAAAGATTGCTGAAAATTTTTTCTGGTTCAAAAAACCTGCCCTGAGCTTGTCGAAGGGTGGGCCCAGGAAGGGCGAGAGAAATTTTTCTTCAACAAAGTGGTTTGTGGGTGGTGAAACCAATCTTTGCTACAATGCCCTCGATCGTCATCTGCCCAAATACGCAAATAAAGCGGCGCTTATCTGGGAAGGCAACGAACCTTTCGAAAACAAAACTTACACTTACGCAGAATTACACAGTGATGTTTGCAGACTTGCAAATACTTTAAAAACTCTCGGAGTCAAAAAGGGAGATCGCGTTGCAATCTACATGGGCATGGTCCCGGAACTTGCCATGAGTTTACTTGCCTGCGCGCGCATCGGTGCCATTCATAATGTTATCTTCGGTGGTTTTTCAGCGGAATCTCTTCGGGAACGCATTCAGGATTGTGGGGCAAAAATCTTACTGACTGCAGATGGTCTTTTTCGCGGCAACAAATCAGTCCCTTTGAAAAAAATTGCAGATAAAGCTCTCGAAGCCGCACAGAAAGAAGGACACATCGTTGACAAATGCCTTGTCCTCGAACGCACGGGCGAAGAAATTTCCATGAAAGCAGGACGAGATCTCTGGTGGCATGAAACAGTTCCTTTGCAATCTGATCAATGCGAAGCAGAAAAAATGGAGGCTGAAGATCCCCTTTTTCTTCTCTATACCAGCGGATCCACGGGAAAACCCAAAGGGGTTATGCATAGTACTGCGGGTTACATGATCTATGTCGCCACAACTTTCAAATATGTATTCAATTACGATGCTTCGACAAGCTCAGCATGTCCCATCTTTTGGTGCACCGCAGATGTGGGCTGGGTAACAGGTCACAGCTATCTTGTTTATGGTCCCCTCCTGAATGCGGCAACCACACTCATGTTTGAAGGTATTCCCACTTATCCTCAAGCGGATCGTTTTTGGGATGTGATTGAAAAATACAAAGTGAATATTTTTTATACCGCTCCTACTGCGCTCCGTGCCCTTATGCGTGAAGGAAATGACTGGATCACAAAACACGATCTCTCAAGCTTGAAACTTTTGGGAACTGTCGGCGAACCCATCAACCCTGAAGCCTGGATCTGGTACTACGAAATTGTGGGAAAAGAAAAATGTCCCGTCGTGGATACCTGGTGGCAAACGGAAACCGGCGGCATTATGGTAACATGTCTGCCCGGAGCCATGCCCTTGAAACCGGGTTCTGCGGGTCTTCCCTTTTTCGGGATAAAGACAAAAATAATCCGGGAAGACCGCTCTGAATGTGAGGTTGATGAGGGGGGCTATTTTGTAATCGAGGAAGCATGGCCTTCCATGATTCGGGGAGTATGGAATCAACCCGATCGGGTAAAAGAAACTTATTTCAGCAAATTCCCCGGACTTTATTTTGCAGGAGATGGAGCTCGAAAAGACGAAGATGGTTACATCTGGTTTTTGGGACGTGTTGATGATGTTTTGAATGTTTCGGGACATCGCATCGGCACAGCTGAGCTTGAAAGTGCTTTCGTAAAACATCCTGCCGTGGCTGAAGCAGCCGTCGTGGGATTTCCACATCAAATTAAAGGTCAAGGAATTTATGCTTTTGTAACATTGAAAAAATCCTTACCACCCTCTCCCCTGGCGGGAGAGGGTCAGGGTGAGGGGGAAATTGTAAAAGAACTCATCCAACACATTGTCCGTGAAATTGGCCCCATTGCAAAACCCGATTATCTCCAGCTCACTCCCGCCCTTCCCAAAACACGATCCGGAAAAATCATGCGGCGCATCCTGCGAAAAATTGCAGAAGGAGATATTGAAAATTTGGGAGATACCTCCACCCTGGCAGATCCGGGTGTGGTGGAAGAGTTGGTGAAAAATTCCTCAAAAAAATCTTAAGATTTGCTTCCCATCTTCACGGCAATGGATACAATTGTCTTTTATGACCCAACATAATCGACTTCAATACGAAAAATCACCCTATCTCCTCCAGCACAAAGACAACCCCGTGAACTGGCATGCTTGGGGAGAAGAGG
>CAYPXN010000025.1:0-4936 GCA_964414715.1 uncultured Pseudomonadota bacterium | reverse complement strand
AAGGCCTCGAAAGCATTGCGAAAGATATCCAGAGCGGAAAATTCAAATAGAAGCTCGACCAGGAAGATGTTCATTTAAACATCGAGGCGGAGCTTATCAAACGCATCGGTTCGGTGGGAGGCAAACTGCACAGTGCCCGATCCCGCAATGACCAGGTCGCCACTGACGTAAGACTTTATTGCCGTCATCAGGTTCATCTTCTTTACGCACAACTTATTGAATTCCAAAGAGTGCTTGTTTTACTGGCCAATCGTCATGAACAAACAATTTTGCCAGGCTACACCCATCTTCAGCGTGACCAACCCATTCTCCTGGCACATCATCTCCTTGCTTATTTTGAAATGGCCGAAAGAGACAAAGAACGTTTGGACGATCTTTTAAAAAGAATTCAAACTCTTCCTTTGGGTGCTGGTGCTTTGGCCGGGACCACCTTTCCCATCGATCGTGCTTTTGTCGCCAAAGAATTGGGTTTTGAAAGAATCGCCCATAATTCCCTGGATGCGGTGAGTGATCGGGACTTTGTCATCGAATTTCTTTCTGCCTGTTCTTTAATCATGATGCATCTTTCACGCTTCTGCGAAGAATTAATTCTTTGGAGCAGTGCCGAATTCAATTTTGTTAAACTTCCTGAAAACTTTTGTACCGGTTCTTCCATGATGCCCCAAAAAGTAAATCCCGATGTTCCAGAATTGATACGAGGAAAAACTGGGCGTTGTTATGGCAACCTGCTCAACTTGCTGACCATCCTCAAGGGCTTGCCTCTCGCTTACAACAAGGATTTACAGGAAGACAAAGAGCCTCTTTTCGACTCTGCACACACCGTGAGTGTTTGTTTAAAACTTTTTAGCCAAATGCTTGAAGAAACAACTTTTAAAGAAGAGAAACTTTTACAGGCAACACGCGATGGATTTTTACTCGCAACCGACTTTGCTGATTATCTCAGTTCCAAAGATGTCCCCTTCCGGGAATCTCATCACATTGCGGGCAGACTGGTTCGGTATTGTCAGGATACCAAGCAATATCTGGAAGACCTCCCTCTGGATGTTCTCCAAAAATTCCATCCAAAGGTTCAGAGAGATGTACACCAATGGCTTTCAGTAAAAGCTGCTGTAGATCGCCGCAAAAGCTATGGAGGAACCGCCCTCTCTCAGGTAAAAGTACAAATCCGACGTGCTGAAAAAATTCTCTCTAGAAAAAAACCAAAAAATTAAATAAAGGCTATAACAGCTATTGAGAGGGCGATATCACAAGATCGCCCTCTCATTATTTTTACGAAATTTTTATATGGCTTTATAGTATTTAAGTCACAAACTATTCATGAGAAGCTCATAGTTAAGAAAGTGAAAAACCATGCATTTTTTTCAATACAAAAAAAACAGACTCTACGCCGAACAAGTCCCCGTTGAGGAAATCGCACAGAAAGTGGGAACCCCTGTTTACATCTATAGTTATGCCACTCTCAAACGACACTTTTCAGTATTTCAGGAAGCTTTTGCTTCAGCCCCTCACCTGCTTTGCTTCTCCATGAAATGCAATTCAAACATCGCCATTTTAAGAGCCATCGCCAACGAAGGGGGCGGCGTGGATATTGTCAGCGGAGGTGAACTGTATCGGGCACTCGAAGCCGGGGTATCTCCCCAAAAAATAGTCTATTCCGGAGTTGGAAAAACCGATGCGGAAATTGCAGAAGCCCTTAAAGCGGGAATTTTGATGTTCAATGTGGAATCTGAACAGGAATTGTTTGCTATCGACCGTGTTGCAGGACATCTGAAAAAGAAAGCTCCCATTTCCCTGCGAGTGAACCCCAATATCGATCCCAAAACACATCCCTACATTTCCACCGGAATGAAGAAAAGCAAGTTCGGGGTCGATATCAGAAAGGCTCTGGAAATTTATCAAAAGGCAAAACAACTCCCAAATATCGAAATTCTTGGCTTGGATTGTCATATCGGCAGTCAGCTCACTCAAGTACGTCCTTTCGTAGATGCCTTGAAAAAGCTGAAAATTCTCATTCAAAAGCTTCGTAAAATGGGAATCGAAATCAAGTATCTGGATTTGGGAGGAGGACTCGGCATTCGTTATAAAGATGAAAGTCCTCCCCTGCCTTCGTTGTATGCAAAAGCCGTCTTAAATGAAATCAAGGACCTCGATGTCACACTGGTTTTTGAACCGGGCCGTGTGATTATGGGAAATTCGGGCATTCTGGTCACGAAAGTGATTTATAACAAAAGAACGCCCACCAAGGAATTTGTCATCGTGGACGGAGCCATGAACGATCTGATCCGTCCGGCATTTTATGGAAGTTTTCACGATATAAGTCCTGTGATTCAGAAAAAGGGACGTAAACGTAAAAGCGATATTGTGGGTCCCATCTGCGAATCCGGAGACTTTTTTGCGCAAAACAGGCCTTTTCCCGAAAGCAAAAGCGGGGATCTGGTCGCCATTTTTTCAGCCGGCGCTTACGGATTTGCCATGTCTTCCAATTACAACAGCCGTCCTCGAGCCGCAGAGGTACTTGTCAACGATGATCAATTTCATGTTATAAGGGAAAGAGAAAAGCTTGAAGATTTGATTCGAGGGGAAAAAATCCCCTCTTTTCTTCTTACAAGAAAGGATTAAATGAAAACTTTCCTGAAAATTTTTATCTCTTTTGTGGTCATTTTTGCGATAGGTGCCGGTTTTTTAGGGTACTTGTTCTATAAAAAGAACCCTGATTTAAAAAATACTCTCGCACAATATCTCGCAAAAAATGACCCCCATGCCATGGAAGAAGCCAGCAAATCCTTTATGGAATCCTGCTCCAAAACCGCCAAAGAAAAACTTCAAAGTGCGGGACTTTTGACTGCAGAGAAAGAAAGCAAAATCGACAAATTTTGCGAATGTGCCACGGGAAAATTCAAAGAAACATTTTCAAGTGCTGAAGTGATGAAAATCGGCCTCGACAAAATGGTTTCCCAGAAAGCAAATATTCCCGAAGACAAACTCAACAAAATTGTCGAAGCTTGCAAAGTAAATCTGTAATATTATTTATGACTAAAATTAAATTCACAAAAATGCACGGCAACGGAAACGATTTCGTCGTTATCAATGCTTTTACACAAAACTATCCGCAACTTGCGAGCAAGGCAAAAAGCATTTGCGATCGGCGTTTCGGTATTGGTTGCGATCAACTCCTGGTGCTTCGTCCCTCCGAAACTGCAGACCTCCGCATGCTGATCTATAATAATGATGGATCCGAAGTAGAAATGTGCGGCAATGGCATCCGTTGCTTTGCACTTTACGCTCAAAAACACGGTCTCATCAAAGACACCGAACTTTCTGTAGAAACCCTGGGTGGCATCAAGAAAATTCGCATTTTAAACCAACTTGTAGAAGTAGACATGGGCGAACCCATACTCAAGGCGAAGGAAATTCCTGTAAATCTGGAAGGTATGGTGATTGGAAAAAATGTGGAAATCAACGGACACAATTATGCCATCACTTGTGTGAGCATGGGGAATCCTCATTGCATCCAGTTTGTTGAAAATGTGGAAGAAGCTCCCGTGACCAAAATAGGTCCGGTGATTGAAAAAAATCCCCTCTTCCCTAAAAGAATCAATGTCGAATTTGCACAAATACTCGACAAAAATTCGATCAAGCTTCGTGTTTGGGAACGTGGCGCCGGCGAAACTCTTGCCTGCGGGACAGGAGCTTGCGCCACAGCCGTAGCCGCTGTCCTCAACGGCCACACCAATCGCAAAGTGAATGTAAAACTTCCGGGTGGTGACCTGGAAATCAACTGGAGCGAAAAAGATAATCATGTTTACATGACCGGGGCTGGCGTGGAAGTCTTCGAGGGAGAAATAGAAATCTAATGCTCCAGACCCGGAAGATTTTGTGAGCATTGCCAAGATTGACTCTTGGCAAGCGAACAAGAATAGGGGCACGGGGACAGCCTTTGGCAGTCCCCGATCTCATAGCAACGGGGCTGGCGTGGAAGTCTTCGAAGGAGAAATAGAAATATGAGCGCTTTATTTACAGGAAGCATGGTGGCCTTAATCACTCCCTTCAAAAACGGGAAGGTGGATGAATCTGCCCTGCGCAAATTAATCGATTTTCAGATTGAAAATGGCACTTCTGTGCTCGTTCCTTGCGGAACCACGGGAGAATCGGCCACTCTCAGCCATGAAGAACATGATCGTGTGATTGAAATTACGGTTGAACAAGCCCATAAAAAAGCAAAAGTCTTGGCGGGCACAGGTTCAAATTCCACCACGGAAGCCATTCGCCTCACTCAACACGCAAAAGATGCAGGAGCCGATGGCGCTTTACTCATCAATCCATACTATAACAAACCCACGCAAGAAGGTTTGTTTCAACATTTTGAAGCCATTGCCAAAGCCGTCGAGATTCCGCAAATTCTTTACAATATTCCCGGACGCACCGGCATCAACATGCTTCCGGATACCGTCGCACGCCTGGCAAAAATTTCAAACATCGTGGGTATCAAAGAAGCTAGTGCAAATTTGGTGCAGGCGAGTGAAATCATTGCTGCTTGTCCGAAAAATTTTACCTTGCTCTCCGGAGAAGATGCCTTGAATTGGCCTTTGTATGCCATTGGCGCTCAAGGTGCAATTTCAGTAACAGCCAATATTTTGCCAAAACTCTGTGCAGAACTTTGGAGTGAAAATCTCAAGGGAAACATCAAACGTTGCCAGGAACTTCACTATCAATTGCTCGAAATCAACAATGTATTATTCATTGAAACCAATCCGGCTCCCATCAAAATTGCGCTTTCCCTTGCCGGAAAATGCAGCGATGAAATTCGCCTGCCTTTGGTAGGTCTGAAAAAAGAAAATCTGGAAAAACTCAGAAACACTCTTAAGAACTACAAATTAATTTAGAGTATTTTATGACAAAAATTATTGTATGCGGCGCCGCAGGAAGAATGGGACAA
>CAYPXN010000024.1:0-8702 GCA_964414715.1 uncultured Pseudomonadota bacterium | reverse complement strand
TTATTAAAACAAATGAGCTCCATGAGCTCCGAGTACAAACATTAATTGCAAGATGACTGCGTTCGTCCAATCTTGCCCCCGAATTTTATCGGCTTCATATTGTAAACGAATTTGAGAAAATTCCGTGGGATTAAAAGTGAGTGCAGGCGTGAGTCGTGTTTCCCGAGCTTGCAAACCTTGAGGGATTCCCATTTGATCGTAGCGGAAAGCCGCTTTCCAGCGTTTTAGGAATTGATATTCGAGGTAGCTGTATAATCCTCCATCCGTATAAGTTCCGCTGGGTGTTTGCATGGCTCGACCTAGAAATTCAGTTTGCCAAGCAAGGCTCGTGTTCGCTGAAGGTTTCCATTTCCAATACATGTCGCCACCATAAAGAGTCGTCGAGTTTCCGGGATTTGTATCATTATAGCCGTAAGCAAAAGAACCACCCATTAATAAGGTAAGAGTGTCGGTAATATCAAAACTGCTGGATAGGCGCCCTGTGTAGAGGAAATCTTGTTTACGAGTTCCTCCAAAACTTACAGCATCCGTATCGTTGGTGAAAGTGCCTTGAAGTTGAAGGAAAAAGGGTGTGGGAAAAAGATAAGAAGCTTCCAGCCCAGGTTCGCTCAGATCATCCGGACCCAAAATATATTGAGTGACAAGATTGTTATCTGCGAAAGTCCAGGCATGAAGATGTTTGGGGTTTTGTCTTCCGATCGGGACATACATTTGTCCTCCCTTAAACTGTAGACCTTTCGGGAGACCTGCTTGAGTCGTGAAATAGGCTTCTTCCAGTTCTACTCCTCCCTGATCAAAACTCAGAAAAGCATCGTAGCGAAAGTAGGGGTCCACATTACCTTGAAGAGCGAGTTCGAGTTCTTGAAAAGTAAAACCCGTTCCTGTGGGATTGGGCAAAACATCCGGCGGAGGGTTTTGCTGATAATAAGCGCCTGCAAAAGTTCCGATCACACTGATATCCGGAAGGATTTTTGCGGCGGTGCTTCCTCCGGTGGGATATTTCCAAAGTCCAATGGATTTACTGTTTGCACCAGGACTTGCGGGAGCATTATTTACTTGATCGAGTAAAGCTTGTGTCTCATCCGTGTTCGTAGGAGGCGGACTTGCTTCTACATTCAAGTTTTTCTGATTTTTCTTCGTTTTGTTTGCGATCTGGGGTGTTTCTGCCCCAGGAGTTTGAGCTTCAGGAGTGGCGAGAGGTGCTACGACAGGACTAGGTTTCGCAACTTTTTGTCCTTCGAGTTCTTCGATTCTTTTATTTTGTTGTTTAACAATTTCTTTCAGCTCGCGAACTGTATCTTTGAGTTCGCGCATTTCTTGCTTCATGTCTTCCATTTCTCCTGCCCAGCTGGAGGAGATGAAGAAGAAGGAAATGAGCCAAATCGTTATTAGCTTATAGATGAGTCGGATCATATGATTCCTCAATTGCTTATACCCCCTCTTGATCTCAAGAGGGGGTAGGGGGAGTTGTGAAAAGAGGATCACAACTCCTCCCGGCCTCCTCTTAATCTTAAGAGGAGGAGATTAAAATTTAAGCATTTGTAGGAGGAGCTCTGCTCTGAGAGGAAATAAGAAGAGGTTTTGAAAGAGTCAATTCAGGAAGGCTGTAAAGTTCTTCCTGAAAAGTGGGAAAGTAAAATCTTAAATTTGAAGAGCTTAAGTCTTGTCTCTGAAAGGAATGCGATACTTGGCAAATGGAGCAATTGTCTTTTTCTGTGGGTGCAGATCCGGGATGAAAGTGGGCCGAGAAAATAAGTAAGAAGGCAAAAAGAAAACCTACTATAAGCCCTGAAACAATTTTTCTGGATTTTAACTGCATTATAGAAAGCTATAGTGAAGGAGTGGAAAAAAGTCAATTTGCTAAAATTTATGATCCTGCTCATATTGACAAAAAGGCATTTATATTATTGATAGAAGCAAATGTTACGATTTCGTCGAAAAATATGGGTGGCTTTGCTTTTTGCATTAATCAGCATTGGTCAAGGCTTTGCCCTGAGTTATGTGATGAATTTGTCACAAATTCATTCGATGGAATATACGGAAAGTAACGCGCTGGTTCCTGCCTATCTTCTCGTGTGCGGCCATGACTTGGGAAAAAGTCTGAAAGAAAACCCTGCTCCCAGCCAGAAAACTCATCAGGAACTTTTAAGTCTTAGAACAGATCCGTTTATTCCGACCTTTCATTTGAATCCTGAACCGGTGTTTGAAAGTCTGAGCATAGAAACTTTTTCTTTCTTTTTGATACAAAACTATTCCTTTCCTCCAGACAGGCCTCCGCGAGCTGAAGTCCTCTCATTTTCATAACAATCTTCATTTTTCTACAAATTTATAAGCCTGATTTCTCATGAAGTTTTGAATTTTCATGTGAGGTCTTGTGAGGAATATTTATGTTTCCCTTATTTTTAGGTATTGCTGCTGTCGCTTTATTTTCAGCTTGTTCACGTCGTGAAGAGCTTCCACCCAATCCCGAAGTTGGATCTTCTCCCAATAACAATTCACAAAGAAGCAATGTTTCTTCTCCCCAGAGAAGTAATGCAGTTCCCCATCGGGAATTTACTTTGAGTAATCCAAGGGATGAATATCTTAATCTTTGTCAGGTGCTTTTTAACTCGTCTGAAATGGCACGTTGTAATGGGATACGTCCTTCAAATGCCCTTCAAGAGAATTCTTCTCAAAACCAAGGCTTGAACGCTTATTACAATGGAATTTCGGCGGGTGAAGCGGGTTATAGCTTTGCAGGAGCTGAAAGCCGCTGGGGATCCGCTTTGAGGAGCTTGCAAGGCTCTCGATATTATTTGGCAGGACATGGTGGGTGCAATCTTCGTACGAGCGAGGCAGAAAGACAAAGAACTTGCCTGGATGTCAGTCAGCTGGAAAGAATTCCTCAAACATTCGATTTCGTGGATGATTATTCCAATCTTTTGGGAACCTTCTTTTTTCTCCAAGCAAACTTGAATGAAAATAAAAGTAATCATTGCGAGATGGTGATTGCAACAGTGGGATCTGGGTCACAACCTTTTTGTCATATGTTTTCTCGGCATAACATCATGTTGCTCCCTGTCAGTGAGCGTTTGAGGAGAGTTGATGAGAATGTTCATCTTCAGGGTGTGTCTATAAGAAGTGTGTGTCAATAAATTGAGGAGATTTTTATGCCACCTCCCGAAATAGCCCCTTGTTGTAATACGACTCAGACAATACGCAGTGATGCGGCTGCTATGGATGATTTAGATCGAGTTGCAACGCAAACTGAAACCAGGCGTCCTCAAGTAGCGGAGACATTAACTCCTCGAGCCGAACCTCGATCTCAAACCGTTTCTCATGAAGCTTCTATGGTTCCACCCAAGGATACTTTTGTAAGAAACGAAAACCCTGCGAGACAAATGCTCTCCTCGCAGGGCGAAGGTCGTGCTCAAAATCCTGAGCTGAGAACCGCTCAGCCGGAAGTGCTGCGAGCGTCTCTTTCTCGTTCTTCCTCAGACTCGGCTCAACATGTTCCCCGTCAGGCTTCGAACCCTGGGATCAGCCGAGAAAATTTCTCAAACCGTCCGCATATTTCTGTTTCTCAAACTGTGAATACTAATTTGCAAGGCTCTGTTGTAAGACAAGAATCTGTTTCTGTTCCGAAGTTTTCGGGACAAAGTGCGAGTACAAATTCGAATTCATCTTTTTCTTTTGCTTCTTCCGCATCGTTGTTCAATCAAGCATCTTCCGTTCCGGTGCGGGGAAGTCTTGCCGCTTCGAATATTTCTCCCGAACTTACATCGGGTAAAGCTTCTCATGTGAATGCCCAGTCTGGCACATTCTCTTCTCTACAGATGGTAAATCCCCGCTCTGCTGCACTTTCTTTTATGCAGAATGTATCGAATGTTTTTGCTGGAAGAATGTTTGGACTTTCTTCGCTTTCCTTGGGAACTCTCGGATTTGCGCTCCCTAGCCATTTGGGAAGAGGTGTGGAAGTCCGAAATGTACAGCCTGGAAATGTGAGAAATATTTCTCCTGCATTTGCTCCTGTGGGATCTTTGCAGGGAGGAGTTTCTTTTTCGGCTCTTTCAACTTTGAAGCGCTTGGAAAGTCACATGATGCAATTTGCCCGACTTTTGATGGGATCTTATATGTTGTTGAAGCCGGGGGTGACAGGAGTCTCGGAGACTTATCTGGAAGGTGCTTTATATATGGAAGAGGAAGTGGAAGATCGCGAGGAAGTGTTGTCGGAAGAAGAAATATCAAAACGTGTTCAACATAAACGAGATGCTTACTTTGGAAGTAATTCTCAACAACAGAAAGGATAATTTTTGTGAAAATTACCAAATTATTTTTATCAGTCTTTGTATTCCTTTTATTTTCAAATTCCCTGATGGCCTGTGATTTTTGTGCCCTTTATCTCGCTTCACAATCCGAGAGTGGAAGTTCGAAAGGTTTTTATTTGGGAGTTTCCGAGCAGTACACGCATTTTGGAACTCTTCAAATGGATGGGCAAGAGGTTCCCAACACAATCAATCAATATATGAATAGCTCCAACACCCAATTTTATTTTGCTTATGGAGTGAATGATTACGTGGGAGTTCAGGTGAATTTGCCCTTGATTCATCGCAGTTTCCGAAGACCCTTTAATGGAGCTATTCAGGATGGAACGCTTACCGGAATTGGGGACATGTCTTTGTTGGTGAAAGTATTGCCTTATCGAAAAATCGATGAAAATTTTTCTTTTTACTGGAAAATTCTTGCGGGAGTAAAATTTCCCACCGGTTCTTCGTCCTATCTTCAGGAAGAAGCCAATGAAGTAAGTATGATGAATTCCGGGGAGGAAGAAATGGATATGGAGGGCGGGCTTCCTGAAAGCGGCATCCATGGGCATGATCTTGCCTTGGGGAGCGGTTCTTATGATGCGATTTTTGGAACAAGTATCTATACCCGCTATCATCGTTTTTTTGCCACACTCGATGTGCAAGGATTTTTACGAACCCCAGGCTCTTATGATTATCGTTATGCCAATGAAGTTCAATGGAATGCAGGACCTGGTGGATATTTGTTGTTGAGTGATTTGCAGACACTTTCTTTGCAAGCCCGTTTTGGGGGAGAATATAAGGGCTTAGATAGCTTGGGAAGTTTTGTGATGCCGGATACGGGTATGACTTCCGTATATGTGGGCCCCGATCTCCAGTATACCTGGAAAAAATATATCAGTGTGGATGCAGGCGCAGACTTTCCATTGCTGCTCAATAACACCAGTTTGCAAATCGTGCCGGATTATCGTATACGAGGAGCGATTACGGGACATTTTTGAAATAATAATCAATGAACGGGTCCTGCCGCTCCTCACCCCCAATTTCGGTATCGCTTCGCTGCTGGCGGAAATTGTGGGGCCCCCAGTCGCGTCACCCGTTCGATTATTAGATAGAGAGAAAAATCATGAAAAAATATTTTCATTTCATTTTTGTTTTAGCTTTTCTTGTTCCAGTTTCTTTCGTGCACGCGGGGGAAGGGTTTAAATTTATTTCGACTGAAGATCTTTCCAAAGGAATTCAGGAAAAAAATGTATCTGTGGTCGATTGCAATTCGGATGAAAGTTATAAAAAAGGACATATTCCGAGTGCTGTTCACATGGATGTGATGTCTCCGGATATTAAAGTTCTTCCGAGTGATAAAAATACTGCCTTGGTATTTTATTGCAAAAACCCTCATTGCTCCGCTTCTCATGACGGGGCGCGCTTTGCCGTAAAGCAGGGATACAAAAACGTTCGTGTTTATCCTTTGGGTATTGATGGTTGGGTGAAGGCGGGGATGAAAGTTGAGCCTTAAAATAGTGTAGTAAAAATACTACACTTATCAGATGAGTGAATTTGCTGCCCAATTAAAATCTTGGAGAATATCTCGAGGTATGAGTCAGACGGAACTTGCATTAAAAGCAGGAATTCCTCGTCCCAACGCTTAAAGCGTGATTGTACCTTGGGCACCTTACGTCTTTTGGCAAAAGCTTTGGATGTCACCCCTGGAAAACTTTTGGATGAATTTCCCCCTACTTTTAAAACTTTGGATCGTTACGAGATAGATGTGCTCGCCCGATCTTACTTTGAAATAGATAGAAAACTTTCTTCTCACTTCAAATTTTTACAGCAAGCCTTGTGGACTTTGATTTCACCAATTGTGAAGAGTGTTGGTGTAAAGCCAATTTTCAAGAAGCGACCAATTTATGTAAAATATTCAAAATTACAAGGAGAGGCATTGTTAGGTAAAAAACAATTAGAGAGATTTGTTGTACGTGTAAATAAGTTAGCAGAGAGATATTGAGGTCGTTTTTAAAAAATAGGTTAATATTGAGCAAAAAAGAGGCGCTGAACCAACCAATATCCCGCCATGCAAGAAATTCCCACGAGAGCAATTTTTTCGAAGAGAGATCCAAGTCTTGTGTTCTTTTTGATCAGGAAAGCAAGAATAGGAAAAGAGAGGGCAATGATCAAAAATTGTCCGACTTCGACCCCCAGATTAAAGCTTAAAAGCGGCATAATAAGCTGTTTGCCGAAGAGCTGAGCTTCTTTGAGTGCATTTGAAAAACCCAGTCCGTGAATCAATCCAAAAAAGAAGGTGATGAAAATATCTCCTCGTGTGTGCGCCTTTTGCGGAGTGAAGAGATTCCACAAAGCCACCCACAAAATGCTTCCCGCGATCGCAGGTTCTATCACGTGAGGAGGAATATTTACGATTCCAAAGGTGGCGAGTGCGAGAGAAAGAGAATGGGCAATTGTAAAAGAAGTGACGAGCCAAAACAAACTTCTAAAACTAATGGCTCCCAAAACAAGGGAGAGGACAAAAAGAATATGGTCAAAACCCTGGAGAATGTGTTCCAGTCCGAGTTTTAGAAAGTTGACGAAGGTTTTCCAGAACAAACTGCCTTCAAGTTTATACTCAGTATTGTCTGGGGAAAAAGTGTAACTAGTACTGTAAAGACCGTCCGTAATCTTTGAAATGTGACGATGGAGATTGTCGCCAAAAAAGAGACCGTAAGAGAATTCAAGATTTCCGGATTTGTCTGGGCATAAAAATTCTACATTCATGTCCACCCGTTCTTCGGCTTCATGTTTTTGAAATTTTAAATCCTGGAGCGTGCAGTCGTTATGATCGAGAATTACTCGCAAGCGGTTTGTAAGATAAGCTTTGAGGCTTTCCACATCCGCTTTTTCAAAAGTCTTGTTATAATCATTCAGGTGAACCTGAATATTCCATTCGACTTTGGGGAGTTGAATGTTGACTTCGGAAGTGGATTTTTGAAGCATATGGGCGTAGAGGAGAGAGGGAATGAGGAAAAAGGTAAGAGGGAAAAGGTAAAAGAAAAAAGCGGAAAAGATTTTTTTCATGAAAAGAGTGTAATCAACCGGGGAGATTCTTCCAATGAATTTTTTGCTTATTTTATTCATGTCTTTTGTTTTCATGTTCATGCAACAGAAAGCTCAAGCGCAGGATACTGCGGTAGAGTTGGAGCCTGTGCAGGTAAAAGAGAGCCCGCCGGTGGATGCTGCTTCTTCCAATACTTACGATTCCAAACAACTGGAACTTGTTCCATATCGTCGCACGGGAGATTTGCTGGATGTAGTGCCAGGACTTGTCGTAATCGAACATGCCGGTGGCGGTAAGGCGAACCAGTATTATTTACGAGGTATTGATGCGGATCACGGAACAGACATCGCATTTTATCAAGAAGGAGTTCCGATCAATAATGTGAGTCATGCGCATGGGCAGGGCTTTTCAGATTTAAATTTCATCATTCCCGAACTGGTTGAAGCGATTGATGTGCGCAAAGGTCCTTATTCGATTCAAGACGGAGATTTTGCGACTGCGGGTGCAGTCAATTTTCGATTGAAGGATAAATTGGATACAAATCAGCTATCCTTCGAAGCCGGAAATTTTAATACTTACCGTGCTTTGCTCATTGGAGGAACAACGGGTGATAAAAAAGGCGTTTATGTGGGGAATGAAATTTATTATACAAACGGACCTTTTGAAAATCCGAACAAGTATTTGCGCTACAATCTTGTCCTTCGAGGATATTTTGAAGCTGGAAACTGGAAAGGGAATGTTACCGGCTCTGTCTATAGCGGAGATTGGAATGCTTCGAATCAGCTTCCTTTGTGGCTGGTAGAAAGTGGTGCCATTTCACGCTTTGGGGCCATTGATCCGAGCGATGGAGGAAGCTCGCATCGTATACAAGTTTATTCGGATATGAAGTGGGAGCCTGACAACAAGCAGAAGCTCGATATTCTCAGCTATTTTTATAATTACGATCTCAATCTTTTTTCGAACTTTACTTTTTATCTGGATGATCCCGTGAATGGGGATCAAATTCAGCAAAAAGATCATCGGCAGGTAGCGGGTTTCAAGGCGCAATATGATCGCAATGATGATTGGAAAAACATTGGCTTTCATGAAACAGCAGGATTGGGTTTGCGTTTTGATCATGTTGCAAACGAATTGAATCACACGGCGAAACGACAATTTATTTCCGCGACCACGCGTAATATTATCAATCAATTGAATCCCTATTTTTTTGTGCAGGAAGAAATCGTGCCGACGGAATGGTTTCGTTTGGTTTTGGGTTTTCGGGGAGATGTGTTGGATTATAATGTGTCGGATGTTTTGGCCGGAGTAGATCAAGGTCATAAAGCGGCCTTTGTTCCGCAACCAAAGGGTTCTGCGATTTTTACACCGAT
>CAYPXN010000023.1:0-7613 GCA_964414715.1 uncultured Pseudomonadota bacterium | reverse complement strand
AAAGCAAAAGCCTTTATCAAAAAATTGATAAAGGCTTTTGCACAAAGTCGATGAGGGTTGTGAGGGAGAGATAGGATTCTCTCCCTCACTTTAGCCCCGATAAGCTTAGCTTATCGGGGCGAATGTCGGGGCGACAGGATTTGAACCTGCGACCACTCCCACCCCAAAGGAGTGCGCTACCGGGCTGCGCTACGCCCCGATTAAATCATTTTCTTCTCTCTTACTCTCGCTTTGATAGCGTACTAGCGAGCTACGCTACGCCCTGAAATAATCGGCAGCCTTAAAAGCTCACCTACAACATTGTTACTCTTTTTGAACTTTTTACTGCCTCTTATCCAGTCGAAATAAGACAGGATATTTTTTAGAAAACCATGAAAAGCGAATTGTCTAGCAATTCAATGTTTAATGGCCCCCAAAATATCTTCCAACTTTCCCTTCAATTGCTTCAAAAAATCCTTTTGCTTACTGGGATCAAATAGTTGGATTTGGGAATTTTCAGAAGGGTTTTCTTCTTTTTCAACAATCAATCCTCTTCCCAAACTTTTGATTCTTTTTCTTGCACCTTCAATCGTATATTTTTCACGATAAAGCAAATCACGAATCATCAAAATTTTTTCCACTTCTTTGCGCTTGTACAATCGTTGATTCGTTTTACTTTTACCTGGAGAAATATCGGGAAATTCTGTTTCCCAATATCTCAACACATAGGGTTTTACCCCGATGATTTTCGCTACCTCTCCAATTTTAAAATAAAGCTTATCTGGAATAATAGTCTGAGATTGTTTAGCTCCCATCGAAGTACCTCACATTTTTTATCGTTTACTTATTCAGAGCAGCCTTTAAAACTTGACTGGGGCGAAAAGTCAATACTCTCCTTGCAGAAATTTCAATCTCTTCACCTGTTTGAGGATTTCGACCAATGCGAGGACGTTTTGCTCGCACCACAAAATTTCCAAATCCGCTGATCTTGATCTTTTCACCTTTTTCCAAGGTTTCTTTAATCGTATCAAACACAAGCTCAACAATATCTGCAGATTCTTTTTTTGAGAAACCGATTTTTTCATAAATGGTTTCGACGATATCTGCTTTCGTCATCGTACCTTCTTGTTTCTCTTCATTGACTTCTGTCATATCTACCTCCATTGAATAGGTAAAACTTGTTTCAAATGGTCCATCACTTTTTGATGGTTTTCATTTACTTCCAAATCTGTAAGTGTTTTTTCAGGATCCAAATAAATCAGGGAATAAGTTAAGGCCTTCTTCCCTTTTTCAATAGGATCACCCCGGTACACATCCACAAAATTCATTTTTTTCAAGCAAGGCAGTTGAAGATCAAATATCGCCTTTTCTATTTGATCCGACTCCAAAGACTCGGAAACCACCACTGTCAGATCACGATCAACCCAAGGAAACTTTGAAATCTCCTCAAACTGAGGTCTTTTCTTTTTTAGCGACAGTAAGGCTTCCAGATCAATTTCTCCCAACACCACAGGAACTCTCAAGTCAAAGTCTTCAACAAACTGGGGATGTAAAAGTCCAAAATCCCCCACTTTTTGATCCTCCACCCAAATTGAAGCACTTGCACCTGGATGAAAATAATGGCTCGAGGATAACTTTAACTTGAATGACGGAAGTTTATAATTTTTGAAAATTTTTTCAACTATTCCTTTCAAATCATAAAAATCCACATTTTCCACAGGCAGGGCCCAATTCCGTCCATTCCTTTTTCCACTCATTGCAAGAACCAAGGACTTCTTTTCCTGGATCTTTCCTTCTTTGTTTTTCGAATAAATAGATCTCAATTCAAACAAGCGAAGATCTTCTGATTGACGAGAAATGTTGTAACGCAATGAAGCCAGCATGGAAGGAATCAATGAGGGTCGCATCACCGCCAAATCTTCTGACAATGGGTTTGAAAGTTCTATAAAACTTTCCGGATTTAAACCGCATTTCTTGAATTCTTTTGCAGAACCAAAACTGTAATTTATCAACTCATAAAAACCTTCGATTCTCAAAAAAGGACGAATTTTTTCTTCTAAAAAGGACTCATAAAAATCCTGGGAGACATGCAAACTACTCTCAGGCAAACGTGCTGTTATCTGATCGTAACCCATGAGCCTCGCCACTTCTTCGATCAAGTCTATTTCTCTCTGCAAGTCCTGACGATAAGTGGGAATAGCGCAATCCCAAACTTGCTCGGCAGAAACACGAGGATTCAAATGAAGATTTTTCAAAACTTCTTCCACTTTTTCTGCAGAAAATTGAACTCCCAATATTTGATGAATTCGAGAAAGCCGAACCTGGAGATGAGTTTTCGGAAATTCATTTTTGGCAGTGTTCAAACATTCTTTTGAAAGTTCGCCACCCGCCCATTGAAGTATGAAGTATGCCAATCGATCCGAAGCCATGAGCAAGGCATTAGGATCCACACCGCGCTCAAAACGGTAACTAGACTCACTTTGCAATCCCAATCTTTTAGAAGTTTTTCGAACAGATTTGGGTTCAAAATAAGCGGATTCTAAAATCAAATCTTTTGTAGATTCACTTACCCCTGAAGAAGCACAACCCATTACTCCTGCGATTGCCAAACTTTGTTTCGGATCTGTAATCAATAAATCCGAGGAAGACAGCTCCCGCTCTTCCTTATCAAGTGTAGTGACTTTTTCTGCGGCATGGGCAAGACGAACAATAATTTTACCTTCGTGAATCAGGTGAGCATCAAAAGCATGGAGGGGTTGACCAAACTCCAACATCACATAGTTGGTCGCATCGACCACATTATTGATACTTCTCACTCCCATTCGTTCCAAACGAAGTCGTACTTCAAAAGGCGAAGGAGCAATCTGAACTTTTTGAATCATGCGTGCCGTATAGGAAGGGCATAATTCTGGATTTTTCACTTCAATCTTCACTTTTCCTTCGAGAGAAAAAGTTCCCGGAGGAAGTTTGACTTGCAAATCTTTGAGGGGTTTTCCTGTAATGGCGGAAATTTCACGTGCAATTCCATAAATTGAAAGACAATCCGCGCGGTTGGGAGTGACATTAATTTCAAAAATCACATCTTCTACATTCAATTGACTGGAAAGCGATTTACCTACCTGAAAGTCTTTGGGCAATATCAATAAACCGTTAGATTCTTCAAAGAGGCCTAACTCTACTTCCGAACACAGCATCCCCTCACTTTGGATGCCGCGAATTTTTGATCTTTCAATTTTTTTTCCATCCGGAAGAAGGGTTCCTGGCTGGGCAAGAGAGACCTTATCCCCCACCTTCATATTCTTGGCGCCGCAAACAATGGTTTTTACTTCAGAGCCCATGTTCACATCGCAAAGACTCAAGCGATCTGCCTGGGGATGCTTTTCAATTTTTTCTATCTGAACCACCAGCACACTGTCTGGGATTCTGCCAAGTTCCTGAATGGATTCCACTTCCAAACCCGCATGCGTAAGCTTGTGAGCAAGCTCTCGAGGAGATAGCTCTATATCCACAAACTCTTTCAACCATTTAAGAGAAGCTTTCATAGTTTAAAACTGTTTTAAAAATCTCACATCGTTTTCAAAAAAGAGACGCAAATCATTCACGCCCCACTTCAACATCGCAATGCGTTCGATACCCATACCAAAAGCAAAACCGGTAAATTTTTCAGAATCATATTTTACATAGTCAAAAACATTGGGATCCACCATGCCACAGCCCATAATCTCCAGCCATCCTGTGTTTTTACAAATACGACATCCGGCACCTTTGCACATCACACAAGCAATATCGACTTCCGCCGAAGGTTCCGTAAAAGGAAAATAACTGGGACGAAATTGCAGTTTCACCGAAGAATCAAAAATGAAATGTAAAAACTCGGTCAAAACCCCTTTTAAATCCGCAAAAGTAATTCCTTCATCAACCAACAAGCCTTCCACCTGATGAAACATGGGGGTATGAGTTACATCAGAATCTTTGCGATACACCACCCCTGGAGCAATCATCCGAATGGGCGGTTTCATTTTTTCCATCACATGAACTTGAACAGGAGAAGTATGAGTTCTTAGTAAGAGGGGTGAAGCCGAAGCTCCAGCTTTGCTGGAGTGAGTCGTGTGGGCTTGGGGCGCATCGGAGATCTGCGAGAGCAGGTTGGACGGGCCCAGCAAATAAAAAGTATCTTGCATGTCACGAGCGGGATGCTCGGGAGGAATCGCCAAGGCTTCGAAATTATAGTAATCCGTTTCAATTTCAGGTCCGGAATAAACATCAAAACCGAATCGAAGAAAAAAAGTTTTTACTTCCTGCAAGACTTGGGTCACCGGATGAAAAGCACCCAAAGAAGAATCTCTTCCTGGTAAACTGATATCAATTTTTTCTTGTTCAAGCTTTTTTGCCCAAAGAGATTTCTTCAAGCTTTCCATGCTTTCGGTCACGGTATCTTCAAACCAAAGTTTGAATGCATTGATGGCTTGTCCTACTTGCGGACGCAAAGCAGGATCCAAAGAACCCAATTCTTTAAGCAGGTCTGTCAACAGACCCTTCTTGCCCAAATACTTTACCTTCAGGTCAAATGCTTCTTTCTCGGAAGTCAGACCTTGAAGCTCTGCCTGTGCTTGAGGCCTCAAGGCTTCTATTTTGGCAAGCAAGCTCATAAAAAAAATTATGAGCCCCTAAAAGGGGCTCATATCCGGAAAAAATTAAAGTGTAAATTAAGCGCCTTTGGCAATCTCAACCAGTTTGTTAAATCCTGGCAAATCCGAAATCGCCATATCGGAAATAATTTTACGATCCAAAAGAATTTTTGCTTTCTTCAAACCATTCATAAAACGGCTATAAGACAAACCTGCAAGCTTACTTGCTGCAGAAATTCTCAAAATCCAAAGCGCTCTAAAATCACGTTTTTTAAGACGACGATCTTTATAGGCATATTGCAAACCCTTATCGACGGCTTCTTGAGCTGTTCTAATAAGCTTAGAACGACCACCACGATAACCGCTGGCTTGCTTCAGGACTTTATTTCTTCTTCTTCGGGCTTTAAAACCCCGTTTCGCTCTTGGCATACATACTCCTTTTATCCGAACATCCGCCTGAGGCGGACGCCCCTACTTAACTATACTGTTCCAATAACTGTCTAATTCTTGCTTCATCCGCTTTCC
This sequence comes from uncultured Pseudomonadota bacterium, assembly GCA_964414715.1. GTDB lineage: Bacteria > UBA10199 > UBA10199 > JADFYH01 > JADFYH01 > CAYPXN01. The sequence goes on along the minus strand of CAYPXN010000023.1, from coordinate 2,481 downwards.
CCAAAATTTGAGGACGACGACTCTGTCTCTTGGACTTACGAGTTTTATTCGTCAGAATGTGGCGACGATTTGCTTTCGCCATTTTCACTTTTCCTTTTTTGCTGACCTTGAATCTCTTGGCCACCGCTTTTTTTGTTTTTACCTTAGGCATATTTGTTTCCTTTATTTTCCTTTGGGAGCCACCACCATGAACAAGTTTCTTCCTTCCATTTTAGGAGGAACTTCCACAGCCACAGCTTCCTGAACTTTTTCCAAAACCTTATTCAGCATTGCTTTTCCTTGTGCAATATAGGCCATTTCACGACCCTTAAACACAACAGTCACTTTTGCCTTATCGCCGTGTTCCACAAAACGCAAAATATGGCGAACTTTAAAATCAAAATCATGTTCATCCGTAGTGGGTCTAAACTTTACTTCCTTCACATGGATGACTGTCTGATGTTTTTTTGCTTCCTGCAGTTTTTTGGCCTGCTGGTATTTATATTTTCCGTAATCAATAATCTTACAAACCGGAGGTTTTACATTGGGAGCAATCTCCACCAAGTCTAAACCCTGATCTTCTGCCAACCTCAATGCTTGGTCCGTGGGAATAACTCCGAGCTGTTGACCATCCGAACCAATCACTCTTACCTCCGGAACGCGAATTCTCCGGTTTATGCGTACTTCCACTTTACTAATGTGACACCTCCTGTTTAATGGTTTAAGATTGGGTTCTCTCCTCAATCTCTTTTTTTACCATCACTGTAAAATCTCTTAAACTTAACTGTCCTTTATCAATACCGCCTCGTGCTCGCACACTCAACATTTTGGAACTTACTTCTTTTTCTCCCACCACGATCATGTAGGGAATTTTTTGCATCTGAGCTTCACGTATTTTAAAACCAAGTTTTTCTGATCGACGGTCCACCTCTACCCGAACCCCATCTTCCATCAACCTCTCCTGCAACTCATTGGCATAAGGGAGATGAGCATCCGTAACGGGTAATACTATCACCTGTGTAGGTGAAAGCCAAAGAGGGAATGCCCCCGCATAATGTTCAATCAAAACTCCAAAAAATCTTGTCAAAGATCCCATTAAGGCCCGATGAATCATAATGGGTCTTTTACGTGAAGAATCCTCGGATACATACTCAATATTAAAGCGTTCTGGAAGATTAAAATCGACCTGTACTGTTGAACATTGCCACGACCTACCTAACACGTCTTTGATCTTCAAATCAATTTTTGGACCATAAAAAACGCCTTCCCCTGGATCAATCTGATAAGCAAAACCCTTCTTTTCCAAGGCTGCCTTTAAAGACTGGGTTGCCAAGTCCCAGTTTTCATCGCTTCCTACGTATTTCTCGGGACGGGTAGAAAGAAAAATTTCAAAATCTTTAAAGCCAAAGGTGTTCATGAAAAACATGACAAAGTCGAGTACTTTACTAACCTCTTCCTCAATTTGATCGGGGCGGCAAAAAATGTGTGCATCATCCTGAGTAAAACCTCTTACTCGCAGCAAACCATGCAATACGCCGCTTCTTTCGTATCGATAAACAGTACCTAGTTCCGCCAAACGCAAGGGAAGATCCCGATAACTCTTCATCTTGGTATTGTAGATCATAATGTGAAAAGGACAGTTCATCGGCTTTACTTCATAGTCTTGCCCATCCACTTCCATCGGCGAATACATGTTTTCTTTGTAAAAATCGACATGGCCACTTTTTCGCCAAATATCCAACTTGGCCATATGGGGAGTGAAAACAATCTCATAACCTCGCTTACGATGGGTTTCTCGCCAAAAATCTTCAATGAAGCCACGAATCCTGGCTCCCTTCGGATGCCACAAAATCAATCCAGGCCCATCTTCTTCCAAAGTAGAAAACAAATCGAGCTTAGCACCCACTTTACGATGATCCCGTGCTTCAGCTTCCTGAAGTTTATCTAAATATGCTTTAAGATCTTTTTTATCGGTAAAAGCAGTCCCATAAACACGGGTGAGCATCTTGTTTTTTTCGTCACCCCGCCAATAAGCACCTGCCGTAGACAAAAGTTTGAACGCTTTAATTTCTCCAGCCTTCTTTACATGGGGACCTTTACACAAGTCGACAAACTTACCTGAACGATAAAGAGTAATTTTTTCATTTTCAGGAAGACCTTGGATGATTTCAACTTTGTAAGCTTCTCCCATCTTTTTAAAAAGCTCGATCGCTTCCGCACGAGAAACTTCTTCACAAACAAAAGGCGCATTTTCATCGACAATTTCTTGCATCTTTTTTTCAATCGCCTCGAGATCTTCGGGTGAAAAATGCTTCGGAGTATCAAAGTCGTAATAGAAACCATTCTCAATCGTGGGACCAATGGTAACTTTTACATCTTTAAAAAGCTGCTGAACTGCATCCGCCATCACATGCGCTGCAGAGTGACGCAATATTTCGTTAGGATCGTTTTCTTTTCCTGGTCGACAAGTCATAGATATCGGGAAGTCCTTTTCTTTTGGAA
>CAYPXN010000022.1:0-16970 GCA_964414715.1 uncultured Pseudomonadota bacterium | reverse complement strand
AAAATATTTTGACTTAGGTCATTGCGAGTCCGCCGAAGGCGGGCGTGGCAATCCCGCCACAAAGTGGCCCCTCCTTGGAGTGAGTGCACCCGCGGGATCGTTTCGCTTTGCTCACGATGACACAAGACTGGCAGGAATCGTTGATAATGGAGAAAGAAATTCGAAGCAAGTCTCGACGGTTTTAGATGTAACATCCGAACCTTTTAAAATCATTCGAGAAGGAAAAATATCACGAGCAAAATTGAAAGGATATTTATGAGTTCAAGAGTTGTCGCGGCCTTTAAAGGCCTACGTTATAATTCCAAGAAAATTGCCAATATTGCCGATGTGGTGGCGCCTCCTTATGATGTGATCGATGATGCGCTTCGTGAAAAGCTTTATGCGAAAAGCCCCGCGAATGTGGTGCGCGTGATTCTTACTAAGGATTCCGAAGGTCCGAATAAGTATGAAGTTGCCCAAAAATATTTGGATACTTGGAAGAAGGATGGAAGTGTTGAGCGTGATGTGGAGCCTCAACTTTATGTTTATCATCAGACCTACACCTTGGATGATGGTCGCACGCTGACTCGTAAGGGCTACATCGCCGCGCGACGTTTGGAATCTTTTGATACGGGTCGCATTCGTCCGCATGAACACACTTTTGCGGGTCCCAAGGCAGATCGCATGCATTTGATCAAGGCCACGCAAACCAATCTTTCTCCCATTTTTGGAATTTATGGGGATCCGGGTAAAAAAGTTTTGAATCTCTTGGAAAATGCCCCTGGTAAAAAGTTACTGATTGATATTACGACCGACGATGGAAATCGCCATCAAGTTTGGGGTGTATCTGATACTGCAATCTTGAAACAAGTGGATGAAGGAATGCAAGATAAGGTGGTTTTTATTGCCGATGGTCATCATCGTTATGAAACAGCCTTGGGCTATCGGGATTATTTGCGTGCTGAAGGTAAGTTGAAGAATGAAAATGATGCAGCCAATTTTGTGATGATGTATTTGTGTCCGATGGAAGATGAAGGTTTGGTGATTTTGCCGACGCATCGTGTGCTTGTGGAGAAATCGAAAGTTTCATGGCCTGCCGCTCTTGAAAAGATCAAAAAATCTTTTGAAGTGAAAGAATATTCTGATTCCACCCAAGCGTTGAAGGACCTGGAAAACTCAAAACAGGAAATTGCTTTCTTGCTTTCGAGCGAAGAAGGAAAGTATTTCCTTATTAAAACCAATCCTCAAAAAGTGGCGCAGATTGAGAGTCTGAAAAAAATTCCAGATGCCGTGCGTAATTTGGACGTGACGATCTTACACAAATATCTTTTGCCGGAAGTTTTTGAAATCAACTTACATGAAGGGGATGAAGCGAAAAAAATCCATTATGTGAAAGATACTCAAGAAGCCTTGCAAGCGCCTGTAAAAGGCCAAGCCTCCCTTAGTTTCATCTTAAATCCCACCAAAATGAAGCAAGTGGAAGAAGTTTCAAATATCGGTGAACGCATGCCGCACAAGTCTACCTTCTTTTATCCTAAACTTCTTTCGGGTTTGATGTTTAACCCTTTAGGGGAAGGGGAGAAGTTATAACTACAGTAGAAATGATAGTGCGAAGTTCCTTGCTTCTACTTCTTCTTCGCTGAAGGCAGGGAAACCGCATTCAATTCGAAGCGAATTTGATTGATCGGACAATCCTCAATTTTTTCCCGGATTTTTTTGAGAAGCATTGCTTTCATATGGGTGAGTTCGGTCATCCAGGTGTGGGAGATCACGCCGACCACCAGAGTTTTTTCCTGAACGCGCAGTGGTTGTGCTTTCGAGGCGACCTGTCTTCCGACAATTTCTTCCCAATAATTCCAGATGGAATATTTTTTCATCGGTGCTTCAAGATCCATTTTCTTGAGGGTCTTGCTGAGCACGTCTGCAATCGAATGAGGTTTGGAGAAGCGGGACATTTAAAATAGCTAGCAATGATTGATGCGGATCGTCAAAGATTTTATGGGTCTGTTTAGTTTAACATTGACAAAAAACCTCTTTTTCGATGAACTCTAGTTCTGGGTTCGTATCAGGGTGTGAATCAAACAAGGTTCACACCTTTCATGTTTTTAGTCTCCAATGCTTTGTGAGATAATAAAGAATCCGGAGGAGGATAAGGGATATGAAAAAAACAGAACTAAAACATTTTAAAGATCTTCTTTTGGCTCGCAAACAAGAACTTCTGAATAGTGCCCAAGCCACGCGTGAAAATGGAATGGTGTTTGATCCGGATGATTTACCGGATGAAGTTGATTTGGCCTCTTCTGAAGCAGATCAATCCATGCTTTTATTATTGAGAGATCGTGAAAGAACCTTGGTCAAAAAAATCGACAAGGCACTCATAAAGATTGAAAACGATACTTATGGTACCTGTGAATCTTGTGACGAGGAAATTGGTTTTAAACGACTCGAAGCCCGTCCGGTGACTGATCTCTGCATTCGCTGCAAGGAAGAGCAGGAGCGGATGGAAAAAAGCTACGCGGAGTAAGCAAGCTATACAATTCCACATACCTCATTTGCAGGAACTGCTTCGTGAATTTTTTTCGGGTTTGGTAGATTCAGGTTGTTCATGAGTTCCACAAAACTTTCCTGGTTTTGGTTCAAAAACCGTGGGTTTAAATCTTTTTCCTGCTGAATAGTAGATACGTGCATTTTGTGATAATCGTGTCCTGGGTAAACAAGCGTATCTGAAGGCAGATTAAATAGTTTTTGGGTGATCGATTTCCACAAATCAAGCGCAGAACCCTTTTGAAAATCGGTTCTTCCGCAACCATTAATCAAAAGAGAATCTCCTGTGAAAAGTCGGTCTTTGACCAAATAACTTGCATGGCAAGGTGTGTGGCCGGGAGTATGAATGGTCTTGAGAACATGCTTTCCGAATTGCAATTCCTGTCCGTCTTTTAAGCGAATTGAAACACAGTCTGCTTTTGTCAGTTCATGCATAGCTGTTTGACAACCCGTTTTGTCCCGTAGTTCTCCTCCGGCGGTCACATGATCAGCATGTACATGGGTTTCCAGGGAATATTTGAGTTTAAAATTATATTGTTTCAACAGGTCGAGATATTCTTGGATATGTTCCTTGACGGGATCGATGAGAATGGCTTCCTTGGAATGTTCATCCGCCAGGAGGTAGGTGTAAGTCCAGGTTTCAGGATCGAATAATTGTCTGAAAAACATGGTTATCTCCTTTTTATGCCAAGCTCTTATATTTTCGGCTAATCAGCTTGGCGTAGCTATCACAGATACTTTCACAAATTTTATTTACACTGGGATTGGTAATTCTATAAAACACATTGTTTCCTTCGCGCCGGGATTTTACGAGTCCTGCTTTGTGAAGCATGGAAAGATGTTTTGAAATATTTGCTTGCTGATAACCCGTTTCTTTTACGATGCTGGATACCGTTTTTTCTCCATCGTGCAAGGATTGCATGATTTTGAGTCTGCTTTTTTCAGACAAACCCTTGAGCATGTTTGCAATATCCTCCAAAGCTTCATCGCTAAGCACAGTCATTTTCATAAAATTATCCCCATATTTTTTAAAATCATCAAAAGCCCCATTCCCAAGATAAATATGGCCAGGAAAAATTCTAGTTTTTGAATGGGAATTGTTTTGACCCATCTTGCTCCCAGATTGCTAAAAATAATTGAAGATGCGCTGAATGTGAGAATTGTGGAAAAGGGTAGATTGATATGCCCCCAATATCCCGTAAGTCCGGCCACACAATTAACAGTGATGATGAGTAATGAAGTGCCAATGGCCAGGTGTGTGTTTAAACCATTTAAGATGAGAGCCGGTCCTATGATAAACCCTCCGCCTATGCCAATAAGACCTGTGAGAAATCCTGAAATGCTTCCCAGAAAAAGGGAGCTGGGGATAGACATGTTGCAACCTTCCTTAGGGCATGAAATTGAAAATTTATTCAAAGATTTTAAAAACATGATGAATGATACACAAATCATTACGCAGGCGAAAATGATTAGCTGGATTTTACCACTCAGATAAAAGGAAATTTTACTTCCCGCAAAAGCGCCCAAAATGCCACTCACTCCGACGAGTAATCCCAGTCTGATGCAAATATTTTGTTGGCGTATTTGTTGGATAAATCCGCTAAATGCCGTGATGCCCACAATGGCCAGTGACGCCACAATAGCCTCTTTGGTTTCCATGTGAAGGAGGTAGACAAGGAGAGGTAAGGTCAGAATAGATCCCCCACTGCCAGCGAGACCTAAAAGTAGGCCAACGATTGCTCCCAAACAAAGGGTTAAAAGGATCATACAGACCTCTTGGAAATAGAGACTTTGTTCCAAGGCATTTTTTCTAATAATTTTGCCAAAGCGCACCATCCTGTAATACCCGCGAAGAGGAGCCCTGCACCTGCAAAAGCTGAGATAATTATAAAAAGGGGATTGATCCAGTATGATAATAAAACACCGAAAAGAACAAGAATACCTGCAATGATCATTACCTGTCTGATGACTGGGATGCTGCGAGTGGTCTGCAGGGTGCATCCACCTGCCTTTTGGTAATCACGGATGCCTCCTTCCACGTTTATGATATTTTGCCACCCGGCAGATTGGAGGATTTGACAAGCCTTTGAACTCCGATTTCCACTTTGACAAATGAGATAAATGTTTTGATCTGTTGGAATGTTTTTCAAGCTTTTCGGAATTTCATCTAATGGAATATGGGTAGATCCTGGAATATGAATGTATGAATATTCGTCTGCATTTCTTACATCAATAATATGTTCTCTGGGTATTGTGGTGTTGTGAATGAGCTCTTTTGCAGTAATTTTTTCCATAAAAACCCTCCTTGTAACTTAATAACTATATTGCTATTAAGTAATGTTTGTCAAGTGCCGAACAGTCCGGAAAAATATGAAAGGTTTTTATACCTGCAAAAACGCGCACCCGAAGGGTGCGGACAATTGGATTGTTTTTGTTGACATGAAACTCGCACCTATTGGTACGAGAATTTTATATTGTTTTGTTGAGTGCGGCTTCCCTTGCCGCTGCCAGCGCGGCAATTTTTGCAATCTTGAAGGACGTTTTTACGAGGTGTGCCTTCTCCATACAATTAATAAAAGGTCCTTCGTGGGGTTCATCCATCTTGTGTAAGCAGAGACAAGAAAAAGCCATGCCTTTGGTGTTGAGTGAGCTCCACTCGTCTTTTTCTTCATTGATCCTGAAAAATCCGCCAATTTCCTGAGAGCCCACCATATAAATGACGGGTTCAATGGGATAGCCGCTGTAGAAATCTGCCGTGACGATTCCTTCCTGGATGATGTAACGGTCTACAGCATTTCCACCTTTAGAAGAGCCGAGCTTGAAGCGCATGCGGCGACCCATATTGAGAATTTCTTCACCGCTGGTGAAGTAAGCCATTCCCATCCCGTAAGTTCCAGAATCATTTTTTACAAAGACATAAGGCATGCTGGAAATATTATATTCCGCATATTTCTTTTGGATTTTTTGAAGAATGTCATCGACTTTCTGGGCGAGTCTTTTCAGAGAGTTTTCATCGGTTAAATTTACATCCGCTTCATAAGTCGAATAGGTGGAAATCAGCCAGGGATCCAAATCGAGGATATTGCCAACTTCTTGTGCCACTTCATCATAGAAAAAGAAGTGACTGCTTTTTTTACGTTGATGCCATCCTAGTTGAGGAGGGGGAAGGATTGTTTGTTCTATGTTTTGAAGAAGTTCGGGAAGGCCCGATGAGAAATCGTTGTTGGAAATGACAAGATCCGGAATCCAACCATCAGCAAGTTTGCATTTATTGTTTTCGCGTTTCAGTTGATAGAGCAGAATGTTCCCTTTGCCCTCCAGCGTAAGAGAGCTTGGATCTTCCGGATAATCTCCGGAACTGGTTGCAACACGAACTTCCCGGCCACTTTTGCTGATAATATCTGAAAGTCTCAGAACATTTTCAAAATAGAAACGATTTCGAGTGTGAGCTTCGATATAGAGGAGAATTTTTTTAGCTTGGGGAAAATATTTGTCGAAGTAGAGAAAAAAACCTTGGGAAGCAAGATGGGTAAAAGAATTGCAAAGATTATTAAAGCCTGCCGGAAAAAGATTGGTGTCGACAGCGGCAATTTTAAAACCCGAGTGTCTGAGATCCGTGGAGAGATAGATGAGAGGAGGGGTCTTTTTGAATTCTTCCTCAAAATAACGATCGAGTTTGGTTTCATCTTCTTGGAATTTTTTGTAGATTTCTTGAAATTTCATGTTTTTTGAATGTCTTTGCGAGAAGTGAAACGATATGGCTATCTTTCAAGTGTACTGAATTGCCACGTCCTTTGGACTCGCAATGACATTATATTGTTATTAAACTTCGAATATCTGCATGATTCGAAGATATGTTTGTCGAACCCTTTTTCGATAATCTTCGAATTTTTTTAGAAGCAGGTCTTGAGAGCTTTCTCCCATGGTTTCCGCCAGATTTTCAAGCAAATCGCTTTTGGGGTCAAGATAACCTTCTTTCAGTTCAAAGAGCACTTCCATACGCATTTCCAAAAGTCGATAGAAGAGATAGGCGGATTTGAAAGTTTCATATTCATTCTTTTTGAGAATGTCTCTTTCTCCCATGCGTTCAATGGCTTCCAAAGTATTGGCTACGAGAATATTATCAAATATTTTTCCCATTTTGAGTTGTAGATACTGGATGGAAAATTCGATATCCGCCAGACCACCCATTCCCAGTTTGTAATGAAGCCGTCTGGGATTTTCTTTGGCGATTTCCTTTTCCATACGCATACGCATGTGATGAATTTCCTGGTTGAGATTTGTGGGAAAGTCGGTAGAAAAAATAAATTGATGAAATTGCTCGGCGAGTTCCTTACCAAAACTGTCTTCACCACAGACGTAGCGTGCTTTAAGGAGTGCCTGCTTTTCCCAAATTTGTGCCATGTTGCGCTGGTAGTCTGCGTAAGCATCTAGGGTTGAGACCAAAGGTCCTTGGTTACCTGAAGGGCGGAGTTGGGTATCTACCTTGTAGGCGTAACCCCTCAGGGTGTGAACGGAAAGATACGAAATCATTTTTTGGACCAATTTGGCATAATATTCTCGATTGCTGATAACTTCTCGTCCTTCTGTATCTCCATTGCGCGTGTAAAGGAAGATAAGATCGAGATCAGATCCGTAATGCACTTCTTTGCCACCGAGTTTTCCCATAGCAACAATCGCAAATTCAGAACGGAGAAGATTTCCATCGTTATCGATAAAAGTGGGGTAACCATAAGTTTTAGAAGTCTCGACCTCGGCAATGCGTAAAGCTGCATTGAGGACAGTATCTGCAATTTCAGAAAGTTCGGAAAAAATTTTGGGAAGTGGCAAGGTTCCTGCCAAGTCTGCAGACTTGATAGTTTTGAAATGATCGTTTTTGAAAATTCTCAGGCATTCGAGTTTGGCTTCCAGGTCCGGAGCTTCCATCAAAAGATCATTGAGTTCGAGCATGAATTTTTCGTTCATACGGCCTCACTCTCAAAAAGATTTTTGAAGGTGGATTCTACAAAGTTGTTGTAACGAATGAGGTCGTCCAAAAAGCGTTGTCTCGCTTCTTCGTTATCTTCTTCAAAATAACCCATTCTTCGAGCCAAAGCTTTTTGTTCCTGTGCTGAATTGGGAATGGTGTGAGTCTGGGCTTCATTCACCATCTGTAACAGATGTTCCACACGTCTGAGAAATAAATAGGCATCACGCAACTGGATTGCATCGCGGGAGGGAACGAGTTGGAGTTTGTCGAGGACTTTCAGGGTTTCGAGACTATTTTGAATGCGAAGTTCCGGATAGCGTCCACCATAGAGCAGTTGGTGGATCTGGATAAAATACTCGATTTCACGAATACCGCCTATTCCCAACTTGACGTTGTATCCCTGGTTGAGGGATTTTTTGAGGGAATCGTGAACTTGAGTCTTGATGTTTTTCAGTTTTTCGATGGACGAGAGGTCAAAACTTTTTCTCCACACAAAGGGAGAAATAATTTCAATGAATTGTTTGCCGGTTTCAGGATTCCCAGCAACCGGCAAGGCCTTGATGAGCGCTTGTCTTTCCCATTCATCTCCAAAGCTTTCGTAATATTGTTCGATGCCCAACAAAGAATTCGCCAGAGGACCATTTTTCCCCTCGGGTCTCAGATTCATGTCGACCCGGTATAAAAAACCGTCTTCCGTTTTTTCACTCATGAATCGAAGAAGTTGTTCGGAAAGTTTTGTATAAAATTCATGATTGGAGAGATCAGAGTTTTGGGTTTTTCCTTCATTGCTGTCATAGACCAGTTGTATGTCGATATCCGAGGAATAATTCAGCTCCCGTCCACCCAGTTTTCCCTGGGCAATCACACTAAATCCGCAAGGTTTTGAAGCGTTGTAAGGCTTTCCATGTTGATCGCAGAGTTGTTCATAAAAATACTGGTAGCAGGTTTCGGTGAGGGCAATGGCAAGGTCGGAAATCTCAGCCAAAATACTTTCCATATTTGCAGCCTGCGAAAGATCCTTGGCACTCATGCGGAGATATTCCCCGTATTTGTAATGACGGATTTTTTTGCCGAAATGATGAATGTCCAAATTTTTTCTTTGAGCGAGCAGAGGAGCCAGTTCTTCGCGATAATCCCCGATTTTTTTATCGGTTTCGATACAATTGGATTCCACCACTTTGTCTGCTTCAAGGGGATGACGGAAAAGAAAGTGGGTGAGAAAATGGGAGTTTCCAAAAATACTCAAAAGTCTTTTGGCATTTACCGGTTCGAGATCAAAATCTTTTCCGGAGGCAGCACGATATTTTTCCATGAATTCATGAAAGTCTCGTGTTGCCTGTTCGGGTTCCCCCGACCAATCCAGTATTTGTCGTACTTGTAAGTCCATAGTTTTTATTAACCTGACTAGTATATATGAAAGTATTGATTTCTTGCATCAAATTCCTGAGGAAGTTTTCATGCGCGTCCAGGTCCTTTTCTGTAAAAAAATAGTCATGTGTTTTGTGCGGAATTACAAAATACACTTGGGCTTTTTCCACGGTTTTGTGGAGCATTTTGCTTGCGGCCAAACAGTAGGTTTTGAGTTGAAATTCAAATTCCTGTTTGGGGGGAAGATGAGCGGATGTCGTATTGTGTGTTTTGTAATCCACCACACACCATTCCGATCCTTTCCTTACCAATCGGTCCATGGCTCCCTGAATGACATAAGAATCCAGAAGAAGTTTGAAGGGAATTTCCGAATAGCCTTCTTCTGCATGGAGAATGTCTCTGAGAGCGGGAGTTCTGATACATTGTTGAAAGAGATCTTCCAGGGGCTTTATTTCCTTATCCTGTTTTGAGCTTCGATAATGTTTTGCAGTGAGATTTTGAATAATGTTTGGAGTTTTGGGATTCTCTGCATAAGTGCAGAGGGCTTGGTGAAATATTTGTCCCTTTTCAATTGCACTAAAACCCGATTTTTTACGGAATTTTTCGATTGGATTTGAGCTCTCTGCTGAAATGTTGAGAACATAACGTTCGTGATACTCTTGTGGAGAACGTAAATAAGTTTCGAGTTGTGTGACGGCAAATCGAAGAAGATTGTTTTGCTGGAATCTTGGAAAGGATTCTATCCGGGTGGGAGAAAAATCCTGATGAATGGGAATTATATCTTTTTTGCTTTCATCAGATGAAAGCCAGTAGATTCCGTTTAGACCTGAACAGACATCCTGCAAAAGATGTCGGGCATTTAAAGGGAAATTCTCCTTTAATTTTTCAGGAGCCTTGGGAAGAAAACCCAAGACCAGCTTTTTTGTGGATCTCGTACAGGCTACATATAAGACGCGGTTTTCCTCTTCTTCCTGCTGAAAATAGATTTTGGCCAAATTTTCTTCAAAGGCTTCGCTTGCCATGACATGTTTTTTGAGTCCTTCTTTTTGAATAGGAATTTTTAATCCCCATTTGTTTTCAGAACGACAGATCAAGGCCTTGCTTTCGCTGTGCTGGGATGAAGCTTTGAGATCCGGGAGAAATACGATGGGTAAGTCCAAGCCCTTGGATTGATGGATCGTCATGAAGGTAATGTTATTTCCGCTTCCCAGTTGGTCGCTCAGTGCGTTGATTTTGATATTTTCACGGATGAGAAGATCCATTTCATCCACAAATTCTTTGAGTTTTCCCTGATGCTTTGTTTCCCACTCAAAGCACAAATTGTAGAATTGTAAAATATTCTGGGCCTTGCTTTGAAGTCTGGCATCTGCGCTATAGAGGGAGATGATCTGGCTTTCATCAAACCACCATTCCAAAAATTCGGTCGGATTTTGTTTCGGATTTTGATGGGTAATTTTTTGAGCGAGGGGATGAATTTGGGACCAGTCCGCTTTTTGCTGATGATCCAAACTGTATTCCAGCAAGTCTTCATCGCTGAGGTTGAATGCCGGAGATCTTAAAAGCCCTATCCAGGAAAGTGCATGATGGGGTTCCAGCAAAACACGCATGGCATGCAAGAGGTCTTGGATTTCCTGTCTTTGAAGAAGGCTTTCCCCGGATTTTATGAAAACGGGCAGTTTTATATCTCTGAAGGCCTTCAGATAAATGGGTATCGAGCTTGAGGAGCGAAAGAGAAGAAATATTTCCCGGGCCTGGGCGTCTTCTTTCAATAGTTCGGCAATGCGTTTTGCAAAGACTTCCGCTTCTCGCCGTCTTTTTTCATCAATCTTTAATTTTTCAATTTCTTCACTGCTTGTGAGTACTTCAATAGCTTGTGATGTTTCCCGAGGGCCTTGAAGTGCGGAGTAGTTCAAAAAGACTTTTTCAAAAAGCTTGTTTACAAAATTCAAAATCGGGGCAGGGCTTCGGTAATTTTCAGATAGCGTAACGATCAGACCGCCCTGCTGCTTGATGAGTTCCTGGTATTTTTCAAAGATATGATTTTTGGCCCCTCTGAATCCGTAAATGGATTGTTTGGGATCTCCCACGATTGCCAAATGAACTTTGGGAAGCGAATTGTTTTCCTCGTTGAGTTTGAGTAGAAGAGAGAGAAGCAGATCTTGACGTGAGCTGGTATCCTGAAATTCATCGATGAGATAAGCTTTCCACTGTTTTTGATAATGTTTGGCTACCCAGGGATTATTTTGGAGGAGTTCGATCGCTTTTTCTTCCAGGTCGTTAAAATCGAAAGATTCTCTCTCTCTCTTGAGTTCTTCATAGTTTGAAAATATTTCCAGAAATAAATTTTGAAATGCAGCTTTGTAACTGTCTTCTTCAGAAGAATGGGAAGTCAAGGTGGAGCTGAAAATATTTTTCCATTCCGGCCAGTTTTGCAACATTCTAAAAATTTCGTTTTCGATTTTGTTCCATCCGTAGGCCTTGAGAAGAATGAGAAGTTCCTGGGATGAATTTTGGAGAAGTCGATGGAGTGTTGTCTGAAGAGCCTGCGTTTTGAGATAGGCTGATTCATTTTCATCTAAAACCTGGAAGTTGGGTTCTATGCCCAGAAGCAGGGAAGAATCTCTCAGAATTCTACCTGCCAGACCATGCAAAGTTGAAATGGGAGCCTGGAGAAATTCGTCTAGGAGCTGTTTGTCTGAAAATGATTCCAATTCTTTGAGGAATTTTTCTTTGATGTCTGCCGCAGATTTTTCTGAAAAAGTGGTGACCACAATTTGAGAGGGTTTCAATTTTTTCTGCTTGAGAAGCTCGAGGTAATGGGCCACCAAAACCGTGGTTTTTCCACAGCCTGCACTGGCAAGAATGCAGAGGGCATCCCCCATGTATTTCGCGGCAATTTCCTGGTTCTGGTTAAGCTTTTTTTCGGTCATGATACCTGCAAATTGTTTGGTATTCGCAAAATTCCGAACAGGGATCGGGCCTTGTCCGGAAGTCGCCCTGATAAATGTTTTCAAAATATTCCAGAATTTTAACTTCAAAATCTTTCCAAAAATTTTCCCATTCTTCTTCACCGAGCAATGCCCCTGCACGACTATGAATACCCAGAAGTTTTGCCTTGTCTTTTCTGGCGATTCCCTGGTTGCGGGTCATCTCTTTTAATCCCAGGGCAAGAGAAGCGAGGGCCTCCTTGTTTGAGAGTTCCTTCATTTTTGATGCGGCCAACAGATAGAGTGGAAGCTGAAGTTTTTTGAAGTTTTTGACATCCGAGCTGAATTGGCCGAGTTCGCCCGTTTTGTAATCCCAGGTAACAAAAGCTTTTTCATCTTCTGTCACATCAATGCGGTCAATTCTTCCTCTGAGTTTAAGGGGAGGGAGAGCGGCTTTTTTAAAAGTCAGACTTTCCTGATTTCCAAAATCTTTTTCGAAAAAACGCGGGATGAGTAAAGGTCCTTCTTTTTTATTGTCCCATTGTTGCCAAAAATTATGAAGGATTTCACGGGTACTTTTTGCGACCCGTTCACTGAAATCCTCGAAGAGAGTTGGATGGATCCAGTCTTTTTCTTTTAGGAAACTGTTTTTTAGTTCTTCTATATCTTGTTTGACCTGATTGAGAATATTTTCTCGGAGTTGAGGGTTTGTTCCCGCATTTTTGAGCAGATCGATGTTTTTGGAAAAAAAGTTTTCAAGAACTTGGTGGACCCATTTTCCTTGCTCTCGGGCATCTCCTTCAAGAGATTTTTCTTCTTCAATGTCAATTCCTAGTAAAGATTGAGCATAGAAGGTGAAGGGGCACTGGGCATAATTTTCGAGTCGCGAGGCGGAAAAAGATTTTTGTTCCATCCATTGACGAAGTTTTTGAAGGACGTTTGGATTTTTAATCCAGGCAGCATGTTTGTATTGGTAACGAATGTCTTCCAGTCTTTGAATTTCCACGTCTAAAGATTCAGAAATGTTGTCTGAGTGCTGTGAAATCCAGAGTGGATTTGCATTTTTGTTCTGTTCCTCGGTTTTGAAATCCAAAATGAGGGGAGAGGCTGATTTTTCTTCAGCCTGAAATCCTGTTTTCGAATAACTGAGATGAATTTCTTTTCCCGCATTCAGGAGATGTTGAAAAAGGGATCTTTGATGAGAAAGTTTTTTGTCGAAGTGGGGTAGGGGAAAACCGAAAAATCTGTCGGGTTTCTTGGGAATATGATCTTCGCTTAATTGTGGAATGAAAACATATTCAAATTCCTGAAGGCCGATACGATTGAGAGAGCGAATTTGTATGCCTTCGTGAGGCCTCTCCTGTGAAGTAATGATTTGTTTTTTTGCGATAGTGGGTGGTGAGGGAATATATTTTTCCAGAAAAGGGTATTCTTCCAGGTAAAACAGTATTTCTTCAAGATTTTCTTTCCAGGTTTCCAATGCGTTTAGATTTTCTGCATCTTTTTCTGAAACATTAGGAAGTTTTTTTCTTTCTTCATTGAGAAAATATCGTGTGGCTTCCCAAGTTTCTGAAAAGGAATTTCGAAAAGTCTCCTGTATGATGGAAAATTGTGAAAGCTCTTTAAGAATGTTGCTTTTAGATGATAAGCCCAGTTTGAAAAACTGCTTTTCGAAATAGGCTTTTAAAAAAGTATTTTGGGGAAGAAACAGGGCAATAGTGGAGGCTGCTTGACCTTCTTGGATTCGATGAATGATTTTATGTATGATCTCTGAGGCTTCATCAAATATTCCCGCATATTCACAGAGGGAAGGGGAGGGAAAGTTACTTTCCTTAAATTCGTGAAGCTCGGAAGGGATTTCTCCAAGTTCCTGAGTAAAATAATCCTGTGTGTCTATTCCCTTGGGTTTTTGAATGAGTATGATTTGTTCAATATTAGGATAGGCTTTGTTTAAGGTTTGAAGCCAGATTTTGAGCATCGGAGAAAAGTCGGTGAAACCAAGGTAGTAAATTCTACGAATGTTTTTCAGTTTTTCGGATTTTTGTTCAGAAATATTTTTCAACACTTCCTGTAATTGCCAGGGAAAATCTTTCAAATAATCTTGTTGATCCATTTGAGTTTGGTATTCATTGAAACAGGCCAGACATTCTCGGGCAAGTTCCGGATCGAAGGATTCTAAAAATTGTAAAAGCGCGGAAGAGGGGAAAAATTCCTCCCGAAAACATATGAGAAGTTGAATCAAACTTTCGGAAGATAGTTTTGAGTAGGGAGCGCTTAAATTTTTAGCCAGAATGCTTTTGAGTAAACTTTCTAATATATGAGAGGGGGCTTTCCGGCTTTGAGGCCAAAGTTCATCGCAATATTTTTCGATGTAACGTTTGAGGCTTAAGATGCTTTGTCCTGTAAGAACGGAACCCAGTTTTGGATTTTGAAGAAGTTGATTTTGGAGATCTTCACTGCAAATGTTGTCGGGACAGAGAATTAAAAAATCATCCACCAATCGATGGGAAATATGGAGGTCGACTAATGAATCCAGGATTCCCTGTAAAGGTTTGCGAATGTTTTCAGCGCTGATAAAGTGAAGTGACATGGAATTGCAGTTGTCAGTGTTTGGGAGTTAGTGTTAAAGCTTTTAGTATGTTATATCTCTGGATAAAATCTTTTCATATCATTTTCATGGTGGCTTGGTTTGCCGGTCTTTTCTATATTTTTCGACTTTTTGTTTATCATGTAAAACATAAAGACCAAACCCAAATTACGGAAGCTTATACGATCATGGAGAAAAAACTTCTCTACATGATTTCTCATCCTGCCATGACTTTAACCATTGGATTTGGAATTTGGATGCTTGTTTTGAATCCGGCTCTTCTTCAACAGTCTTGGCTTCATGCCAAGTTGGGAGCGGTGCTGTTGTTGATGGGCTACCAAATATTTTCCGGGATAACCTTCCGCAAGTTTAGAAAGGGAAATTATTTCCTTTCTGAGAAGGCTTGCCGATGGATTAATGAAGTTCCGACCCTGTTATTGATAGTGATTGTTTTGCTCGTCATCTTGAAACCCCATTTCTAATAGTACATTTCAGCTTTAGTCTCCCATTCTGGATGAAGAGCTTGTTTTTGCCCACCAGATCGCATAATGTTAATAATTTAAATTTATATACATACTAAACATTAATTAAAATTAATGATATATATTAGTATGTTAAATGTTTTGTTTATCTCGTTTTTATAAAAATTTCCAATAAAATCATCATATTATAATATTAAAATTATTTGAAAAATATAATCATTTAGACAACTAATGTTGCGTGTGCTTCGATAATTAATTTGTCAGTGATTGTGACTGACTGGGGGTATACGAAATTTCCCCACCCTATAAAAAATTAAAAGCTTTGGTCTTCGGGCCAAAAAAAACAAGATGCGCTGTTCGAGAAAACCCCTTCCTTGAGCAGCGCATTGTTTTTTAGAATTTCATTGCCCAAAACAATTTCCTTCTGTATCTCATTTTTAATGAGAAGATTATTTTTTCTTTTTGTTGTTTTGGTTCTTTTGGTGAAAGGTGATTTCGTATATTCCCAAGAATCAAATCCGGGGCCCAATCTTGCAAGTTCTGATTTGGGATCCATTTCATTTTACCTCGACAAGAAAAAACCTGCCACTCAGGGAGAATCGGTGCACATGGTGGAAGAGAGTAATGGTTATTTTTGTCTCCAGTTGAACGCGCAGGTTCCCGATATTGCAGAAGCACTCAAGTCTCTTCGTCAGGTTGAGATGATTCTTGAGGGAGAGGGTGAAAATCCACAGAAGCTCAAGGTAAAATCCAAACTGAAAAAAGGCCTTATTTATCCCAACTCACAAACTTGTTATACTGGGAAGTTTACAATTCCGCTGGGAACTCCTGCAGGTAAGTATCATATTGTCGACCTGAATTTGCTTTTGGCTTCGGGTCATAGTATTTTCTTAAGAGATCATCTTGATCAGTTTAAACCCAAAGGATTGGTCGAGGTTGCTTCTCCTGTAAAAGATGTTACCCCTCCCGTGATTGAAAAGATTGAGTCTTGGGTTCCTCTCGAAAATGAAATGAATATGCGCCACAGTCGAGCTTGGACCTATGTGTATTTTCGAGTAACCGCAACCGATCAGGACATTGGTATTGATCCGAATAGTTTTCAGATTTTCTTCAAAATTTATCTTGATGATGTGTTGGTGGATATTATGCAGGCAAAGTGTGCCACTATTTTGCCTAATCTTAATTATGATTGCCGTTTGTATTTTTCACGTGCGGAGCATGATTTTTATGGCAGAACTTTACGAATGGTATTGGACTCTGTAAGTGTGGCAGATAAGCATGGAAATTTGGCGGAACTCACCACGCCTGCTCAGCTTGAAAAAATCTTTGGGGGAAAGCTCCTTCGTTATATTTTTTATTCTCACAAACCCCCAAAAGCAAACAGATCCGAAAGTCAGGCATTTTCATCCGAACCCGATGAAGAAGATCATTCCGAGCTTTCTGAGAAACCTAAATCTGTCCTGATTAATAAACGACGAGATCGATATTAATCTTTCATATAAATCAATAGGATAGGATATTTTTTGACGTCTTTTACATAAAAGACGAAACATTCTTGGGCAATGTCCGAAAAGCCCAAAGGCAATAGAAGGGCTGTGCTGGCTACTCAATAGAAATTCTATATTTTTAAAAGGGCACAGCGCATGTCGTGGACAGACCAGGTAAAAAAACTCTTATCTCCGAATCCTCATATCAGTATTCAGGCAGATGATACGCTTGATGTTTTTGGTTTAAGTATCCAAGATTCTCCCCGTCAACATGTCAGTAGAGATCAGTGGCTTCCCTCTTCGGAACCTTGTCAGAAAATTCAGATTGATTTGGGATCCACGGAAGATCAGATCCGCGGAATTCTTGCAGGTATCGAATATAAACCCAATGGGGGAAATCCTTCCGAAGTTGTAAAATCCAAAATGAAATTTGACAAGGATATGGTCGCTTTGGGTTTGATGACCTATTATGCGGCTTTACCTGATTGGGATGGTGAGGGTAATTTTCAGTCTTATAGTCTCCATTATTTGGCGATGACGGAAGGAGACTGGAGTAATTTTGCATTTTTTGATTCTGCTTTTCGTTCCTTTCAAAATAATTATGAGAAGGATGTTTTAAAAGATCCG